>DIVE01000023.1:0-31850 GCA_002423265.1 Methylophilaceae bacterium UBA6140 | reverse complement strand
AGCGATGCGAGACCTCCGATTCGGTTGCGCTACCGGTACAGATGCAACCGCCTTGCACAAGTTGCGCTTCACTGGCGGCGTGTGGACTGCCTTGTTTGAGAAGGGAATGTTGTCATGCTGGCATCTGTTTATCCTTCCAGCTGTTTGGCAGGTTCCGGCAAATGCTGCATCCACGGCACATGGCAGAAGATCCTGCCGGATTCTGAGGTCAACGCCGGAAATGACGAAATAAAAATATTTCGTTGCGCCTTAATTCTTAATTCAAGCACCGG
Organism: Methylophilaceae bacterium UBA6140; assembly: GCA_002423265.1. Taxonomy (GTDB): domain Bacteria; phylum Pseudomonadota; class Gammaproteobacteria; order Burkholderiales; family Methylophilaceae; genus UBA6140. Next base: position 31,578 of record DIVE01000023.1, on the reverse strand, counting down.
CAAACGCTAACGCTTGTTGTCTTCAGGCTTCTCAGCACTCAGTTTCATAAATAACCAGGCCAGATAGACAGCCATCGCAATGATAAAAACAATAATGTCCAAACTGAGCAGGCCGGAAAATGTTCCGAATAAATCCATGAGCATCAGTGATCTCCTGTTGTTTGATTGCGGCCTGCCACTGATTGTGGCAGTCACAGGGAGATTCTATTGAGCGTCCGATATTCTGCTTTGATGTATGTCAAGAAGCCTCAAGCTGTGATCGGCAATTCTGCATCAATCGAATAATCCGGGATAAAGCGTTTGCAGACGAGTTTTCATTTGTCGCTGATAGGGCTTTAAAGTAAAATTGACTCCCGTCCGCAACACACCATTAAGTGCCTTTCATGACCAAATACGTATTTGTTACCGGCGGGGTTGTTTCCTCACTAGGAAAAGGCATCGCAGCCGCCAGTCTTGGCGCAATTCTCGAGTCGCGTGGTATCAAAGTCACCATGCTCAAGCTCGACCCGTATATCAACGTCGATCCCGGCACCATGAGCCCGTTTCAGCACGGCGAGGTGTTTGTCACTGACGACGGCGCCGAGACCGATCTCGATCTCGGTCACTATGAACGCTTCATCAGCGCCCGCATGGGCAAGCGCAACAATTTCACGACCGGCCAGATCTACGAGACCGTGATCAAGAAAGAGCGCCGTGGCGAATATCTGGGCAAGACCGTGCAGGTCATCCCGCATATCACCGATGAAATCCAGAACCATATCAAACGCGGTGCCGAAGGTGCCGACGTCGCCATCGTCGAAGTCGGCGGCACGGTCGGCGATATCGAATCGCTGCCGTTCCTCGAAGCCATCCGCCAGATGGGTATCCGCGAAGGCCGCGGCAATGCCTGCTACATTCACCTGACGCTGCTGCCGTGGATTCCTACGGCCGGTGAACTGAAGACCAAGCCGACCCAACACTCGGTCAAGGAGCTGCGCGAGATCGGTATTCAGCCGGATATCCTGCTGTGCCGCGCTGACCGGTCGATTCCGGACGACGAGCGGGCCAAGATCGCGCTATTCACCAATGTGGCGCCGGAGGCCGTGATTTCCGCCATCGATGCCAGCTCCATCTATGCCATCCCCGGCTTGCTGCACGACCAGATGCTGGACGAAATCGTTTGTCACAAACTCGGCATTCTCGCCAAGGCGGCTGATTTGTCGAGCTGGAAAAAAATTGTCGAGGCGGTCGAGCATCCGAAATACGAACTCAACATTGCTTTTGTCGGCAAGTACGTCGATCTGACCGAATCCTACAAATCGCTGACGGAAGCCCTGATACACGCCGGCATTCACACCCGCTCCAAGGTGCGTATTCATTTTGTCGATTCCGAAGACATTGAAAAGAACGGCACCGACAGCCTGAAAAGCATGGATGCCATTCTGGTGCCCGGAGGGTTCGGCAAGCGCGGCACCGAAGGCAAGATCGCCGCAATCCGATTTGCGCGCGAGAGTAAAAAGCCTTATCTCGGCATCTGTCTCGGCATGCAACTGGCAGTGATCGAATTCGCCCGCAATGTCGCCGGGTTGAAAGACGCCAACAGCACCGAGTTCAACCCGGATACTCCGCACCCGCTGGTCGGCCTGATCACCGAGTGGCAGGATGCCAGCGGCAAGGTCGAAATCCGCTCCGAGAACTCCGACCTCGGTGGCACCATGCGCCTCGGCGCGCAAAAATGCCCGATCGAGCCCGGCACGCTGGCTGCCGGCATCTATGGCATGGAAGTGAACGAACGCCACCGCCACCGCTACGAAGTGAACAACCATTACGTCGAACAGCTGAAAGCCGCCGGTCTCATCATTTCCGCCCGCACACCCACTGAGCAGCTGTGCGAGATGATCGAGCTGCCGCAGGACGTTCACCCATGGTTCGTCGCCTGCCAGTTCCACCCGGAGTTCACCTCCAATCCGCGTAGCGGGCATCCGTTGTTCAAGTCCTACGTCGAAGCGGCGCTGAAAGCCAAAGGAATCAAATAAATGAAGCTATGCGGTTTTGAAGTCGGTCTCGATCACCCCTTGTTCCTGATTGCCGGCCCCTGCGTCATCGAATCGCAGCAGATGGCGATTGATACGGCAGGGCAGCTGAAGGAGATCACTGCTGCGCTCGGTATTCCCTTCATCTACAAATCTTCCTTTGATAAGGCCAACCGCAGTTCCAACAAGACTTTCCGCGGTTTCGGCATGGAACAAGGGCTGAAGATACTGGATGAAGTGCGTCGTCAGGTTGGCGTGCCCATTCTGACCGATGTCCACACCGAAGAGCAGGTGCCGCACGTGGCTGCCGTCGTTGATGTGCTGCAAACCCCTGCGTTTCTCTGCCGCCAGACCGATTTCATTACGGCGGTAGCGACCTGCGGCAAGCCGGTCAACATCAAAAAAGGCCAGTTTCTGGCGCCGGGCGACATGAAGCAGGTGGTGCAGAAAGCGAAGGAAGCCAACGGCGGTGCGGATACCATCATGGTCTGCGAGCGCGGGGTCTCTTTTGGTTATAACACCCTGGTGTCGGATATGCGCAGCCTCGCCATCATGCGCGAGACGCAGTGTCCGGTGGTGTTCGATGCCACGCATTCGGTGCAGCAACCCGGAGGGCAGGGCGACAAGAGCGGCGGCCAGCGCGAGTTTGTGCCGGTGCTGGCGCGGGCGGCAGTCGCCAGCGGCATCGCCGGTATTTTCATGGAAACACACCCCGACCCGAGCAAGGCATTGTCGGATGGCCCGAATGCGTGGCCGCTGCCGAAAATGCAGGCCTTGCTCGAAGTATTGGTCGATCTGGACAAGTTGGTAAAAAAAGCCGGGTTTATTGAGCAAACCATTTAAACCGCAGAGCGCGGGGAAGTCGGAGAGAACCCGGGTTTTCTCCGAATGCTCCGTGCGCCCGGCGGTGATTAGTCTTAAATCATTTAGAGGAAACTAGCATGAGCGCAATCGTCGATATTATCGCCCGCGAAATCATTGATTCACGCGGCAATCCAACTGTTGAAGCCGATGTGTTGCTGGAGTCCGGCATCATCGGCCGCGCCGCAGTGCCTTCCGGGGCATCGACCGGTACCAAGGAGGCAGTCGAATTGCGCGACGGCGACAAATCCCGTTATCTCGGCAAGGGCGTGCTGCAGGCGGTCGAGAACGTCAACACCGAGATCGCCGAAGCGATCGTCGGGCTTGATGTCGAAGAGCAGAGCTTTATTGACAACATGTTGATCGAATTGGACGGCACCGAGAACAAGGAGCGCCTCGGCGCCAATGCGATTCTGGCGGTTTCCATGGCCTGCGCCCGTGCCGCCGCAGAAGAATCGGGCCTGCCGCTTTACCGCTATCTCGGCGGTTCCGGCCAGATGCAGTTGCCGACACCGATGATGAACATCATCAACGGCGGCGCGCATGCCGACAACAGTGTTGACATGCAGGAATTCATGATTATCCCGGCCGGCCTGCCCAGCTTCCGCGAAGCCTTGCGCGCCGGTGCCGAAGTGTTCCATGCGTTGAAGAAGACGCTGCACAAGAACGGCTTCGCTACCACAGTCGGCGATGAGGGCGGTTTTGCGCCCGACCTGCCCTCCAACGAAGCGGCCATCCAGTATATTCTTGAAGCGATCAGTGACGCCGGCTATGAACCGGGCCGCGATATCCTGCTGGGTCTGGATTGCGCCAGCTCCGAGTTCTACAAGGACGGCAAATACCATCTGGAATCCGAAGGCTTGCAGCTCAGTTCCGCTCAGTTCACTGATTATCTGGCGACCTGGGTCGACAAATACCCCATCATCAGCATTGAAGACGGCATGAGCGAGCATGACTGGGACGGCTGGAAGCTGTTGACGGACAGGTTGGGCAAGAACGTGCAGCTGGTCGGCGACGATCTTTTCGTCACCAACGCCAAGATCCTGCGCGAAGGCATCGCGCGCGGTGTCGGCAACTCGGTGCTGATCAAGGTCAACCAGATCGGCACCCTGACTGAAACCTTCGCCACGATCGAGACTGCCAAGCGTGCCGGTTACACTTCGGTCATTTCGCACCGTTCCGGCGAAACCGAAGATACCACCATCGCCGATATTTCCGTGGCCACCAACGCCTTGCAGATCAAGACCGGCTCCTTGTCCCGTTCCGAACGTATCGCCAAATACAATCAGCTACTGCGTATCGAGGAGGAGCTCGGTAGCGCGACCAGCTACGCCGGTATGGGTGCGTTCTACCACCTTGGCCGCTAAGCGGCGGAACGCCCGCCACTGATCGCTGGTGAAAGCCCTGACCCTGATTTTCGTCATCCTGATTGCCTTGCTGCAATACCCGTTGTGGCTGGGCAAGGGTAGCTGGCTCAGGGTCTGGGATCTCAACCGTCAGATCAGCGAGCAGAAAGAGGCGAATGCCAGACTGAAAGCACGCAACGACTCGGTCGATGCCGAAGTGCGCGACCTCAAGCAGGGCTTTGCCGCCATTGAGGAGCGCGCGCGTAGCGAGCTGGGCATGATCAAGCAGGATGAGGTGTTCTACCAGGTACTGGAGGGAATGTTGCCGGCAGCGCCTGCGGCGCCGGCGGGTGCGGTTAAAGAGGCGAGTCCCGTCGTGCCCGAGCAGCGGAGCAACTAGCGGTGCAGGCCTTTCTTGTGATTGTCTTGACCGGACAGTCTTTCAAAACAAACAGCAGACGCTACCGAGATAGCCGCCGGACATTCCGAAATTGATATACGCCATTATCGACAGCAAACGCAAGGTCATCTTCCTGCTCTGGGTTCTGCTCTGTATCGGCTTTCTGGCGACTTCGATCGTCAGTTATGTGGTGTCGAAGAATGCAATCCGCGATGCCATCGTCATCAGCGAACTGCCGCTGACCGCCGACAATATCTATTCCGAAATTCAGAAAGACCTGATCCGCCCCATTTTCATTTCATCCATGATGGCGAGCGATACCTTCATGCGCGACTGGGTGGTGGCGGGGGAGCAAGATACGGTCAGGATCAATCGTTATCTGAAGGAAATCAGGGAGACCTACGGCACCTTCAGCAGTTTTTTCGTTTCGGAAAAAACGCGCAATTACTATTACGCCGATGGCGTGCTGAAGCAGGTGAGCGAGGAAGACCCGCTTGATGCCTGGTATTTCCGCGTGCGGCAGATGCAGACGCCTTACGAGATCAATGTCGATCCCGATGCCACACACGTCAACGCGTTGACGATTTTCGTCAATTACCGCGTGTTCGATTACGCCAGAAACTTCATCGGTGCGACCGGGGTCGGTCTCACGGTCGATGCCGTCAGAACGCTGATCGATAACTACCAGCAGCGCTATCAGCGCAACATCTATTTTGTCGACCCTGAGGGCAAGATCGTGCTGTTCGGCAGCGAGACGCAGCCGCTCAATACCAGCATTCACGAACATCCGGGCCTGAAAGAGATTTCCCGTCAGGTCATGGCGCAACAGACCGGCACCTACGAGTACCGTTTCAAGGATGAGTCCATATTGCTTAACGTGCGCTATATTCACGAGCTGGATTGGTATCTGTTCGTCGAGCGCAACGAGAACGATGCGGTCAAGAGCATACGCCAGACCTTTTATTTCAACATGTTCGTATTCATCGTCATTACCGGTGTCGCGCTGCTGTTCACCGGCATGGCGATTACGCGTTACCAGAGCAGACTGGAGATGATGGCGACTTCCGACAGCCTGACCAGGATGCCGAACCGGCAGGCTTTCGATGTCGTGGTCGGTACTTACCTGAACGATGCCAGACGCAATCAGGAGCCGCTATCGATGCTGATGCTGGATGTCGACCACTTCAAATCCATCAACGATCTGCATGGGCATCTTGCTGGCGATCAGGTGCTGATTGCGGTTGCCAATTGTCTGCGTGTCAATCTGCGCGAAGTGGATTTTCTCTGCCGCTGGGGCGGCGAGGAGTTTCTGATTCTGCTGAAAAACTGTGATGCCGAGAACGCCTTGCAGGTCAGCGAGAAGTTGCGTCTGGCGGTTCAAGCGCTGGTGGTTGAATACAGGAAAGAGCTGCTGCACGTGACGGCGAGTCTCGGCGTTTCCCAATGGAAACCGGAAGAGCATATCGACGCCCTGATCGAGCGCACCGATACCGTGCTGTTTCAGGCTAAATACGCCGGCCGCAACCGCAGCCTCGTCGCGTAAGTCAGCCGCACGCAAGTTGCTGGTTGGCAGGCCCGCTGCCGGCAGGCTGTCTCGCGGCATCAGTCCAGCGGGTATGGCAGCGCCAGCCGCTGCAAGGCTCCGGCAGATTTATCCAGGTGGATGTCAGCCGACGCTATCGCTTCCAGCCGCAATTCTCCGAGCAAGTCGATCCCGCCCAACGGTGAAGGTGCCACGCGCACAACCATGCCTGCAGCCTCCTCGCTACCGCTGGTATAAAGCGGGCTGCCGATGCTCGCAGTCTGCCCTGCCGGCACATGCAGCGGCAGGGTGCGGCGTTTGACCTTGCCGAGATAGTGGGTGCGGGCGACGATTTCCTGGCCGGTGTAGCAGCCTTTCTTGAAGTTGATGGCGCCCAGCGCGTCCAGATTCAACATCTGCGGCACGAAAGCTTCCTGGGTTGCAGGGCCGATGTCGGGAATGCCGGCCTCTATCTCCAGCCATTCCCAGCATGCTGCACCCGCTGGCCGGGCCTGGCTGGCGAGGGCGGTCCAGATGCGTTCCGCATGGTCCGCGGATGTCAGAATTTCATACCTCGGCGTCCTGCCGGGCAGCCGGATCAAGGTGGCGTCCTCCATACTGGCCAGGCCGTATTCCTCCTGCGGTACGAGACCGAACAGGCTTTGCAGGGACTGTCCGGCTTGCGGGCCGGCGAAGCCCATGCGCACGATGCTGTCCGAAACATCGCTGATGCTGACTTTGGATCTCAACACATACATCTTCAGGCGTTTCATCACCGGCTCAAGCAACTGCCGGTTGAATTGCAGATGCAGATGGTCATGGTGGGCAAACGCCAGAAACAGTGCCAGCAAGCGGCCCTTGGGCGTACAGTAGCCGCTGTAATGGCTGTTGTTGCCGTTGAGCAGGCGCACGTCATTGGTCACCTGGCCCTGCAGAAAGCTCACGCGGTCGTCGCCTTCAAGCTGCAACAGGCCGAGGTGGGAAAGGTCACAGATGACGTTGTCGTCAGCGGCTGCCTGCAGTTCGGCCTGAGGTTCGCCGAAATGCTGTAACTGCCCGTTGGAGAAGCTCGCGCCGAGGCCCTCGAGGAATGTATGCCATGGTGTCGTCATGATGAATTAGTCACTTTCAATGATCTAGCTTGAACCTGTGGTTGCCTGCTCTGCGTTAGAGCCTGTTCTATAGGTGGACGGACAGAGCAGAGACAACTCGGGAACTTGTGATGGCATATTATAACGCCAAGCCCATTCATCTCGCGCTGCAGCCTTCGCAATGGCTCGCGCGCACGCTGTCGCTCGCCTGCCTGGTGGCCTGTCTGGCGCTCTTGTTGTCGCCTGTCGGCGCGTGGTTGAAAGCATGGTTCATGGCGGCTGCGATAGTTGCAACGGTTTACGAAATCCGGCTTCATGCCCTGCTGGCGCTGCAAAGCTCGATCACCGCCTTGCACCTTTATCGGGACGCCAGGGTGGAGGTGACGATGCGCTGCGGTGACACGCTTGAGGTCAAGGTATCGGAGAGCAGTTTCGTGTCGGCCTGGCTGACGGTGCTCAATCTGCAGGTTTGCGGGCAATCGCCGTTGAAGCGAAACAGACGCATCCACCTCTTGCTGCTGCCGGACAACACAGAGCCGGAGAGTTTTCGTCAGCTGCGTGTCTGGCTCAGATGGGGGCAGGAGACGGCAGAAAATTGATCAGCGCAGGCGCATGCCGGCCAGGCGCTGCTTGATGCCACGCAAACGGTTGATGGCTGACGTCAGCGGATGCCTGGGGAAATAGGCCAGCAATAGCAAAAGCCCGGCAAGGCTGGCCAGTATCCAGTCGACGCCATAGGGAGCGATATCGCGTCTGGCCGGTTTCTGCGCTTTCATTGCCGACAGAATGTTTTGCAGTTTGTCGCCGCGCACATACCTGGCATCGATCTCTTCGGCGAGCGATTTCAGGTAAGGCTCATCCAGTCTGGACAGATAACGGTCGTTTTCACCGCCGGCGACATTGTCGTCGCGCGTGCCGATATTGGATTCGGAAATCTGTGCGATCCCCGGTTGCAAGGCGAAGCTGTCACCGGACCAGTAGCCGATCAGCTGGTTTTTTTCGTCCAGCTTGGGGATCGGCGTGCCCTGATCGCTGCCGATACCGACAAACAACCAGTCATCCCCGCCCTGAAAGGCTGCGAGGTCGCGCGTGTTGAACACGTGCAATTTAGGGGCTTCCTCGCCGTCGGTGAAATAGACCACCTGTGCCGGTTCCGGAAACGCGCGCAGCACCTGCGCCAGAGACAGCATGCTCTCGCGGATGCGGCTGTTGCCGGACCAGCCGGAACGCCAGTCGAGGTGGTCGATGGTATCCTGGATCGCGGCGAAATTGCGGCAGACTTCGATCGGCGTGTACATCGCCGCCACGCTGACGCCGGCAAAAAGACCGATGCTGACCTTGGTGCCGCAGGGTAGCGAGGATACGACCTCGCGCATCATTTTCTGCGTGTGTGCGATGCGTGTCATCGGGTTCGTTGCACTGCCCATGTCTTCCACGTTCATGCTCTGCGAAATATCGGCGACCAGAAAATAGCTGTAGATATTGCGCTTGAGCGGAATGCTCGGCTGCAACAGCGCGACCAGCAACAGTACCAGTGCCGACAGCAGAAGCGTCGCATCGCGGCGATGGACCAGATAACGCTGCAGGTGATGGAAATATCTCACGGCAAGCCCACCGGTATGTTGCCCATGATCAGGCCGGGGCTATCGGATTCGCCGACGCCTGGGGTCGGTGTTTCCGGCAGCATGCCGATCACGCGGTCGAGGTTGTGGCGCGTATCCCAATGGCTGTTGTCCAGTTTGACCGATTGCACATAAGCGCCCTTGGCTTGCCTGAACAGGTATTCGCTTTCATGGCGCACGGTCATGCTGTTGCCGTTGATGGTGAGGCCGCGCATGAAGAAGATGTTGCCGAGATTGTGCTGTACTGCCGAGCGCTGGTTGTTGTCGCCCACTTCGGCCAGCTGCAGGAACAGGATGGTCGCTTCCTTGAAGCGCTCGTTTTTTGCCAGCCAGTAGGCAGTGGCAAATCTGGCTTCATAACTTTGCCGGTCGGTATCCGGCGTTTTTGCCGTCAGAACGGCCTGATTGAATGCGGCGATCTGATGCATTCTGTTCCAGGCATAGAGTGCCGTCAGCGCGCTGGCGACGGCGATGAGCGCCAGTGACCAGGTGAGTTTTTTTACGCCGAGTGCCATGTACGAACCTCCAGATATTTAACGCCGAGTAACAAACCGATCATCAGGGCCGCCAGAATGAAGCAGTGGCGCGTATAGTTTTTACCCGGAATCTTCTCCAGATAACTGATCGGTTTCTTTTCCTTTTGATTGATGTCGTTGATCGCACGTTCGAGCGAGGTCGGGTCATCCGCCTCGTAAGCGCTGAACGGTGTTTTCAAGGTCTTGAAGTATTCGTGCAGCTCGATCACCGGCGGCAGTGCCTCGTCTTCCGGCGGTTTGTAGTTTTCGTCGAAGATACTGAGGCCGCCGGGCTGTTTCAGCACGATCCAGTAGAGGCTGATTTCGAGGCGGTCGAGCCAGTCACGAACCCTTTGTTGCACATCGGCGCTGACGCGGCCGGCGCCATCGGAGACCAGAATGATCGCCCGCGAGCCGGAATTGGGTACTTTTTCGAACAGGCCTGTACTGCTGCTGAGACCGCTGCCGATGTTGGTCTGGAACAGTGCCGCACCGGCGGTCGCGCGCACTGCGGCGAGCACCGCCTCGCGGTTGTCGGTCAGCGGCAGCACGTGCATGGCGGAGTTGCTGAAGGTGATCAGCCCGATCATGTCGTTCTCGCGACGATTGATGAAATCGCTGATCAGACGGCTGGCGGCGGCCGACTTGGTTTCACCTACCTTACCGCTCTGGCCGGCGCCAGAGAAGGCGTCATCCATGCTGGCGCTGCGGTCCAGCACCAGTGCGATCTGCGCGCCAACGCCGATTTTCTCGATTTTCTGCTCCGGCGTTTGCGGGCCGGCGAGACCGAGCACGATGAACAACAAGGCGATGACCGCCAGCAATTTGAGAAAGAGCGCAACAATGTTGGACAAAGGGTCATTGGGCAGCATGGCGACCCAGGAGTAGCTGCGGCTATGCGTGCGTTCCAGCAAAAGCGGCAGCAGCGCCAGCGGCAATAGCCACAATACGAGCGGATTGGCAAAAATCATGGTTTCAGGCCTGCTTTTCCGGCCTCAGGCCGCGTTCGCAATCGCGGCAGCGACGGCTGAACTGCTGCAGCCAGAGAAGTTGTTCGGCTGCTGTCTGCGTTGTATGTTGCTGCTCGAAAAAGGCCATGCGCGACAGTTCGAAAAAATGCGCGATGTCGTTGCGCATGCTGGAAAATACCGGTTTCTGCGCGAGCAGATCATCCAGGTTGTTGCTGAACACGCTGTTGCCGGAAGACAGGTTGAAAGCCTGATGTACGCGGGTCAGCGCCAGTTTCAGGGTTTCGTCATTGGCCGGCAGCTTCTTCAGTTTTCTCAGATCGCGGCAGGCGCGGGCGAAAGGACCGCCCATGCGCGGCAGCCAGGCATGCGCGCCGAAGATGTAGAGAAGACCCAGCGCCGAGAGCGCGAGCACGGCGAGTGCCAATTTGAAGATCAGATTTTCGCGGTCGCTGTTTTTTAGAACGGGGCCGCGCAGCGGGCTCATGTCGGTTTCCAGCTTCACCTCACCGAATACCGCAATCGGCGATATGCGGAAATTCCAGCTCGGAATGCGGAAGGAGTAAATCTCCTTGCCATGCTGAATCTTGACGAATTCAGGCGGCAATGCAGCCGGTTTCGCCACCACGTTGCGGGTGAATATCTGGTAGGTCAGGTGCAGTGTATGCACTGTGCTGTCCGCTTTGTCTTCGGCGGTTTTTTTGATGTCACGCAGTTCAATGCCGATGACCTGACCCTGGTAGCGTTTTTCGTAGCCGACGATGGGCAGCGAGGTATCCAACAGCTTGTAGGGCTTTTTGATCTCCAGCGTCACCACGCGTGTGATGCGGTCGCCGACGGTATAGCCGGAATCGCGCACGGGATCAACGATGGAAAGCTTGACCAGTTTGTCGTCGATCGACGGCAAGGGCTTTTCGTCCGCGCGGAGTTGAAAGCTCGCTATTGAAAGCAGCAGGCTCAGAACCAGAGTGGCAGTGTGCAGAGAGAATTTTTTCATATCGTCTGAGTGGTCTTCATGGCGTCAGGCAGCCACATATTGATGGAAATAGTCGGTCAGCAAGTCGGCATCGTAACCGTGCTCGATGAACAGGGGCGGCATGTCGAGACGCAGAAACAGCGCCTTGATGCTCTCGCGCCGGGCTTCGAAATGCTCGACGATGCGATCGCGATATTTCTTGCGCAGGAACAGGGTGCGCCGCGCGCCACTTTCGGGATCGGTCACGCTGGCGATGCCGAACTCCGGCAGATTGCGGTACTCGGCTTCGTCCCAGAGCACGACAGGGACGATGTGATGGCGCAACATCAGGATCAGGGCTTCTTCCAGTTCTGCCAGTGGCATATGGAAATCCGACACCAGAAACACCAGAGCGCGTTCGCGCGGCAGAAAGCGCGAGACCTGCATCAGCCCCTTGCTGCCGACCGCGCGCGGGTGATGCTCACGCAGTTTTTCCGCCATTTCCAGCGCATGATGCGGTCTGAAAGAAGGCGTGCAATGCCATTCCTCATGCACGTCGTCATCGAACCCGACAAAGGCGAACGGGTCGGCATTGGCGTTGGCCGACTTGGCGACGGATTGCATGATGTCCGCAGCGACCGACAGCTTGCGCTGATGGCTGCCGAAATGCATGGAGCCTGACAGGTCGCACAGCATGACGACCGGCGTCGCGCTCTTCTGGTTGAAGATTCGCACATGGACCTGCTCCAGCGGGTCGCGTATGGTCTGCCTGATGTCGATGCGGCGCGGATCGGGGTAAGAGAGCAGGGTGGTATGCCCGCGGAACTCCATGCCCATGCCGCGCTGCGTGCTGTTGTGGCTGCCCGGACGGCGACCGCGCGAGCGCCAGCCGATGTGGTAGGAAAACAGCTTGATCTGGTCGAGTTGGGTCATGTCCTGGCGGCTGTCTGCTGTGCTGGTTGGGTCGTGTTCATCTTTCGCCGGTCAATCGCGCGTGGATGTTCCGGCTCAGGGTGCCGAGACCGAGCTGATGATGCCCGATAGCAATTCACGTGCGATTTCCGTGCGGCGCATTTCGTAAACCGGACTGAATACCAGACGGTGGGCGATGGTTTCATGGAACACCGCATGTATGTCTTCCGGCACGACCGCTTCGCGGTTGTTGAGCCAGGCGTTGACGCGGGCGGCCGACAGCAGCATGCTGACCCCGCGCGGGCTGGCGCCGGAGATAATGAGGCGGCTCATTTCGACACCGTTGACCTTGACGCCGAACAGTTCGGGCGACTTGGTCGCGGTCCACAAATCCAGCGCATAGCGGCGCAGGGTAGGGCTGGCATCGACCGAGTTCTGAATGATGCGGGCAAAGGCGTTGAGCTGGTCGAACTGCAGCACCTCGGCTTCGACCGTGCCGACCAGTGCATCGACATCGTGGAATTTCGGGTTGAACATCAGCGCTTCGCGAACCGCAGGCTCGGTCGGCACCGCGATCGGAATTTCCATCATGAAACGGTCGCGCGCAGCAGACGGAATGTCGAAGGTTTCTTCTTTTTCCACCTGGTTGCGGTCGGCAAACACCAGCATGTGCGGAAAGTGGTGTTCCTTGTTGAAGGCAGTCAGTGTGCGCTCCGCCATCACGCGCAGCAGCAGGGAGTGTACCTGCGGCCTTGCACGGTTGATTTCGTTGAAGAAAAACACCGAAAGATTTTCGCCCGACATCAGCAACGGGCCCGGGCTGACGTGCGGTTTGCCATCCTCGCCCAGGTAGGTGTGATAGACCAGGTCGTTCGGCATCAGGTCAATCGTACCTTCGATACGCTGATAGCCGCCGCCGATGGCGCGCGTGAAAGCGCGCAGCAGGGTGGTCTTGCCAACCCCGACATCGCCTTCCAGCAGCACGTGGCCGCGGGCGAAAATGGCCGTGGTGATCAACCGGATCGGATCTTTCTGGCCCACGACGACCTTGTTAATTTCTGATTCTAATTTCAGCGCATGTTGGCGCCAGTCAGCCAGTTGGCGATCACTCATTGACTTGTCCCTGAGAGGTTGGATGGATGGGTCTGGTTAAATTGTAAAAAAATGTAACAAAAATCTTCAAGCAGGAGTGTAAACAGATTCGAGGGTGGTGTAAACAGATCTGTATACCCCAAATTTGCAGCTTTCATCAGCAAGGGCTTTCACTCGGCGTCGTTTCCGGCGAAAATAGCGAATAATCTTATTTTCAAAAGAAAAAAGTCTCTGATGTCAAAACAAAACAGCTTTACTTACGAGGAGCTTCTGAGTTGCGGTCGCGGTGAAATGTTCGGAGCAGGCAATGCACAGCTGCCATTACCGCCGATGTTGATGATAGACCGCATTGTTTCGATTACCGAAGAGGGTGGAAAATATGGCAATGGCCAGATCATTGCCGAACTTGATGTCAAGCCCGACATGTGGTTCTTTCAATGCCATTTCGAGGGCGATCCGGTGATGCCCGGGTGTCTGGGTCTTGACGCCATGTGGCAGCTGGTTGGTTTTTATCTGGGCTGGATGGGCGGCCCCGGCCGCGGCCGGGCGCTGGGTGCGGGTGAGGTTAAATTCACCGGCCAGGTACTGCCTACCGGCAAGCTGGTGACCTACAAGATCGATTTGAAGCGCGTTATCATGCGCAAACTGGTCATGGGGATCGCCGATGCGACGATGGAACTGGATGGCCGCGAAATTTACGTGGCCAATGATTTGCGCGTGGGCCTTTTTACGCGCACCGACAATTTTTGATGCACAGAATAAACAATAACATGCATAAAACTCAATTAGGGGAAGCGCGATGCGACGTGTCGTAGTGACCGGGCTGGGGATCGTGTCCAGCCTGGGCAATAATCAATCCGAAGTGCTGCAAAGCCTGCGAGAAGGGCGCTCCGGAATCACGTATCAACCTGAGTATGCAGAAAGAGGCTTGCGCTCGCAGGTGGCCGGTTCCATCAGGAATCTCGATATCGAAGCGCTGATCGACCGCAAGCTGCTGCGCTTCATGGCCAAGGGCCATGCCTATGCCTGGTTGGCGATGCAGGAAGCGATTGCCGATTCTGCGTTGCCGGAGGAGCAGGTCTCCAACATCCGCACCGGTCTCATCGTCGGCGCCGGCGGTACTTCTACCGAAAGCATGCTGGAAGGCACCAATACGCTTGCGGAAAAAGGCATCCGCCGTGTCGGCCCGTACATGGTGACCAAAACCATGTCGAGCGGCATTGCGGCTTGCCTGGCGACAGGCGCCAAAATCAAGGGCGTCAATTACGGCATCAGCTCGGCCTGCTCCACCAGCGCACACTGTATCGGTGCCGGTGTCGAGCAGATTCAGCTGGGCAAGCAGGACATCGTTTTCGCCGGCGGCGGCGAAGAAGAGCATTGGACCATGTCTTATCTGTTCGATGCCATGGGCGCGCTTTCCAGCAAGTACAACGACACGCCGGAAAAAGCCTCGCGCACCTATGACGCCAACCGTGACGGCTTCGTCATCTCAGGCGGCGGCGGTATCGTCGTGCTGGAAGAATACGAACACGCCAAGGCCCGTGGCGCGAAAATCTACGCCGAGGTCGTTGGCTACGGCGCGACTTCCGATGGTTACGATATGGTTGCTCCAAGCGGCGAAGGCGCGGTGCGCTGCATGAAACTGGCGCTGGAGGGTGTGGAGGGCAAGGTGGACTACATCAACACTCACGGCACCAGCACCCCGGTCGGTGACGTCAAGGAGCTGGAAGCGATCCGCGAGGTGTTCGGTGACAGTCAGGTTGCCATCGCCTCCACCAAATCGCTTTCCGGGCATGCTCTCGGCGCGGCCGGCGTCAATGAGGCGATCTACAGCTTGTTGATGATGCAGCATGGTTTCATCGCCGCCTCCGCCAATATCGAAACGTTGGACCCGGCGGCGGAAGGGCTCAATATCGTGCGTGAGTGCATCGACAACGCCAAGTTGCAGACGGCGCTCTCCAACAGTTTCGGCTTCGGCGGCACCAACGCATCGCTGGTGTTTTCGACCAGGAATCTTTAAAGGCCCGAGACCAAGCCCTGCCTGCACTTGCCTGCAGGCAGGGCTTTTTTATGCACGCAGGTTGTGCCTCCGTGGCAGCACGGCAACGCAGGGATTGCAGGCATGTATTGAAGGCGTTCTATAGAATCAAGGCCGCAGCGACATGCCTGCCTTCGGCCATCAGGATATTGTAGGTGCGGCAGGCGGCGGCGGTGTTCATGCATTCGATGCTGATGCCGCGCGCGGTCAACGGGCTGGAGAGACGCGGATGGATGAAGCGGTGCGTACTGCCGGTGCCGAGCAGGACGACTTCCGGTTTCAGCTCGGCCAGTGTTTCAAAATCCGCTTCGCAGAGGGCATCGAAGCCGGCGCTCGTCCAGCGCTCGATCAGGCGGCTGGGCATGACGATCAGCGACTGGTCGTAGCGAACTGCATTTACCTCGATCCAGGTCTCGTCATAGCCGGTAATGAGCTGGTTTCCCGCTGCTTGAGTCAGATGTAATTTCATGGGGCATATCGAATTGAATAAATTGGGCTAATTGCCCGCCTGCATTGCTGGCAGGGCCGTGACAATGTAAGATAACACACTTTTTTGCAGGGCATATTGCGCCTTTATCGAGCGATCATGGATCCCATACTGAAGTCGACCAAACTCAACAACGTGTGCTACGACATTCGCGGCCCGGTGTTGGCACGCGCGCGGGAGATGGAGGAGGAAGGCCATCGCATCATCAAGCTCAATATCGGCAACCCGGCGCCGTTCGGCTTTGAAGCGCCGGAAGAAATCCTGCAGGATGTGATCCGCAACATGGATCAGGCCTCCGGCTACACCGATTCCAAGGGGTTGTTTTCTGCGCGCAAGGCGATCATGCACTACACGCAGCAGAAAAAGATTCCCGATGTGACGATCGACGACATTATCATCGGCAACGGCGTTTCCGAGCTGATCGTCATGGCGATGCAGGCTTTGCTCAACAACGGCGACCAGATTCTGGTGCCGATGCCGGATTACCCGCTGTGGACCGCTGCAGTGACGCTGGCCGGCGGCACGCCGCGGCATTATCTGTGCGATGAAGGGATCGGCTGGCTGCCAGATCTGAAGGATATTGAATCCAAGATCACCGCCAATACCCGCGGCATCGTCATCATCAACCCGAACAATCCGACCGGTGCGCTATATCCGAAGGAAATACTGGAAGGCATCATCGAGATCGCCCGCCATCACAAGCTGGTGATTTTTGCCGACGAGATCTACGACAAGGTGCTCTATGACGGCAACACGCATACGTCGATTGCTTCTCTTGCCGACGACGTGCTGTTCGTCACCTTCAACGGTTTGTCGAAGAACTACCGTACCTGCGGCTACCGCGCCGGCTGGCTGGTGGTGTCAGGCGAGAAGCGCCATGCCGCAGATTACATCGAGGGCCTCAATATGCTGGCCTCCATGCGTCTGTGCGCCAACGTACCCGGACAGCTGGCGATCCAGACCGCACTCGGCGGCTACCAGAGCATCAATGATCTGGTAGCACCCGGCGGGCGGCTCTGCAAGCAACGCGATCTCGCTTACAAACTGCTGACCGAGATTCCCGGTGTTACGTGCGTGAAACCGGCTGCGGCGATGTATCTGTTCCCCAGGCTGGATCCGAAAATCTACCCGATCAAGGACGACCAGCAGTTCATCCTCGATCTGCTGCTGGAAGAAAAGGTGTTGCTGGTACAGGGCAGCGGCTTCAACTGGAAGAAGCCGGATCACTTCCGCGTGGTGTTCCTGCCCAATGTGGACGACCTCACCGAGGCCATCGGCCGCATTGCGCGTTTCCTCGAACAGTATCGCAGGAAGCATGGAAATTAATACAGTGAAGGGAAAAGGGTTAAGGGGGATACCCACCCGGCGCCATGCGCCACCCTCCCTGCCGGGAGGGTAGGGGTTTGCCCTTCACCATTCACCCTTCACCATTCACGGATTTTGATATGAAACCAATCAACGTAGGTCTGTTAGGCATCGGTACCGTCGGCGGCGGCACTTTCACCGTATTGAAGCGTAACCAGCAGGAAATCAGCCGCCGTGCCGGCCGCGCGATTCAGATTGTGAAGGTGGCCGACCGCAATCTCGACCTGGCACGTCAGGTGATTGCAGGCGCATGCGAGGTGACGGATGATGCCTTTGCCGTGGTCAACGACCCCAATGTTGATGTCGTCGTCGAGCTGATCGGCGGATATGGTGTCGCCAAAGACCTGGTGCTGAAGGCGATCGAGAACGGCAAGCATGTGGTGACTGCCAACAAGGCGCTGATCGCGCTGCATGGCAACGAGATTTTCGCCGCAGCACAGAAAAAAGGCGTTATCGTCGCTTTCGAGGCGGCGGTCGCCGGCGGCATTCCCATCATCAAGGCCTTGCGTGAAGGGCTTGCTGCCAACCATATCGAGTGGATCGCCGGCATCATTAACGGCACCACCAATTTCATCCTGAGTGAGATGCGTGACAAGGGCCTGGCGTTTGCCGACGTTCTCGGCGAAGCGCAACGCCTCGGCTATGCCGAAGCCGACCCGACCTTTGACGTCGAGGGCATCGACGCCGCACACAAGCTGATGATTCTCTCTGCGATCGGTTTCGGTATTCCGATGCAGTTCGAACGCGCCTACACCGAAGGCATCACCAAGCTGGAAAGCAAGGATATCCGCTATGCCGAAGAGCTTGGCTACCGCGTCAAGCTGCTGGGCATCACCAAGCGCACGGAGCAGGGCATCGAACTGCGCGTGCATCCTACGCTGATTCCGGAAAAGCGTCTGGTGGCCAATGTCAATGGCGCCATGAACGCGGTAGTGGTCAAGGGCGATGCCGTCGGCCCCACGCTCTATTACGGTGCCGGTGCCGGTGCCGAACCGACCGCGAGTGCGGTGGTGGCGGATCTGGTCGATGTCGCCCGCCTGGCGGATGCCTCAATCGAACAGCGTGTGCCGTACCTGGCGTTTCAGCCTGATCAGATCGTCAACTTGCCGATACTGCCGATTGAAGAAATCAACAGCGCCTATTATCTGCGCATGCGCGCTTCCGACAAGCCCGGCGTGCTGGCCGAAGTCACCCGTATTCTCGGCGACCGCGATATCTCGATCGATGCGATGATGCAGAAAGAACCGGCAGATAATGAAACCGAAGCCGATATCATTATCCTGACCCACATCACGGTCGAGAAGAACATGAATCAGGCGATTGCCGCAATCGAAGCCTTGCCGGCAACGGTTGGCAAGGTCACACGTATCCGTATGGAAGAGTTGGGCAAGTAGCTGACATGTCATTCCAGCGAACGCTGGAATCCAGCGTTTACTGGAAAACTTTAACCGGATACCAACTTTCGCCGGCATGACGGGGTAAATAATGAAACAGCCGTGTGTGTACATGTTGGCCAGCAAACGGAACGGTACTTTGTATGCGGGTGTGACCTCAGACTTGCTGAAGCGGGTCTGGGAACACAAAAATGATTTGATCGATGGGTTTACCAAAAAGTACAGGATTCATGATTTAGTCTGGTTCGAAGTGCATGAAGATATGCATGCGGCTATCATTAGAGAGAAAAATATCAAGGCCTGGAAACGCGCCTGGAAAATTGAATTGATTGAACAAGCCAATCCTGAATGGATTGATTTATATAATGGTCTGGTTTGAATGGATTCCAGCTTTCGCTGGAATGACGGTTTAGAATCTATGAAATACATCAGCACACGCGGGCAGTCGCCCGCGCTCACATTCAGCGAAATCCTGCTCGGCGGCCTCGCGCCGGACGGCGGCCTTTACATGCCGGAGCGCTACCCGCATTTCACCGAGGCCGATCTTGCTGCCATGCGCGGCATGAATTACCGCGACCTTGCCTACACCATACTCTCGCGCCTGGTAGACGACATTCCGGCCGCCGATCTCAAGGCCATCATCGACAAGACCTATCGTCCGGAAGTGTATTGCCACACGCGTGCCGGACAGGACGCGGCCGAGATCACGCCGACCATCAAGCTGGAAGACAAGCTTTATCTGCTGTCGCTTTCCAACGGCCCGACATTGGCTTTCAAGGATATGGCGATGCAGCTGCTCGGTAACCTGTTCGAATACGTGCTGAACAAGCGTGGCGAAGAAATCAACATTCTCGGCGCCACTTCGGGCGATACCGGTTCGGCAGCGGAATATGCAATGCGCGGCAAACGCGGCATTCGCGTCTTCATGCTGTCGCCGCACCAGAAGATGAGCCGTTTTCAGTCGGCACAGATGTTCAGCCTGCAGGACGCGAATATTTACAACATCGCAGTCAAGGGCGTGTTCGATGATGCGCAGGACGTAGTGAAGGCGGTTTCCAACGATCACGCCTTCAAAAGGCAGAACAAGATCGGTGCGGTGAATTCGATCAACTGGGCGCGGGTTGCCGCGCAGGTGGTCTACTACTTCAAGGGCTATTTCGCTGTTACCGACAGCAACAGCCAGCAGGTCAGCTTTGCCGTGCCTTCCGGCAATTTCGGCAACGTCTGCGCCGGCCATATCGCCCGCATGATGGGGCTGCCGATCCGCAAGCTGGTGGTCGCCACCAACGAGAACGACGTGCTGGACGAATTTTTCAGGACCGGCATTTACCGCCCGCGCGGCTCGGCCAACACCTACCATACCTCCAGCCCATCGATGGACATTAGCAAGGCCTCCAATTTCGAGCGCTTCGTTTTTGATCTGGTCGGTCGTGATGCTGCCAAGGTGCGTGAGCTGTGGAGCAAGGTAGATGCCGGCGGTTCATTTGACCTGAATGCTCAGGGCTTGTTCGGCAAGGTCGCTGACTATGGCTTTGTCTCGGGCAGCAGCAACCACGCGAACCGCATGCAAACCATACGTGCCACGCAAGAGAAATATGGCGTCACCATCGATACACATACCGCGGACGGCCTCAAGGTCGCGCTGGAGTGTCGCGAACCGGACGTGCCCATGGTGGTACTGGAAACCGCGCTACCGGCCAAGTTTGAAGATGCGATTGTTGAAGCCCTCGGCCACAAGCCGGAGCGCCCGCAGGACCTGGCCGGTCTGGAAAGCCTGCCGCAGCGGTTTGTCGTGATGGATGCCGATGTCGATGCGATCAAGCAATTCATCGTTCAACACACTTGATCGTCATTCCGGCAAAGGCCGGTGGTACCACAATTAAAGACGCCCGTCATTTCGGCGCAGGCCGGAATCCAGTCTTGGCGGCACCGGGTTTAGTGGCATCAAATGTCAATCCAGCAATGGCGTCGGTATGACAATGAAGGGGGATGAAATTGAAGGTTTACCATGACTTGATGCGGCACGTGCTGACGCATGGCCACAGGAAGGAAGACCGCACCGGCACCGGCACGCTGTCGGTGTTCGGTTACCAGATGCGTTTCGATCTGGCAGAAGGCTTCCCGCTGTTGACGACCAAGAAGGTGCATCTCAAATCCATCATCCATGAGCTGCTGTGGTTTTTGCAAGGCAGCACCAATATTGCCTACCTCAAGCAGAATGGTGTCACCATCTGGGATGAATGGGCCGACGACAACGGTAATCTCGGCCCGGTCTATGGTTATCAATGGCGCAACTGGCCGAAGCCTGACGGCACGCATATCGACCAGATCACGCAGGTGGTCAACGCCATCAAAAACAATCCGGATTCGCGTCGTCTGATCGTTTCCGCCTGGAATGTGGCCGATGTCGACCAGATGAAACTGCCGCCTTGTCACGCATTCTTTCAGTTCTACGTGGCTGACGGCAAGTTGTCATGCCAGCTCTATCAGCGCAGTGCCGATATCTTCCTCGGCGTGCCGTTCAATATCGCCTCCTATGCGCTGTTGACCATGATGGTGGCCCAGGTCTGCGGTCTCAAGCCGGGAGATTTTGTCCATACCCTGGGCGATGCGCACATTTATCTCAATCATCTGAATCAGGTGAACGAACAGCTTTCGCGCGAACCCCGTGCGCTGCCAACCATGCGCATCAACGCGCAAGTGACCGATATCTTCGGTTTCAGCTTCGAAGATTTCACACTGGAACATTACGATCCGCATCCTGCCATCAAGGCGCCTGTCGCCGTTTAAAGCAATCAACCATGTATCGGGAATTTTTCCCGATACGCGGCAGTCCGATCTCGCATACACTTGAACGTCTCCGATCCTGTAGCTGTGGCCGCCATTTATTCATGAGTCTGAAGTTACTGCTTAATCTGATGATCACTGCGCTGATGGCGGTTCTGCTGGTCATCGGCGTTGCATTGACGATCCACAATTCGCAGGAGAATATCCGTGCCGAGCTCGAATCGACCTCGGCACTGGCCCTGCATCTGATCGATAAGGAGTTGCTGTATTTTGCTGATGAGATCGCCGAGCAGAAGCTTAAAACGCCATTCAGTCTCAGCAGTCTGGGGCAGATTCGCCACCTCAGGGTCGAGTATTACGATGCCAGGGGCAATCTGCGCGACAGCAACCAGGCCGAGTTCGCAGCCGCCATCCACAATCCGCCGCCGTCCTGGTTCATTTACCTGATGAACGTGTTCTCCAGGGATGTCGAGCCGAGGAAGCGCGTCATCCATGCCAACAACAAACTGGTTGGAGAGGTCGTCATCACACCCGACCCGACTTATGAAATCACCGAGGTGTGGGAGGATTCGATCGGCATGCTGAAGCTGGTCGGCATCTTCTTCGTTGCGGTCAACGTCATGGTGTTCTGGGCCGTGGGCAAGGCGCTGAGGCCGGTCGACCAGATTCTAGAAGCCATCAATCAGGTCGAGCAGGGCAATCTCGATGCGCGCATGCCGCCGTTCCGGCTGCCGGAGCTGGCGCAGATCAGCGTCAAGTTCAACCACATGGCAGCGACTCTGCAAAAAAGCATCACGCGCAATCACAAGCTCTCGCAGCAGCTGCTGAATCTGCAGGAAGAGGAAAGAAAAAGTCTTTCGCGCGATCTGCACGACGAGATTGGCCAGTCGCTGACGGCGATTCACGCCGACGCCACCGCCATCGTCAATGCAAGTGTGCTGGATACCCCAGTGAACCAGAGTGCAAAAGCGATCGTTACGGTTGCTCGCCAGGTCATCACCATTGTGCGGCATATCGTCGAACGTCTGCGGCCGGAAACGCTCGACAAGCTGGGCTTGAAAGTCGCGCTGGAGGAGCTGGTTTCTACCTGGCAACAGCGTTACAAGATGCAAACCTGCGAGCTGCAGATCGCCAGCGATCTTGCCGGAGTGCCGGAAATGGTTTCGATCACTGCCTATCGGGTGGTGCAGGAGTGTCTGACCAATATTGCCAGGCACGCCAATGCAAAGCGTGTGACACTCGATTTGTGGATAGAGTCCGGCGAGCTGGCAATTGTCGTGCAGGATGACGGCTGCGGCTTCAACCCCAGGCTTGCCTCCGGTTTTGGTCTCACCGGCATGCGTGAGCGGGTGACGGGTGCTGGCGGCGAGCTCGAAATCGACAGTAATCTGGCAAAAGGCACAACGATCATGGTACGACTGCCTTTGAACCGAGCATTTGCATGAGTCAGGAACCGATACGCATTCTGCTCGCCGATGACCATGCCGTGGTGCGGTCCGGCTTGCGCCGGCTGCTTGAGCAGAATGCCGAGATGCGGGTCATTGCCGAGGCCGAGAGCGGTGAGCAGGCCTATCAGTTGTTTGCTGAACAACTGCCGGACGTTATCGTCATCGATCTTTCCATGCCCGGCATGGGCGGCCTGGAAGCCATTCGCCGCATACTGGTGCGCAGCCCGCTGGCGCGCGTGGTGGTGTTCTCCATGCATGAAAACGCCGCCTTTGCCTTTCAGGCGCTTAACATCGGCGCCAAAGCCTACGTGGCAAAATCCGGCATGGCGGAAGACCTCGTGACAGCGGTCAGAAAAGCGGCGGCAGGCGGCAGCTACATCAGCCCTGCGGTTGCGCA
The DNA here is from genome assembly GCA_002423265.1 of Methylophilaceae bacterium UBA6140. GTDB lineage: Bacteria > Pseudomonadota > Gammaproteobacteria > Burkholderiales > Methylophilaceae > UBA6140. The sequence continues at coordinate 8,366 of DIVE01000023.1, read as the reverse complement.
GAAGATGGCCATGCAAAGCGTCAGCGGCGATGATGCGCTATCGAAGAAACTTTCGGCACGGGAATTCGAAGTGTTCCGCCTGATCGCGGAAGGCAAGAGCGCCGAGGATATCGGACACCTGCTCAATATCAGTCAGAAAACGGTCGCCAATTATCAGACCATGATCCGCCAGAAGCTTGGCGTCAACAGCCCGGTGGAACTGGTGCGTTTGGCGATCCGGCATGGCCTGATCGAAAGCTGATTGATCAATCAATGACCAGCGTATTCCGTCCGGTTCTCTTTCCCGCGCCGGTTCCCGGCATGGTCGGGAAAAATTCCTATACTTATTCGGGATAATCAAGGTATCTCCACGCCGGTTGGCAAATCTAGAATGCAGCATGATCTTCAGGGCCATCGGCCGGCGTGAACGCGGCCCGATGGCAAGCCTGAACATTCTTTAAAAAGAAACAGCCAACGGAGTGTGTATGAATCTGAAACCCAAAATGACCGCAGTCGCAGTGATGACTGCATTTGCGATGGTGCCGGCGTTTGCCGGCGCGGAAGAGACGCTGGTAACCGATGCCGTGACGGTAACCGGCATTCTGCCCGAGAAGCTGGAAGCTGTTCCGGGATCGTTTGCCATCGTCGACGAGAAAGACCTGGAAGAGCGTCAGCCTTTCTCGATGCAGGAAGCGCTTAATACCGTGCCCGGCATCAACATCGTTGGCGAAAACTCCTTTGGTCTGGGCGTTAACATCGGCGTGCGCGGCATGGATCCGCGTCGCACAGCCCGTACCTTGCTGATGGAAGACGGCATGCCGCTCTACCTCGCTCCTTATGGCGACCCGGCCGCACATTACACGACACCGCTTGAGCGTTTGCAACGGATTGAGGTGGTCAAGGGTTCGGGTCAGGTGTTGTACGGACCGCAGACCGTTGGCGGCATGATCAACTTTGTGACCAAACCGGTGCCGACCGATGGTTTTGCCGGTAGCTTGACGGCCAAGGCGGGCAACAACGATTTCTACGGCGGCCATGTCAATCTGGGTTACGGCAATGAGCGTGGCGGTTTCATGATCGATGCCTTGCAGAATAAGGGCGATGGAATTCGGGATAATCATGAATTCGACCAGCGCGAATTCACTTTCAAGGGCCAGCTCAACCTGACCGAGCGCCAGACCCTGATTGCCAAGTTCGGTTACTACGAAGAAGACTCCAATGTTTCTGAAACCGGTCTCAGTTTGCAGGAATACAGGGAAGACAAGTATCAGGCGCCGAGCGGCAAGAATGATACGTTCGAGATGGAGCGAAAGATTGCGCAATTGCAGCATATTTTCCAGATCACCGACCGCGTGAAACTCAGCACGCAGGCTTATTATTCCGACACCGAGCGCGCCTCCATGCGTCAGGTTGCCAGCCCCGGCAACTGGGATGACGAGGAATACTGGGAAGAGGGCGATACTTACAGTACGCTCGCCCATTGTCCCGGGGTGGAAGAGGAATCTCTCGCGGTCACTACCGCCAATGCCAACATGTGCGGCGGCCAGTGGCGACCGCGTGAATTTACTTACTGGGGTATCGAGCCGCGTCTGGATTTCAGCCATCACTTGTTCGGTATTGAAAACGATGCAGTCATCGGGTTCCGCTACCACGAGGAAGATATCAAGCGCCAGGGTTTCCGCGGATATTCGCCTCGCTTCAGAAGCAGCTTGAGTTATGCCAAATCCTTCTCCGGCGTTGAGGTGGATGATTACAAGGATGACGACGATATTCCATTCGGCACTTTCGAAGGTTATCACCGCGAGCTGATCAAGACCGACGTCACTGCAATGTCCTATTATCTGCAGAATACGTTCCACATCGGTAACTGGTCGCTGACGCCGGGTTTGCGCTTTGAGGACGTCAAGGTCAAGACCAATATCATCCGTGCCGAAGGCGAGTTGCAGAATGTGCGTGACACCAATCGCTACACCGAGCTTCTGCCAGGTTTCGGCGTGGCCTGGAACGGTATCGAAAACACCACTATTTTCGCCGGTGTTCATAAGGGCTTTGCACCGCCAAGACCTGACCGCGATATCTCGGAAGGTGATGATGGCGTCCTGATCGACAATACCAAGCCGGAAGAAAGCACGAATTGGGAACTGGGCGTACGCTCGAACTATTTCAAGGGCATAGGCTTCGAAGCCACATTGTTTCACACCGACTTTGACGAGGTCGTGGTGAAGAACGGCGGCCGTTTCGATAACGCAGGCAAGTCTGAAATGTCCGGCCTCGAACTGGCTGGCCGTGTTGATTTCGGCACCATCCTCAATACTGCGCACAACTTCTACGTGGCCGGCTCCTACACCAACCTGTTTACAGCCAAGTTCAAGAAGGATGCTTTCCAGACCAGTGAAGACATCTATGAAGCCATTGATGAAGGCGAGTTGAACGAGAATGCGGAAGCGGCCTGTTTTGTTTCCGATGCTGTCAACGAACTTGGCACCTGCCGTTACATCAGCAATGGCAGCCGCTTGCCTTACGCGCCAAAACACATCGCCTCGATCAACTTTGGCTATCAGCACCCGATAGGCGTGCATGCCAGAATCGGCTGGGATTATGTCAGCAGCCAGGAACCTGATCCAATCGGCAGACTCTCCGACACTGCAACCGGCACCTACGGCAAGATTCCCTCCTATACGCTGTTGAACGCATCGGTCAGCTACAAGCCGCAAGGCACTGGCGCTACCTTCTTCCTCAGTGGCAGCAATCTGGCTGATAAAGAGTATCTGGCAAGCCGTGTAGACGGCATGGTGGCTGGCCGCGGGCGTCAGGTATTCGGCGGAGTCCGTTACGATTTCTAACAACAACCAGGCGTCATCTCCGGGTGCGTGAGGGCTGGCAACAGTCCCTCAAACTCAGCGGGCCGAAGCTCTCCCCGGATTCGGCCCGCTTTTTTCAAACATATCCCCGGCAAGGCCGTCGATTCATCTTGAGTTAAGGTTCGGCGTTTAGCATGAAATTTATAACCAACTGATTTCTATCGATATGTTGAAGTTACTGAAATCACATCCGGGTCAGTCAGTTCCGCGTTCAGAAAGCCGTTGATCCGATGCGGCCTGAAAATTTCGAGATGCCGGAAATTGTGTTGATAGCCGTCGGGTTGATTCTGCTGATCGCTTATTTCTGCCTGTTGTTTGAGATCACGCACCATTTTTCATTCTTGTAATGAACCGAAATTAAATGAGAAGCCTTCACCGATCGTTCAACGGTCAGTTTTCACTTCGCACAAAGCACGAGTTTTTAAACGTCAAGGAGAAAGTCAGGATGAAATTGAGCCCATTTACTACGCGATTGCGCAGCAGTCTTGCATTGATCGCTTGTGCCGGCCTGCTCGGTGCCTGCAGTGAGAAATCAGGCGTCGAAACTGTGGCGGATGCGGTTGCAGCTGACCGCGGACTTGCCTATGTGTCGAATCAGGAGGGTGGCGTGACTGTGATTGACCTGAATACGATGGCTACTGTGCGAAACATCGACACCAAAGGTGGCACGCCGCGCGGCATCGGCATCACGCCTGACGGCAAGACGCTGATTACCGCCAACAAGGATCAGGGCAATATCTCCATCATAAATGCAGAAAGCGGCGAACTCATCCAGTTCGTCGATATCGGCGTCAACCCCGAGTTTGTCCGCGTGGTCGGCAACACCGCCTATGTCTCCTTCGAGCCCAGTTCCAAGGGCGGCCCACCACCGAAACCGGGTGAAGAAGTCATCGAAGCAGAAGACGACGATGAAGCCGAAGAACCGGCCCGTATCGCCATCGTTGATATTCAGCAGGGCAAGAAACTGCGCGAAATCGTCGGCGGGCCTGAAACCGAAGGCATCGAATTCTCGCACGATGGCAGCAAGCTGATCATCACCAACGAAGAGGATGACACGGTAACGGTGCACGATATCGCCAGCGGTGAACTGCTGAAGACGGTGAACACCGAAAGTCTCGGCATTCGCCCGCGCGGCATCAAGGCCGCACCTGACGGCTCTGCTTATCTGGCGACGCTGGAATTCGGCAACAACTTCGTTGTCATGGACAGCGAATTCAATGTGGTCAGAACCGTGCCGACCGGCGAAGCGCCTTACGGTATTGCCTACAATCGCGATGGCAGTCTGATCTACGTTGCCGCCGGCAAGGCAAAAACGCTGGAAGTGTTCGATGCCAAAACCTATGAGAAAGTGAACCAGGTCACGACCGGCGATCGCTGCTGGCACTTCACCTTCACGCCGGATGACAAGGATATCCTGCTGGCCTGCGGCCGCTCGCACGAGGTGCTGGTGATCGACACCGCAACGCTGACGGTGAAGAAACGCATCGCCGACAAGCAGCTGCCTTGGGGTATCGTGGCCTATCCGAAATCGGTCGGCAGTCTGGATGCGCCAGCGGTGAAATGACCGTCAGCTCGATCAAGCGACTAAAGCTGAATTCCCGGATACTTTAATGAAAACGTTCAATCGACGGGTTTTTTGGAACCCTTTGATACAGCGCAATGTCTCTGTTCGCGTTGGTTGGTAAGATTGAAACAGATTACACACACTGGAGAACATGTATGAAAAAATCAATGATTGCAGGTATTTTTCTAAGCGTAGCTATGGTGCCAGTTGCTTATGCAGACAAGCACGGCAGCAAATATGATGATTTAGGTAGCTGCTACAAGGCAGCTGTTGCCAAGTTCCCTGGCAAGGTGACCTCAGTTCGAGGTGAACTGGAAAACGGTAAGGTTCAGTATGAGCTCGATATCACCGGTAATGATGGCAAATCCCACGAAGTTGAGTGTGATGCCAAGACCGGAAAAATCGTTGAAAGCGAAAGCGAAGTTGCTGGAAACGATCCGGCATTTACGTCCAAAGCAAAGATTTCATATGATGCTGCGGTCAAGGCTGCTCTTGCCAAGTATCCGGGCGCCGTGGTCAACACGGAGTATGAGGTTGAGTCTGACGGTGTTGCCTATGAGTTTGATATTGTCACCAAGGATGGCAAAACACTCGAAGTCGAGGTGGATGCTGTAACGGGCAAAGTGGGTGAGGCTGAAGAAGTCTTGTATCAGATCGGCAGTTAAACGTATTCATACCATTAAAGCCAAAGGCACATGCAAGTTGCATGTGCCTTTTTTATTGATGTTCCAACCTTGATATTGGCTGATTTCAAGATCAGGTTTACCAAGCTGCCGGCGTTTCGAGCGGTATAATATTGACCCATGAGCACCGTTTCCATTATCGCGGCGATTGCAGCCAACGGCGTGATCGGCCGCAACAATGATCTTCCTTGGCATTTGCCGGAGGACCTCAAGCGTTTCAGGGCGCTGACCATGGGGCATCACATCATCATGGGGCGCAAAACCTATGAATCGCTGGGGCGTTTGCTACCGGGCAGAACCACGGTCATTGTCAGCCGCAATCCTGATTATCATGTCGAGGGCGCAATCGTTGTTTCCAGTCTGGCAGAGGCATTGGCTGCCTGTGCGAACGACCCCGAGGTGTTTGTCATAGGCGGCGCGCAGCTTTACAGCGAGGTAATGCCGCTAGCAGACAGACTCTATCTCACCGAATTGCAGCAAGCTTTTGAAGGCGATGCGAGCTTTCCCGTATACGATCGTAACGCCTGGTGTGAGGAGCTGCGCGAAGAACATGTCTCCGCGCAGGGGCTAAAGTTCAGCTACGCGAATTACCGCCGTATTTAAGCGTTAAGGAAACACTGGTTTAACCGGTTTTGTCGTTCCGGCGCATGCCGGAACCCGGTTAAACAAAGGCGCTGAATACCGGCCTGCGCCGGTATGACGAATAAATCAGTGTTTTCTATGACGCCAAATCAGTCTTCGGCAACGCAATCGACGTAGTATCTCGATTTGCCATCCACCATGCCCTTGACCAGGCCGTGAACGTCGGTCTCGAAACCGGGGAAGCGTTCGTTGAAATCGCGGGCGAATTTCAGGTAATTGACGATCTTTTTGTTGAACTGCTCCCCCGGAATCAGTAACGGGATGCCGGGCGGGTATGGGGTCAACAGCACAGCGGTGATGCGGCCTTCGAGTTCGTCGATCAGCACGCGGTCGATCTTGCGGTGCGCCATGCGGGCGAAGGCATCGGTCGGCTTCATCGCCGGCACCATATCGGAGAGATACATCTCGGTCGTCAGGCGCGCGACATCGTTGGCGCGGTAGACTTCGTGAATCTGCGTGCTGAGGTCGCGCAGGCCGACCCGCTCGTAGCGCGGATGTTTGGCGACGAATTCCGGTAGCACCTTCCAGCACGGCTGGTTCTTATCGTAATCGTCCTTGAACTGCTGCAAGGCGGCTACCATGGTGTTCCATCTGCCCTTTGTGATGCCGATGGTGAACATGATGAAGAACGAGTAAAGACCGGTCTTCTCGACGATGACGCCATGCTCGGCCAGATACTTGGTGACGATGGCGGCGGGAATGCCAAATTCGTCCGAGAATGAGCCATCGACGTCTAGTCCCGGCGTGATGATGGTGGCCTTGATCGGGTCCAGCATGTTGAAGCCTTCGGCCAGATTGCCGAAACCGTGCCAGCGCTCGTTGGCTTTCAGCATCCAGGCTTCGCGCTCCTCCAGACCTTCTTCCGAGAGGTCGTTCGGTCCCCAGACCTTGAACCACCAGTCGGCGCCCCATTCTTCATCCACCTTGCGCATGGCGCGGCGGAAATCCAGCGCTTCGCGCAGGGATTCCTCGACTAGCGCGGTTCCGCCCGGCGCTTCCATCATGGCGGCAGCGACATCGCAGCTGGCGATGATGGAATACTGCGGGCTGGTGGAGGTGTGCATCAGGTAGGCTTCATTGAACACATCGCGGTCGAGACGGTTGTTTTCCGCATCTTCCACCAGAATCTGCGAAGCCTGCGAGAGACCTGCGAGCAGTTTGTGTGTGGATTGCGTGGAGAACACCATGGACTCCTTGCAGCGCGGCCGGTCGGCGCCGATGGCGTGGTAATCGCCATAGAAGTCGTGGAAGGTGGCGTGCGGCAGCCAGGCTTCGTCGAAATGCAGGGTGTCGATCTTGCCGTCCAGCATTTCCTTGATTTCCTCGACGTTGTAGAGCACGCCGTCATAAGTGGATTGCGTGATGGTCAATACGCGCGGCTTGGCATTTTTATCCAGCGCGAACGGGTTGGCGGCGATCTTCTTCTGGATGTTTTCCCAGGCGAATTCCTCTTTCGGGATCGGTCCTATGATGCCGAAGTGGTTGCGGGTCGGCATCAGAAAGACCGGAATGGCGCCGGTCATGATGATGGAGTGCAGCACCGATTTGTGGCAGTTGCGGTCGACGACGACGATATCGCCGGGCGCGACGGTCGAGTTCCAGACGATCTTGTTGGAAGTCGAGGTGCCGTTGGTGACGAAGTAGAGGTGATCGCAGTTGAATATGCGGGCCGCGTTGCGCTCGGAGGCGGCGACCGGGCCGGTGTGGTCAAGCAGCTGGCCGAGCTCATCCACCGCGTTGCAGACGTCGGCACGCAGCATGTTTTCGCCGAAGAACTGGTGGAACATCTGACCGACCGGCGACTTCAGGAAAGCGACGCCGCCGGAGTGACCGGGGCAGTGCCAGGAATAGGAACCATCGGCGGCGTAATGCACCAGTGCACGGAAAAACGGCGGTGCGAGGCTATCGAGATAGGTGCGGGCTTCACGCACGATGTAGCGCGCAACGAATTCTGGCGTGTCTTCATGCATGTGGATGAAGCCGTTCAGCTCGCGCAGGATTTCGTTCGGGACATGCCGCGAAGTACGGGTCTCGCCATGCAGGAAGATGGGGATTTCCTCGTTGCGGTAGCGGATTTCATCGACGAACTTGCGCAGGTTCTCCAATGCCTCGGGCTTTTCCTCGACGATTTCCTCGTCGTCGATTGACAGAATGAAGGCGGACGCGCGGCTCTGCTGCTGGGCGAATGAGGTGAGGTCGCCATAGCTGGTGACGCCCAGAACCTCATAGCCTTCTTCTTCAATGGCTCTGGCCAGCACGCGAATGCCCAGGCCGGAGGAGTTCTCGGAGCGGAAGTCTTCGTCGATAATGACGACGGGGAAGCGGAATTTCATGTGTCTCTCCAAAAAACATTCAGCCATGGATTGCGCAGAGAACGCAGCGTCATCGCTGCGCTGCGTTCTCTCTGTGCGCTCTGGCCGGTGATGTGCTTACCTAGATCTTGGGCAGGGTGACGCCGACCTGGCCCTGGTATTTACCGCCGCGATCCTTGTAGGAAGTTTCGCAGACTTCGTCGGATTCGAAGAACAGCACCTGGGCGCAGCCTTCGGCAGCGTAAATTCTGGCGGGCAGCGGTGTGGTGTTGCTGAACTCCAACGTGACGTAGCCTTCCCACTCCGGCTCAAAGGGTGTCACGTT
>DIVE01000115.1:9274-19277 GCA_002423265.1 Methylophilaceae bacterium UBA6140 | reverse complement strand
CAAGACGATCAGTAGTTTGAAGGTCAAGCGGCCGGTGATCAAGCAGTCGGCGATGGATATCGTCGCCACGCTGACGAATAGCGATGCTGGTGAAAGCGAACCTGTCAAGGTGACTATTCGCGAGATCAGCATCCGGCAGGCGCAGTTTGTCTGGCCGGACATGAATTTACCGGAGCTGGATGCCGATATTGCGTTGACTGCAGAAAACAAGCCAGAATCGGCACGCATCACGACGACGGATGGCAAGCTGCGCATCGATCTGATCCCTGAGGATGGGCGACAGTTGATCACGCTTTCCGCCAGGAGCTGGACATTGCCTGCGGCCCCGGCTTTTTTGATCGACGAGCTGGCAGGTCAAATGGTGCTGACGGGTAAGACGCTGACGATCGAGAAACTGGATGCAAATCTTTACGGCGGCAAGTTGCATGCCGATGCGGTGCTCGATTGGCAAAACAACTGGCAGTTGAATGGCAAGTTGCATGTGGACGGATTGGAGTTGAGCAAGCCGGTCGGCCTGATGAGCAAATCAACTCAGCTGAGCGGCAAGCTGACTGCGGACGGCAGTTACAAGACGGTGGCGAAATCACCGGGCAAGCTGCTGGATCAGCTTCTGGCAAATTTCAAGTTCAATGTGCAGGACGGCGTGCTGGATGGCGTTGATCTGGCAAAGGCGGCAACCTTGCTGGTGACCAAAGGCACCAGCGGCGGGCAGACGCAGTTCGATACGTTTTCGGGGTTGTTGAATGTTTCAGGCAAGCAATATCACTTGCGTAACCTGCTGGTGGTTTCCGGCCTTTTGAAGGCGAGCGGCGATGTAAAAATCAAAGCCGATAAATCGCTGGATGGTGTCGTCAAGGTTGAAATCAAGAAAGGCGCGACACTTGCTGCAGTACCGTTGCAGGTCTCCGGCACCACGGATAAACCCATGGTATTCCCGACCAAGGCGGCGCTGGCGGGTGCTGCTGCAGGCACCGCGATACTCGGCCCCGGCGTGGGCACCAGCCTGGGCATACAGGCCGCCGAGAAAGTGAAGGGGCTGTTCGGCGGCGGCGATTGAGTCTATGCAGTCTCGCGCCTCACAAGCCGAGCAGCTGCGGCAGATCACGGATGGAATCGATCAGTGCATCCGGTTTGACCGCCGACGCATCGGCATAGCTCTGCCGGTATTTTCCGGTGCGCACCAGTATGCCTTTGAGCCCGGCATGCTGGGCGCCGCCGATGTCGGAATCAATATCGTCACCGACCATTGCGACCTCACTTGCGTTCAGCTGCATCTCATCCAGCGCGATATTGAAGAAATCTGCTGAAGGCTTGCCGATGATCATGGCCTCTGTGCCGCTCGCGTATTCCAGCCCGTGAACAAAGCCGCCGATATCCATCTGCAAACCTTGCTCAGTCTGCCAGAAGCGGTTTTTGTGGATGGCGATGAGTTTCGCGCCATGCGTCAGGCAATTGAATACCTCGTTCAGCATGCTGTAAGACCAGGCATTGCCGATATCGCCGACGACGATGAATTGCGCTTCAGTGTCCGATTGTGCGAGTCCGGCAAAATCTTTTTTGACGTCATCGGCCAGCAACAGGCGGCACAGCGGATTTTTCTGCCTTTGCAGATAGCGCAGGGCTGCCTGCGGCGCACTGATGATCTCGTGGCCGGGAATATCGAAGCCGAGTGCATTGATCTTGCGGGCGAGCGAGGCGAGCGAGAGCGTGCTGGTATTGGTGACGAAGCGACATTTGAGATGGCTGTCGCGGATGCGGTTAACTGCTTCGACGGCACCATCGATGGCCTCGCTGCCGATATAGAGCACGCCATCAAGATCGAACAGAATGCCTTTGAGAGAAGAGAACTGGTTCATGATTCACTCCCCGGTTAAATGAAGCGCTGTCAAAGCCGCTTCAGGAAGACATGGTTCAAGCATAAACCCCGGCAGGCCTGATGGAAAGAGGCAAGCCGGGGTTGGGAGGAAATTTTTCCGGGCGTTTACGAAAGTGCTTTTTCGATACGGTTCAGCGCTTCTTTCAGGTTGTCCATCGAGGTGGCGAAGGAGATACGGAAATAGCCTTCGGCACCAAAAGCCGAGCCGGGAACAACGGCGACACCGACCTGTTCCAGCAGGTACTCCGACAGCGCCATATCGGTTGCCTCGCTGATCTTGCCGGCCTTGTGCAGATTGGCGATGGCGACGCGCGCATCGGGGAATGCATAGAATGCACCGCCGGCCTTGATGCACTTGAGCCCCGGTATCTGGTTGAATCGTGTGACTACGTATTCGTGACGCTCGATGAAGGCTTTGACCATCGGCTCGATGCAGTCCTGCGGGCCGTCGAGCGCCGCTTGTGCCGCAACTTGCGAGATGGAAGTCGGGTTGGAGGTCGATTGCGATTGCAGGATTTCCATCGCCTTGATGATGTAAGCCGGACCTGCTGCATAGCCAATACGCCAGCCGGTCATCGAATAAGCCTTGGAAACGCCGTTCAGCACGATGCAGCGCGGTTTCAGTTCTGGCGTGGCATTGAGAATGTTGTAGAACTTGTCGCCGGTGAGGTTGACATGTTCGTACATGTCGTCGGTGGCGACCAGCACATGCGGGTGGCGCTTCAGCACTTCGCCCAGCGCTTGCAGCTCTTCCAGCGTATACACGGAGCCGGTCGGGTTGGAAGGCGAGTTGATCATGAACAGCTTGGTTTTTGGCGTGATCGCTGCTTCAAGTTGTGCGGGCAGCAGCTTGAATTCCTGCTCGATACCGCATTCGATAATCACCGGCTTTGCACCTGCCACCATGGCAATGTCGGCATACGAGACCCAGTAGGGCGCAGGCACGATGACTTCATCGCCGGGGTTCAGCACCGCCAGCGCCAGATTGAAGATACATTGCTTGCCGCCGACGCCGACGATGACTTCCTTTTCGTTGTAATCGAAATCGTTGTCACGTTTGAATTTGGAGACCACGGCCTTTTTCAGGCCGGCGATACCGGCAACCGGGGTATATTTGGTGAAGCCGCTGTCGATGGCTTTCTTGGCCGCATCCTTGATATGTTGCGGTGTGTCGAAATCCGGTTCGCCGGCGCCGAGGCCGATGATGTCCCGGCCTTCAGCCTTGAGCCTGGCAGCCCGGGCTGTAACGGCCAGTGTGGGGGATTCTTTGATGGTTTGAACGCGCTGTGAAAGCACCGATTCTGGTTGCGGCAAGATCGAAATCCTTGAATGAGGTTGAAGATACTGATAAAAGTAGAATTTTACTCACAAATTCAACCCCGTGTAACTGGCAAGCTACAGAAAATCAACAAGTTGTCGGGCAGCCGACCGATTTGCTGAATTCATCGGCAATATTCTGATCAATACCTTTCAAGGCAATGTTGATCGCGTGCATTTCTGCGGCATCGCCTTTTTCCGAGGCCAGTACGCCTATTCTGAACAGGGAGTCGGTGTTGGTCGCGTCCAGCGCTACCGATTGACGATAGGCTTTCTCCGCTGCCGTCTTCTTGCCCAGCTTTTCGTTGGCCAGGCCCAGTTCATACCAGGCGTCGCTGTTCTGCGGCTCGGCCCCGACCCAGCGGCTGGCGATCTCGGCCAGTTTGTTCCAGTCTTGCGAGAGCTCCGGGCCTGCGATCTGCAGGAAATATGGCATGGTGTCAGGGACGATGCCTTCCCAGAAGGCATCCCCGCGAATCGGGAATTTTGTTTCCACTTCCCGCGTTTCCAGTTCCGCCAGCCATTCAATCGGCAAGGCGTAGAAATACGCATCGCGACCGCCGGTCTTGAAGGTGTTGATGCCGATCAATCGGCCTTCCTCATCGAACAAGCCGCTGCCGCTGGCGCCGAGCGCGAATCTGGCAGTGGTGCGGATGATTTTTCCGCCGTCCATTTCGAACAGGGATTTGATCGTGCCGTTAGAGGTGAGCGGGGTAGCAACGCCGCTGGAGTGACCGATGGAAATGACGCCCTGGCCTTTTTTCAGGCTTTCTGCCGAGCCGATTTTGACAGGCTTGATATCCATGTCTTCGGTCTGCAACAAACACAGATCATGCCAGCGGTTGGCTTGCACCGACTTGATCTGGTAGCTGTCCTCGCCGCGCGAAACCCATGCCTGTCTGGTATGACGGAAGGTGTGGCAGTTGGTAAGTACCTTGTTTTCGCCGACGATGACGCCGGAGCCGTAGGCAAGTCCGCCATCGTCCTTGTAACCGCGCACCATGACGGACGAGAAGAACGATTCCAGCAGTTTTGCCCTGTCGTAGGCATGGGCGGGCGTGAGGTAGCTCAGGCCGGCTACCAGAATCAAGATGTAACGCATGTCATTCCCCAGTGTTGATTGCAGGTTTTATCAGAACCTTAGTTGATGACTTGAAAGCATGGGCAAAGTTCGGCATCAGTCACGGTTTGGCAAACACAAGAGCATCGTTCGCAAGCCCTGTTAAAATAGGGATTCCGTTTTGATGGCCAGTGAAGTGATCGTTACCTACCCGAACAGCAGATACCAGTTGAACCAGCCTTTTCAGCCCGCAGGTGACCAGCCGCAGGCGATAGAAAAACTCGTCGAAGGCATCAACCGGGGCATGAAATACCAGACCCTGCTCGGTGTCACCGGCTCGGGCAAGACTTTTACCATGGCGAACGTGATCGCCCAGCTCGGGCGTCCGGCGATTGTTATGGCGCCAAACAAGACGCTGGCGGCGCAGCTTTATTCCGAATTCCGCGAGTTTTTTCCCAACAATGCGGTGGAATATTTCGTTTCCTACTACGATTATTACCAGCCGGAAGCCTACGTGCCGTCGCGTGACCTTTTCATTGAAAAAGACTCCAGCATCAACGAGCATATCGAGCAGATGCGGCTTTCTGCCACCAAGGCGCTGCTCGAACGCGAGGATAGCATCATCGTGGCTACGGTATCGGCGATCTACGGTATCGGCGACCCGGTGGATTATCACGGCATGGTGCTGCATCTGACGCAGGGCGAAAAAGTCAGCCAGCGCGATATCATTTTGCGCCTGATCGGCATGCAATATGACCGCAACGAGTTCGATTTCGACCGTGGCAACTTCCGCGTGCGCGGCGATGTGATCGATGTGTTTCCGGCAGAAAACTCGGAAACTGCAATCCGCATTTCGCTGTTCGATGATGAAGTGGAGAGTCTGACTTTGTTTGACCCCCTGACCGGGCAGATTTTCAGCAAGATCCAGCGCTACACGATTTATCCATCCAGCCATTACGTGACGCCGCGCGAAACCACCATCAAGGCGATGGAGAAGATCAAGGCCGAGCTGAGAGAGCGGGTGGATTTCTACATCAAGAACCAGAAGCTGGTTGAGGCGCAGCGTATCGAGCAGCGCACGCGTTTCGATCTTGAAATGCTCAATGAAATCGGCTTCTGCAAGGGCATCGAAAATTACTCGCGCCATCTTTCCGGCCGTGCGCCGGGAGATCCGCCACCGACCCTGATCGACTATCTGCCAAAAAACGCGCTGATGATCATCGACGAATCGCACGTGACCGTGCCGCAGATCGGCGGCATGTACAAGGGCGACCGTTCACGCAAGGAAAATCTGGTGGATTACGGCTTCCGTCTGCCGTCTGCCTTGGACAACCGGCCGCTCAAATTCGAGGAATTCGAACGTATCATGCGTCAGTGCGTGTTCATTTCTGCAACGCCGGCCGAGTACGAACGCACGCATCAGGAACAGGTGGTTGAAATGATCGCCCGGCCGACCGGCCTGATCGATCCGGAAATCATCGTCAAACCGGCCGATACGCAGGTGGATGATCTGCTGTCTGAAATCAAACTCAGGGTGGCAGTTAAAGAACGCGTATTGGCCACTACGCTGACCAAACGTATGGCCGAAGACCTGACGGACTATCTCTCCGAACACGGCGTCAAGGTGCGCTACCTGCATTCGGATATCGATACCGTCGAGCGGGTGGAAATCATTCGCGATCTGCGGCTGGGAGAATTCGACGTGCTGGTCGGTATCAATCTTTTGCGTGAGGGGCTGGATATTCCGGAAGTTTCACTGGTGGCCGTGCTGGACGCCGACAAGGAAGGCTTTCTGCGTTCGGAGCGTTCGTTGATTCAGACCTCCGGTCGCGCTGCCCGCAATCTGAACGGCAAAGTGATTTTTTACGGTAATACCATCACCCGCTCGATGAAGCTGGCGATCGACGAAACCGAGCGTCGCCGCAAAAAACAAATGGCTTTCAACGAGGCCAACGGCATTGTGCCCAAGGGAGTCAGCAAGCGTATCAAGGACATCATCGATGGTGTTTACGACAAGGACGACGCCAAGCGCGAACGCAAGGCGGCGCAGGATCAGGCCAGTTACGAAGCGCTGAGCGAGAAACAGATACTGAAGGAAATGAAGCGGCTGGAGAAGGCGATGCACGACAGTGCAAAGAATCTCGAGTTTGAAAAAGCCGCCGAGTACCGCGACCAGCTGAAAAAATTGCGCGAGAAGTTCTACGGCGCAGAAGTACCGGATGTGTCGGTTGATTAGAGTAAAAGCGCTATAAGTTCAGCGCAATACCGAGCATCCATGAAAAAGCCCCGATTGCTCGGGGCTTTTTCATGGATAGTGCCTTGAAGATTATTTCTGCGTTTGCACAATCACCAGAGGTTCTTCCTGTGACTGTTCTGCACCTTTCTGTTGCCAGGCCGCCGGCTTGCGCGGTTTGCGCGGCGCTGCCGGCGTTGGTGCGGCTTCAACCTTGATGGCTTCGCCTTTGGTTTCAACCAGTTGCAGACCGCTGGCGGCGAGATCGACCGGTTTTTCTTCAGCGGGCTTGCGGCGGCGCGGTGTGCGCGGTTTCTTTTCGGCCTTTTCGGCAGTTTCGGACTCTGCGGCTTCTGCAGCCGGCGCTTCGGATGCTGTTGCAGTTTCTGCAGCGGCTACAGCTTCGGCTTTTTCAGCCTTGGCTGCCTTGGCCGGTTTTACCGTTTCAGATTTTTCCGTCTTGCTTGCGGAGCTGGTGTCGATACTCGTCTCTGCAGCGGCTTCTGCTTTCGTTTCGGCAATTTCCGCCACCGGCTTCACCTGTTCGATTCTGGTTACAGTTTCGACGACTTGCTCGACCTTTGCCTCGATAGTTGGCGCTGCCGCGATTTCAGCTGCAGGCGTTCTGGATTTTCTGGTCTCTGTGTTTTCGTTAGTCAGTACCAGTTCGGTCTGCATTTTCTCCTGCGGCTGGCCGTTTTCACGTACAGCAGCCTCGTTGCGTTCACCGCGCGGACCGCGTTCACGACGGCCGTTTCTGCCACGGCGGCCGCGTCCTTCCGTGCCGCTTTCAGGCGTGGCTTGCGCCAGGATCGGTTTCTGCTCGACTTGTTGACGTTCAATCGATTGGCGTTCAACAGGCTGACGATCTGCTGATGGGCGTTCCTGTTGCGGACGTTCGGCGCGGTTCGTCTGCGGCTGGCGCTGAGGTTGGCGGTTGCCGCGCTCACCTTGCAGGCCGCGTTCCTGTTGAACTGCTTGCCGCTCGCTACCGGTGCGTTCCGTATTGCGGCCACCACGGCTGCTCCGGCCGCGACGGTTACCGCGGGCACCTTCACGGCGCTCTGCGGTTTCTGTCTTGGCTGCTGATTTCTCGCCGGTCAGCTTGCCCAGCCAGCCAACGAGGCGACTGATAATGCCGGGGGCAGAGACTTCCTTCGTGGCTGCAGCTTTCGATTCAGGTGCCGGAGATGCAGGCGTAATGCCCTTAACGGCAGCTTCGGTCTTGACCGGTTTGACTTCGTTACCGGTCTTGACCACTTCTTCCTCAGTCGGCAGTTCCACCATTTCGTAGCTGGCGCGAGTGTTTTCTTCGCTCACGTCATCGCTGCGGACACGGGTGATGCTGTAGTTCGGCGTTTCCATGTGGATATTGGGGATCAGCACCACTTCAACACCCATGCGCTGCTCGATCTTGTGGATGTCTGCACGTTTTTCGTTGAGCAGGAAAGTGGCTGCTTCAACCGGCAACTGCACCTGGATGATGGCGCTGTTTTCCTTCATGGCTTCTTCCTGCGTGATGCGCAGGATGTGCAGGGCGGTCGATTCGATCCCGCGGATATGGCCAGTGCCGTGGCAGCGCGGGCAGGGGATATGGTTCGATTCGCCGAGGCTCGGACGCAGGCGCTGACGCGAGAGTTCAAGCAGGCCAAAGCGGGAGATCTTGCCGGTTTGTACGCGGGCGCGGTCGTAATGCAGCGCATCGCGCAGGCGGTTTTCCACCTCGCGCTGGTTGCGCTGGCTTTCCATATCAATAAAGTCGATCACGACCAGGCCGCCGAGGTCGCGCAGGCGCAACTGGCGGGCGACTTCTTCAGCGGCTTCGAGGTTGGTGTTGAATGCGGTTTGTTCGATATCCGCACCCTTGGTCGAGCGGCCGGAATTGACGTCGATCGATACCAGCGCTTCGGTGTGGTCGATGATGATGGCGCCGCCGGAAGGCAGGCGCACCTCGCGTGAGAACGCGGTTTCGATCTGATGCTCGATCTGGAAGCGGGAGAACAGCGGGATTTCGTCCTGATACAACTTCACGCGCGCCACATTGCCGGGCATGACGTGGTTCATGAACTGCACGGCTTGCTCGTGGATATCCGGCGTGTCGATCAGAATCTCGCCGATATCCGGCTGGAAGTAATCGCGGATGGCGCGGATGACCAGGCTGCCTTCCTGATAAATGAGGAAGGCACCGGTTTGAATGGTCGAAGCGCCCTCGATTGCAGTCCACAGTTGCAGCAGGTAGTTCATATCCCACTGCAGTTCTTCGAGGCTGCGGCCGATACCGGCAGTGCGGGCGATGATGCTCATGCCGTTGGGCACTTCCAGTTGCGCCATGGTGTCGCGCAGCTCGTTGCGGTCTTCGCCTTCGATGCGGCGGGAAACGCCGCCGCCACGAGGATTGTTCGGCATCAGGACCAGATAACGGCCTGCCAGCGAAATAAAGGTGGTGAGGGCTGCGCCCTTATTGCCGCGTTCGTCCTTGTCGACCTGAACGATCAGTTCCTGGCCTTCCTTCAGCACGTCCTGGATGCGTGCGCGGCCTGCTTCGGTATCGTTCAGGAAGTAGCTGCGAGCGACTTCCTTGAACGGCAGAAAACCGTGCCTGTCGGTGCCGTAATTGACGAATGCAGCTTCGAGGGATGGTTCGATACGGGTGATGACACCCTTGTAGATATTGCTTTTGCGTTGTTCCTTGCCAGCGGTTTCAATATCGAGATCGATGAGTTTTTGCCCATCGACGATGGCGACGCGCAGTTCTTCCGACTGCGTCGCATTGAATAACATGCGTTTCATTGTGTTGACTCCCGCGCTCACGGCGGGCAAGTGAAGCAGCCTGATGACGTCAGGCAAGGTTGCTGGCATTCTGACTGCTTGAGACAGAATTCAAATTTCAGGCGGCGCCCGGGCGTTATGCAGGGCACTGCTGCTAGCACGAGCAGTAGCGTGTATGCAGTGATACACGCAGAAGCGCTATTGACTAACACATGGCCATTTCAAGGCCGGATTCCGCGATTTTGTACACACTCACAGGTGAGGTCGCTGGAAAATATCCGTTATCGGTATGCGGTAACAGATTGAATTGGTTAACGAAAATTCTCGTAAACGATAAGTGGTTAATCTCTATGCGTGGGTTCTGTTTGAAACTGTTTCTCGGCTAAGCCGACAATATCGGCTAAAATTCCATATTCCAGCTAACTCTTGCTGCGTATTGCACAGGCAACATCATTTGCAGTGACTAGAGCGCAATAAATTTGTGACAAATTCGCTACTTGTTTTATTTGGCGAGCGATTTAACCAAGGTATTTGTTAGGTATTTTCGACTGAGCGCCTTGGCGGTCAACCCGAAAATCTGCGCAATTGATTCATAATTTTTCAAAAGCAAACGTAGTATAGGCGAGATGACCAATATAAGCAAAGCAAGTATTCATAAATCAAGTCAGCCACTTGCAGACAAAAAGCCAAGTGTGACATTGCAAACGGTGGACGAAGGGAGTGCAGGTCAGCGCATCGACAATTTTCT
>DIVE01000115.1:8329-9113 GCA_002423265.1 Methylophilaceae bacterium UBA6140 | reverse complement strand
GGCATCAGCCGCGGCGTGATCGAACAGCTGCGGCTTGAGCGGCCGCATGCGAAGTTTCTGGAACTGGTGCACCGGCTGGATCGCGAGACTTCCGGCATTCTGATGCTGGCAAAGAAGCGCGCAGCGCTGGTGCAATTGCACGAGGCAATCAGAAACAATCAGACCGACAAGCGCTATCTGATGCTGGTGCATGGCGATTGGAAGGAAAAAAAGAAGCGGGTCGTTCTGCCGCTGCACAAATATGTGCTGCCGAGCGGTGAGCGCAGGGTTGCGGTGCAGGAGGACGGGCAGCAGTCCGAGACAGTGTTCTTCTTGCGCAAAAGTTATGGCGAGTTCAGCTTGCTGGAAGCGCAGCTGGTCACCGGCCGCACACATCAGTTGCGCGTCCAGCTCGCGCATCTTGGCTTCCCCATCGCCGGCGACGACAAATATGGCGATTTCAATATCAACAAGGCCATGCAGAAGCGCGGGTTGAAACGCATGTTTCTGCACTCTGCAGAAACCAGTCTGCGGCATCCGCTTTCCGGCGAAAAGCTCAAATTCGTCGCGCCATTGCCGGCAGAGCTTGAGCGTTTCCTCAAACAACTGGAGTCCGCGCAACATGCCCAGACAGTTTGACCTGATCGTATTCGACTGGGACGGCACGCTGGCCAATTCGACGCAAATGATCGTGGATTGCATGCGCAAGGCCAGCGCGGAGGCCGGCCTGCCGGTGCCGGAACCAACAGCCGCGAGCCATATCATCGGCCTCGGGCTGGCCGAAGCGGTGCATGCCCTGTTCGGA
>DIVE01000115.1:7505-8321 GCA_002423265.1 Methylophilaceae bacterium UBA6140 | reverse complement strand
GATCTGACCGAGTCCGGCTTCATGCTTGCCGTGGCCACCGGCAAGGGCAGGAACGGACTGAATAAATCCCTGCAGCGCAGCGGACTGGCACAATACATGCAGGCATCGAGATGCGTGGATGAGTGTTTTTCCAAGCCGCATCCGCAAATGCTGCACGAACTGATGGACGAGCTGGGGGCAATGCCGGATCGCACGCTGATGATAGGCGACACCAGTTATGATCTGCAGATGGCGAGTAACGCCGGCGTGGCAAGCCTTGCCGTGACCTATGGCGCACACCCGGAGGCGGAGCTGAAAAAACATCGGCCGCTGGCATGTTTTGACCGGTTTGGCGCGCTCAACAGTTGGCTGGTCGAACATGCCTGAACGCATGCGTGTCATCTGCCGCAGCGAGGATGTGCGTGAGCGCGGGCCGGGCTTCCGTTTCGAGCTGCCGGAGCTGGGCGAGCGCACCACCGGCTTTGTCGTGCGCTACAATGGCGAGGTGCAGGCTTACGTGAATCGTTGCGCGCATGTGCCGGTCGAACTGGACTGGAACGAAGGCGATTTTTTCGATGTCACCGGAAATTATCTGATTTGTGCCACGCACGGCGCACATTACCAGCCGCAGACCGGTAATTGCGTGATGGGCCCGTGTCCGGGAAAGTCGCTGATAAAAATCAGGGCGCTGGAACGCAATAACGAGATTTTGATACAACTGGATAAAACTCTAATCAGGAAAGAATGAATATGTCGGATTCGTCACAGAACGACCCCAATTGGGAGCGCCAAACCATAGAGAAACTGGCGTTTTCCGCGCTGGCCGAGCAAAAACGC
>DIVE01000115.1:0-7451 GCA_002423265.1 Methylophilaceae bacterium UBA6140 | reverse complement strand
GTTATCGGCAGCGGCGAGGAGGCGAACGCGGATGCGATCGTTTCCAGCCTGCAGTCGGCTTTCGAAAACAAGCGCACCAAGGGTCTGATTCTACGTATCAACAGCCCCGGCGGTAGTCCGGTGCAATCCGGCATCATCAACGACGAGATCAAGCGTCTGCGCAAATTGAACCCGCAGGTGCCGGTGTATGCGGTGGTTGAGGATGTCTGCGCCTCCGGCGGCTATTACATCGCCGCTGCCGCGGACAGGATCTATGTTGACAAGGCCAGTATCGTCGGCTCCATCGGCGTGCTGATGGATGGCTTCGGTTTCACCGGCACCATGGAAAAGCTCGGTGTCGAGCGCAGGCTGCTGACGGCAGGTGAGAACAAGGCACTGCTCGACCCGTTTTCGCCGGTCAACGAGCAGCATCAGAAATACGCCCAGACGCTGCTTGAAGAGGTGCATCAGCAGTTCATCGATATCGTGCGCGAAGGGCGCGGCGACCGTCTGAAAGAAACCTCAGAAACTTTCAGCGGCCTGTTCTGGAGTGGTGAAGCCAGCATCAAAATGGGATTGGCTGACGGCTTCGGCAGTTCGGAATATGTGGCGCGTGAAGTGATCAAGCAGGAAAGAATCGTCGACTTCACGCAGCGGGAAGATTTTGCATCGCGTTTTGCCAAGCGCCTGGGCGCTTCCGTCGCGCAGCAGATATCCCTTGGCGGCCTGCGTTTGCAATAATCTCCGTACATCGACAAAAAGCCCTGATGACATGTGTCATCAGGGCTTTTTTGTTTGTTGCGGTATTGTCAGGTTATTGCTGTGAATGCACGTAGTTGATCAGCCCGTTGGTTGAACTGTCGAAATTGGTCACTTCAGACTCGGCCAGTAGTTGCGGCAGAATGCCTTGCGCCAGCTGTTTGCCGAACTCGACGCCCCACTGGTCGAAGGAGTTGATGTGCCAGATGATGCCCTGCACGAAAATTTTGTGTTCGTAGAGGGCGATCAGTTTACCCAAAGTTCTCGGCGTCAGTTTTTCGAACAGAATGCTGTTGGTCGGGCGGTTGCCGCCGAATACGCGATGCGGCAGCAGGGCGCGAATTTCCTCATCCGGCAGGCCTTGCGCTTCCAGCTCGTGCTTGACTTCCAGTGCGGTCTTGCCCTGCATCAGTGCCTTGGTTTGCGCAAGCATGTTGGCCATCAGGATCTTGTGGTGTTCATCGCCGTTGTTGCCGATGGGATGATGGCTCTTGCGCGGCATCAGGAAATCGCAGGGAATCAGCTTGTTGCCTTGATGGATCAGCTGATAGAAAGCGTGCTGGCCGTTGGTGCCGACATCGCCCCAGATAATCGGGCCGCTGCTGTAGCTGATCTTCTTGCCGTCGCGATCGACGAATTTGCCGTTGCTCTCCATGTCTGCCTGCTGCAGATAAGCGGTGAAGCGCGACATGCTCTGGTCGTAGGGCAGGATGGCATGGGTTTCTGAATTGAAGAAGTTGTTGTACCAGACACCGAGCAGTCCCATGATCACTGGCATGTTCTGTTCCAGCGGTGCGGTCCGGAAGTGCTGGTCCATTTCGTGGCCGCCTGCCAGCAGTTCCTCGAAGTTATCCATGCCGATATAAAGCGCGATGGAGAGGCCGATGGCCGACCATAGTGAATAGCGGCCGCCGACCCAGTCCCAGAATTCGAACATGTTGGCGGTATCGATGCCGAACTCCTTCACGGCTTTCGCATTGGTGGAGAGCGCAACGAAGTGCATGGCGACATCTTCCGGCTTGCTGGCACGCTCAAGAAACCATGCCCGCGCCGAGCGGGCGTTGGTCATGGTTTCNNGCCAGGTTGGTACCGTCGATATTGGCGACGAAATGCGGGGTGATGCCGGCTGAGCCGTAAGGTGAGAGCGCGGTGCAGGCCATCATCGGGCCGAGGTCGGAGCCGCCGATACCGATGTTGACGACATCGGTGATTTTCTTGCCGGTAAAGCCTTTCCAGCGGCCTTCGCGCACGCGGTCGCTGAAATCCCGCATCTGCGCCAGCACGCGGTTGACTTCCGGCATCACATTCTTGCCGTCTACATAAACCGGTGAGTTACTGCGGTTACGCAACGCTGTGTGCAGGACTGCACGATGTTCGGAGAAATTGATTTTTTCGCCGGTGAACATGCGCTCGCGCATGCCTTCCAGGTCCATCTGGCGGGCCAGGTCGAACAACAGCTGCAGTGTTTTATCGGTGATACGGTTTTTGGAATAATCGAGCAGCAGATCGCCCAGTTGCAAGGAGTATTTCCGGAAGCGGTCCGGCTCCTTGTCGAACAAGTCCCGCATGTGCAGCGGGAAAATTTCTTTCTGATGCTCGGCAAGCGCTTGCCATATCGGGAAATTGGTAGGGTTTGTCATCGAGTGTGTGGTTTATTTAATTGATTTTTTTGCTGAATATTTTTTCGGACGGCTGCTATTTTAGCTTAATTATCACACCAGCTAAAGGCGGCAGTGTGACAACGATGGATTGCGGATGATGCATCCAGGGCGTGGGTTCGCTGTCGATCCCGGCGCCGTTGCCCTGGTTGCTGCCGCCGTAGCAGGCGGCATCGCTGTTGAACAGCTCGACGTAATGTCCGGCGGCCGGCACGCCCAGGCGATAATGCTCGCGCAACACCGGCGTGAAGTTCAGTATCACCAGCACGAAACTGCCGTCGCGCGCGCGTCGGGCATAACTGATCACCGACTGGTCGGAGTCGTAACAATCGACCCATTCAAAGCCCTGCGGTTCGAAATCCAGCTCGCTGAGCGCGCGATCGTTTCTGTAAAGCTGGTTGAGGTCGCGGCTCGCCAGTTGTACGCCCTTGTGCCAATGTGTGTCGAGCAAATGCCAGTCAAGGCTGGCGTTGACGTTCCACTCGCGTCCCTGACCGAATTCATTACCCATGAAATTGAGCTTTTTGCCCGGCGATGTCATCTGATAGGTCAGCAACAGACGCAGGTTGGCGAATTTCTGCCAGGTATCGCCCGGCATTTTGTCCAGCAGGGAACGCTTGCCGTGCACGACTTCATCGTGCGAGAAAGGCAGCACGAAGTTTTCGCTGTAGGCATAGAGCTGGCCGAAAGTCAGCTTGTCGTGGTGGTAGCGACGGTGTATCGGATCGTTGGCGATGTAGGACAGGGTGTCGTTCATCCAGCCCATGTTCCATTTCATCGAGAAGCCGAGGCCGCCGAGGTAAACCGGGCGCGAGATCATCGGCCATGCGGTCGATTCTTCGGCGATGGTCAGCGCACCGGGAAAGTCATCGTGCACCATGACGTTGAGCTGTTTCATGAACTCGATCGCATCGAGATTCTCGCGGCCGCCAAACTGGTTGGGCAACCATTCGCCGTGCTTGCGGGCGTAGTCGAGATAAAGCATGGAAGCGACGGCATCGACGCGGAGGCCATCGATATGGAATTCCTTCAGCCAGTAGTAGGCGTTGGCCAGGAGAAAGTTGCGCACCTCGTTGCGGCCATAATTGAAGACATAGGTGCCCCATTCCTGATGCTCGCCCAAGCGGGGGTCTTCGTGTTCGTACAGCGCAGTGCCGTCAAAGCGTGCCAGCGCCCAGTCATCCTTGGGGAAGTGGCCGGGCACCCAGTCCAGAATCACGCCGATGCCGGCCTGGTGGCAACTATCGACGAAAAAGCGCAGGTCGTCAGGCGAGCCATAACGGTTGGTAACGCCGAAATAGCCGGTGGTCTGGTAACCCCAGGATTCGTTCAGCGGGTGTTCGGAAACAGGCAGCAGTTCGATATGGGTGTAGCCCATTTCCTTGACGTAGGGAATCAGGCTGGCAGCGAGTTCGCGGTAATTGAGGAAATAGCCCTGATCGTTACGTTTCCAGGAGCCCAGATGCACTTCATAGCAGTTGAAAGGGGCATGCAGCCAATCCGCTTTTGCGCGTTGCTCCATCCAGCCGTAATCTTCCCAGTTGTGCTGCATGAGCGAAGTGACCTTGGCTGCGGTGCCGGGCCTTTGCTCGAAGCTGAATCCGTAAGGGTCGGTTTTGACCATCATGGCCCCGCTATGACGGTTGCGGATTTCGAACTTGTACAGCTCACCTGCGCCGAGGTTGGGGATGAAAATGTCCCAGACGCCGCTGGAGCCATGTGCGCGCATCGGGTTGACGCGGCCGTCCCAACGATTGAAATTGCCGACGACGCTGACCCGCTCGGCATTGGGCGCCCAGACGGCAAATCGTACGCCGTTGATGCCGTTCATCTCCATCAGATGCGCGCCCATGGTGTTGTGCGCCTGCAGCAGGCGGCCCTGGCCGAATAGATACAGCTCATCATTGGTCAGGCTGGTAGGGAAAGTGTAGGGGTCGTGCTGCTCGACGCTGCTGCCGCCGGATTCAATCTTGAGCAGGCAGGGGCGTTTCAGGCCGTCGCCATGCCATTCGTAGAGTCCGGCAGCATGCACGCGCGTCAGCGCGTCCCAGCCTTCGGCGGTTTTCAGCCAGACCTGTTCGGCATAGGGCAGAAAGGCGCGGTAAACCTGTTTGCCTGCCTCTTGGTGCAATCCGAGAAATGAAAACGGATCGTGATGTTTGGCATCAAGAATGAGTTGTTGCTGAACGTCTTGTCTCGGTTTGACCAAAATTTTATCTTCCCGTATTTATTTTTGAATACCAGGTGATTCTACTAGATTCCCGCCAAATATCCTGCTTATAATGGTTTCAGAGCAGTCGGCAAGAGGCGAAGACAGCTTCGGGCGGCTGTTTTAACTGGTATTGGAGAATGCCAGACTATAAATCAGGAGAGCTCAAAATGCAGCAGGATTTAACTTCTTCACGTTTCATCAGTGCACTGACAAAAAACACGGTTGCACTCATTTTGGCTGGCGGCCGCGGCAGCCGTCTGAAAGACCTGACCAACTGGCGCGCAAAGCCTGCCGTGCCTTTTGGCGGCAAGTTTCGCATCATCGATTTTCCGCTCTCCAATTGCATCAATTCCGGCATCCGCCGCGTCGGCGTCGTCACCCAATACAAATCGCACAGCCTGATCCAGCATATTCAGCGCGGCTGGGGCTTTCTGCGCGGTGAATTCAACGAGTTTGTCGAGCTGTTGCCGGCGCAGCAGCGTATCGAGGAAGAGTGGTACAAAGGCACGGCCGATGCCGTGTTCCAGAACCTGGACATCCTGCGCATGATGTCGCCGGAATATGTGCTGATCCTCGCGGGCGATCATATCTACAAGATGGATTACGGCCAGATGCTGGCCGATCATGTGCGCAGCAAGGCCGACATGACTATCGCTTGCGTCAATGTGCCGATCGAGGAGGCCAAGGCATTCGGCGTGCTCAAGGTGGATGAAAGCGGCCGCGTTATCGAGTTTCAGGAAAAATCGCCCAACCCGGATCCTTTGCCGGATGATCCGACCCAGGCGTTCGCCAGTATGGGTATTTACGTGTTCAACGCTTCTTTCCTTTACGAACAGCTGATACGCGATGCGGATGACCCCGGTTCCACCCACGATTTCGGTCATGACATCATCCCTTATCTGATCAGCAAGTATCGGGTTTTCTCCCACCGTTTCACCGACAGTTGCGTCGGAGCGGCCAACGGAAACTATTACTGGCGCGATGTTGGTACGGTAGATGCTTATTGGGAAGCAAACATGGAGCTGACCAAGGTGACGCCCGAGCTCAATCTGTACGATCACAGCTGGCCGATATGGACCCATCAGGAGCAGTTGCCGCCTTGCAAGTTCGTTTTCAACGACGAGGGGCGATGCGGCGGTGCGACCGACTCGCTGGTTTCCGGCGGTTGCCTGATCAGCGGTACCATGGTCAATAGTTCGGTGCTGTTCTCGGATGTGCGCGTGCACAGCTACAGCCGTATTGAAGGTGCCGTCCTGCTGCCCAAGGTCGAGGTCGGCCGTAACGTGGTATTGAAGAAAGTCGTCATCGACAAGGGCGCACGTATCCCGGAAGGCATGCAGATCGGTGTCAATCCGGAAGAAGACCGCAAGCGTTTTCACGTTTCACCCAACGGCGTCACGCTGGTGACGCCGGAAATGCTCGGCCAGGGTCTGCATCACTCACGTTGAAATCATGCACCGGAAAAGCGCATCGGCACTGTAAACTGCCTGCCTTCCGGTGCATCAACCCGTTTTTTCTGAAATTGAAGGTTTTTTAATGTCCGCGTTACCCAAGCTATACGTCAATCTTTACTGGCACATGCATCAGCCGGATTATCGCGACACCATCACCGGCGAATATGTCCTGCCTTGGAGCTATTTGCACGCAATCAAGGATTACACGGACATGGCCTGGCATCTTGAAAGCAACCCGGCCGCCCGGGCGACTTTCAATTTTGTGCCGGTGCTGCTTGATCAGCTCGAAGATTATGCCGAGCAGTTCAAAAGCGGCGAAATCCGTGACCCCTTGCTCGCCTCGCTGGCCGAACGTGATCTGAACAATCTTTCCAGAGACCGTTGTGAGCTGATTATCAGCAGCTGCTTCAAGAGCCATCACGAGAAAATGATGACGCCGTTTGCGCATTATCAGCGGCTGTTCAATATCTACAAGACGCTGGAATCGGAGAGCGCCAAGCCGTTCAATTATCTCTCGGCACAATACAAGGCCGATCTGCTGGTCTGGTACCACCTGGCGTGGACCGGCGAAAGCGTGCGCCGCGAGAACAAGCTGGTGCAGCGGCTGATGGAGAAGGGCAATCAGTTTACTCTGGACGAGCGGCTTGCGCTGTTCAAGCTGGTCGGCGAATTGATCAGTGACCTGATTCCACGTTACAAGAAGCTGCAGAAGCGCGGCCAGATCGAGATTTCTTCTACCCCGCATTACCATCCGATCCTGCCCTTGCTGCTGGATTTCCGCTCCACGCGCGATGCCATGCCCTATGCGCCGCTACCGCGTAACAACCAATACCCCGGCGGCAGGTTGCGCGCCGAAGCGCATATCAAGCAGGCCCAGGCTTCTCATGCACGGCGTTTCGGCAAGCCGTCGAACGGCATGTGGCCGGCAGAAGGCGGTGTTTCGCATGCGGCACTCTCATTAATGGCAGAACATGGCGTGCAGTGGGCGGCGACCGGCGAAGGCGTGCTGGCCAACAGTCTCTACAAGTCCTTTCAAACCTCGGATTTGCCGCCGCGTCACGATTACCTTTACAAGCCATACCGGGTGACGGACGGCAGCCGTAGCATCACCTGTTTCTTTCGCGACGATCTGTTGTCGGACAAGATCGGTTTCGAATATGCCAAGTTGCACTCCAATGATGCAGTGAAGGATTTCATCAGCACACTGGAGCATATCCAGAGCACCACACCAGAGGGTCAACGTCGCGTGGTGAGCGTGATTCTCGATGGCGAAAACGCCTGGGAATACTATCCTTACAACGGTTATTACTTCCTCAGCGAACTTTATCAGGCGCTCTCCGCTCATCCAGATATCGAGATGACGACGTTCAGCGACATTCTGAAAAAATG
>DIVE01000027.1 GCA_002423265.1 Methylophilaceae bacterium UBA6140 | reverse complement strand
CCGCGTTGGCCGCCAGCACTTCATCAATAATGGCTTCAATCGCACCGCTGTCGGTTACCTGTTTCAGCCCCTTCTTTTCGATGATGGCATCGGCGTCGCCCTCGCCCGCCCACATGGCATCGAACACTTCGCGAGCAATCTTGTTGGAAATGGTGTTATCGGCGATACGCTTCAGCAGTCCGGCAAGCTGCATGGCTGAGACCGGCGAAGCGGAAATATCCTTGTCTTCTTCGTTCAGCTTGGCCGCCACGCTACCCATGACCCAGTTGGCGGCCAGTTTGGCTTCGCCACCGAAAGCCGCCACGACTGCCTCAAAATAAGCGGCAATCGCTCTGGATGAAGTCAATGTCGATGAGTCGTAGGGTGATAGCATGTACTCACTGATAAAGCGCGCCTGCATGGCTTGCGGCAGCTCCGGCATCGTGGCCTTCACTGCAGCCTTGTCGGCTTCGCTGATCGCCAGCGGCAGCAGATCAGGATCAGGGAAATAGCGGTAATCGTTGGCTTCTTCCTTGCTGCGCATGGCGCGGGTTTCACCGGTATCGGGGTTGAACAGTACCGTTGCCTGCTCGATCTTGCCGCCGTCCTCCAGCGTCTCAATCTGCCAGCGCGTCTCGTACTCGATCGCCTGCTGCATGAACTTGAACGAGTTGAGATTCTTGATTTCGCGGCGTGTGCCGAGCTGATCCGAGCCCCTGGGCCGCACGGAAACGTTGACGTCGCAGCGGAAGCTGCCTTCCTGCATGTTGCCGTCACAAATGCCGATCCACTGCACCAGTTCGTGCAGCTTTTTGGCGTAGGCCACCGCCTCTGCCGCAGAACGCATGTCCGGCTCAGTGACGATTTCCAGCAGCGGCGTACCGGCACGGTTGAGGTCGATACCGGACATGCCCTCGGCAGCACCATGCACGGACTTGCCGGCGTCTTCTTCCAGATGGGCGCGGGTGATGCGGATGGTTTTTTCCGTATCGCCCACCTGTATCGTCAACGCGCCCTTGCCGACGACAGGAAGCTCGTACTGGCTGATCTGGTAGCCTTTCGGCAAATCGGGATAAAAATAATTCTTGCGCGCAAAAACCGACACCGGCGCAATCTCGGCATCCACCGCGAGGCCGAACCGAATCGCGCATTTCACCGCTTCCTTGTTCAGCACCGGCAGCACGCCGGGCAGCGCAATGCTGACCTCACAGGCCTGCGTGTTGGGCTCGGCACCATAAGTGGTCGAAGCACCCGAAAATATCTTTGATCTGGTCTGCAACTGCGCGTGCGTTTCCAGCCCGATGACGACTTCCCATTCCACCTTAGATACCCTCCGGCATGCGCTGATGCCAATCCGTCACTTGTTGATAAGCGTGGCCGGCATTCAGCATGCGCGCTTCATCAAAATAATTGCCGATCACCTGCAAACCCACCGGCAGCTGCTTGCCGTCGACTTCGGCAAAGCCGGCCGGAATACTCATGCCGGGCAAGCCGGCGAGGTTAACAGCGATGGTATAAATATCCTGCAAATACATGGCCACCGGGTCATCCGCCTTTTCGCCGGCCCTGAACGCAGTGGAAGGCGCGGTCGGGCCTAGAATGATGTCGCACTGGCGGAACGCCCTGGCGAAATCCTCGGCAATCAGGCGGCGGATCTGTTGCGCTTTCAGGTAGTAGGCATCGTAGTAACCCGCACTCAACACATAGGTGCCGATCAGGATACGGCGCTTGACCTCGGCACCGAAACCCTCGGCGCGCGTCTTGCAATACATGTCCATCAGGTCATCGTATTGTGCCGCGCGGTGGCCGTAGCGCACGCCGTCGTAACGCGAAAGATTGCTGGAAGCCTCTGCCGGTGCCAGCACGTAGTAGACCGGGATTGAAAGCTGCGTGTTGGGCAGGCTGATATCGACGATCTCGGCGCCGAGCTTACGGTATTCGTCGATGGCCTGCTGCACGACCTTCGCCACCGAGGCATCCAGCCCCTCGGCAAAATACTCTTTCGGCAGGCCGACCCTGAGTCCGGCCAAGGGCTTTTCCCTGCCTTCGAACTGCTGGAGGCCCCGGGTGTAATCTTCCCGTTCGCGCTGCAGGCTGGTGGAATCGCGCTCGTCGAAGCCGGTCATCACATTCATCATCAGCGCCATATCCTCGCAGGACTTGGCCATCGGGCCAGCCTGATCGAGCGATGAGGCAAAGGCAATCATGCCGTAACGCGATACCAGGCCGTAGGTCGGTTTCAGGCCGGAGAGCCCGCAGAGGGAGGCGGGCTGGCGAATCGAACCGCCGGTATCGGTACCGGTTGCCGCCGCACACAAACGCGCTGCCACCGCCGCCGCACTGCCGCCGGAACTGCCCCCCGGTACGCGCGTTCTGTCCCAGGGATTTTTCACCGCACCGTAATACGAAGTTTCGTTGGAAGAGCCCATGGCGAACTCGTCCATGTTGGTCTTGCCCAGATTGACGGCACCGGCCGCATCGAAGCGCTCGATGATGTCGGCATCGTAAGGGCCGATGAAGTTTTCCAGCATGCGCGAACCGCAAGTGGTACGCCAGCCCCTGGCGACGAAAATATCCTTCTGCGCGACCGGAATGCCGGTCAGGGCTTCAGCCTTGCCCTCGGCAATGCGGCGGTCTGCGGCAGCTGCCTGCGCCAGCGATTTTTCCGCATCGACGGTAATGTAAGCGTTGATATCCGCATTGTGCAGATCAATCCGCTTGAGAAACTCCTGCGTCAGCTCGACGCTGGAGATCTGTTTGCCGGCAAGCATCGCCCCCAGCTGTTTAAGGCTACTGTTAATCATGGCATCCGGCCTTCAGAATCCGGGCGTGCGGGATGAGGCACAAGGAGCCGCACAGTGAGTGACGAGACATATCAGTCGGACAGGCGAGAAACGAACGGGCACGTGACACAGCGACTCGCCCGCGCAGACGGGTTTTGGAGGTATGCATAGGATTATTCGATGACTTTGGGGACTAAATAAAGACCGTTCTCGACGGCCGGCGCGATTTTCTGGAATTCTTCTCTTTGGTTGGTTTTGGTCACGACATCTTCGCGCAGCCGCTGCGTCACATCCTGAGAATGCGACATCGGTGTGATGCCGGCCGTATCCACGGCCTGCATCTGCTCGATCAAACCGAGAATGCCGGAGAGTTTATGGAGTGTAGTTTCAGCTTCGGATTCGCTGATTTCAATCCGTGCCAGATGGGCGATTCGCTTCACATCTGCGGTATTTAAAGACATGGTTGCACCCTGCTTGCAAATTTGACTGGTAATTTCATTTGAATCTTAATTTTCAATACGATATCGGGTATTATAGCCCGATTTAATGCGCTTCTTGATGATTCACTCTGCTTGAATCCTACAGCGCAAATCAAAAGCAACCAACGGCAGGCACGGGAATAAAACAATGTTCGGCATTCTAAATAGTTATTTTTCAAACGATCTGGCCATCGACCTCGGTACAGCCAACACCCTGATTTACGTGCGCGGCAAAGGCGTAGTACTGGATGAGCCTTCCGTCGTCGCCATCCGTCAGGAAGGCGGTCCGGCCGGCAAGAAAACCATCCTCGCCGTCGGTCTCGAAGCGAAGCGCATGCTGGGCCGCGCACCTGCCAACATCACCGCCATCCGCCCGATGAAAGACGGCGTGATCGCCGACTTCACCGTCACCGAGCAAATGCTCAAGTACTTTATCCGCCGTATCCACGAATCCCGCCTGTTTTCGCCCAACCCGCGCATCATCATCTGCGTGCCGGTCGGCTCTACCCAGGTTGAACGCCGCGCCATCCGCGAATCCGCAATCGGCGCCGGCGCCAGACAGGTCTACCTGATCGAGGAGCCTATGGCCGCCGCGATCGGTGCCGACATGCCGGTCGCCGATGCCACCGGCTCCATGGTGGTCGATATCGGCGGCGGCACCACCGAAGTCGGCGTCATCTCGCTGGGCGGCATCGTCTACGCCAAATCCGAACGTGTCGGCGGCGACAAGTTTGATCAGGCCATCATCGACTACATCCGCCGCAACTACGGCATGCAGATTTCCGAACCGACCGCCGAACTGATCAAGAAAAAAATCGGCTCCGCCTTCCCCGGCTCCGAAGTATTGGAGATGGAAGTTACCGGCCGCAATCTGGCAGAAGGTCTGCCGCGCAAATTCACGATTTCCAGCAACGAGATTCTCGAAGCACTGACCGAGCCGCTCAACGCCATCGTCGGCGCCGTCAAATCCGCACTGGAACAGACTCCGCCCGAACTCGGCGCCGATATCGCCGAAAAAGGCATGGTGCTGACCGGTGGCGGCGCGCTTTTGCGCGACCTCGACCGCCTGCTGGTGGAAGAAACCGGCCTGCCGGTGATTGTTGCCGAAGACCCGCTGACTTGTGTCGCGCGTGGATGCGGACGCGCATTGGAAGAAATGGACAAACTGGGCAATGTATTTGCCAGCGAGTAATTACAAGACCCTTTTTTCAACACAGCAAACAAGCCGCTTCCGCTTAAGGCGGCTTGTTTTTTTCTGAAAGCCTACAGGCCCGATGCCTCGCGTTCTGGAACCTCAGCAAACACCGTCGTTTTTCATACGCGGCCCAAGCCCCCTCACCCGGCTGGTGCTTTTCTCCGCGCTTTCCATCGCCCTTATCGCCACCGATGCCCGCCTGCATTATCTGGATGAAGTCCGGCAGGGTTTCGTTGCCCTCACTCACCCGTTGCAAACCATCGCAAACGCACCCTCCGATCTTTTTCACTCAAGCGCCGACTACATCACCACGCATACCTCGCTGGTCAGCAAAAACCGGCAGCTGGAACAAAAAACGCTGGAACAAGGCAGCAAGCTGCAGAAACTGCAACTGCTGGAAACCGAGAACGAACACCTGCGCAATCTGCTTGGCGCTTCACAAACCATTTCCGAACCTGCGCGCCTGGGTGAAATCCTGCACATGGGCCGCGACCCTTTCTCGCATAAAGTCATGGTCAACCTCGGCGCAAGGCAGAACATCTCTCCCGGACAGGCGGTGGTCGACGGCAACGGCGTCATCGGCCAGGTGACGCGTGTCTATCCATTCTCCAGCGAAGTGACGCTGATCACCGACAAGGAGCTTTCAATCCCGATACAGATTGAAAGAAACGGCCTCAGGGCCATCGCGTTCGGCTTGGGTATGGACAACGTGATTGATCTGCCCTATCTGCCGGTCAACGTCGATATACAGAAAGGCGACCGCCTGATTACCTCCGGTATCGACGGCGTCTACCCGGCCGGACTGGCCGTGGCCGAAGTGGTCGACATCGACCGCAATCCGGATCTGTCGTTTGCGCAGATACGCTCCAGACCGCTTGCCGGCGTAAAGAATCATCGCCAGGTGCTACTGATCGACATCCCCGTGACCGAGTCTGCCGCCGGCACCATCGTCAACAAGACCGCCAGGGGCGCTGACAGAACCCTGAAGCTGCAGTCTGCGCTGCCGCAACCCTCCGCACAACCTGTTATGGCGACTCCCGATGCAAACCGTCAGCCTTAGAAACATCTATCTTTCCATGCTGCTCGCGCTGATTCTGCAGCTGGCGCCCTGGGCCGGCTTCGGCCTGCTGATCCGCCCCGACTTCGTGCTGCTGGTCGTGATCTACTGGCTGTTGCGGGCACCTCACCTGTGCAACATCGGCACCGCCTGGTTCGCCGGTCTGGTCGTCGATCTGATCAGCGGCGGCTTGTTTGGACAGAATGCGCTGGCCTACGCAATCACGGCCTTCTTTGCCGTCAGCTATCAGCGCAGGCTGGCCTTGTTCAACATCTGGCAGCAGGCCGCCTATGTATTTGTATTGCTGGTCTTCACCCAATGCGTGGTCATGGTGCTCAAACTGTTCGCCGGCGAAGACGTGCCTCAGTGGAGCTACTTTTTTCCCAGTGTCAGCGGCATTCTGCTCTGGCAGTTTGTCATTTTCACGCGCCTTGGTATTGAACCAACATCGAACCAGAACTAGGCCGTGCAGATGCGATTCCGTTCAGAACTGAAGAATTATCAGCAGGAAAGCCACTATTTCCGCATGCGCTTGTGGGTTGCCGGCTTGCTGATGCTGGTCTGCTTCGGCATACTCGCCGCCCGCATGTTCCATCTGCAAATGACCAGGCACGAGCATTTTCACACACTGGCTGAAAGCAATCGCATTTCTCTGGTGCCGATTCAGCCGAATCGCGGCATGATTCTCGACAAGAACGGCGTAATTCTGGCGCACAATTTCTTTGTCTATTCGCTGGAAATCACCCCCGCCCGGGTCAAGGATGTCGAAGAAACCGTCAACCAGCTCGCAGAGCTGGTCTCCATCGACGCGCTGGATCGCAAACGTTTCAAGAAAATCATGTCGGAGAGCGAGGAATTCGAAAGTATTCCGCTGCGGACCCATCTTAATGAAACAGAAGCCGCGCGCTTTGCCGTCAACCGCTACCGCTTTCCCGGTGTCGAGATCAAATCGCGGCTGTTCCGCCATTACCCGCAAGGTCCACTCGGCTCGCATCTGGTCGGTTATATCGGCCGCATCAACGACAAGGACATTGAAAATCTGAAGGAATCCGGCCAGCTGTCGAACTACAAAGGCTCCGATCACATCGGCAAAACCGGCCTTGAGCAGTATTATGAATCGACCTTGCACGGCAAAACCGGCTTCAAGCAGGTCGAGGTCGATTCCGGCGGACATGCCGTGCGCGTACTCTCCAGCACGCCGCCGATTCCCGGTAACAACCTGATCCTCTCCGTCGACAGCAAGCTGCAGAAAATCGGCGAGGATGCCTTTGGCGACCGCCGGGGCGCACTGGTCGCCATCAACCCGAGAAACGGCGAAGTCCTCGCTTATGTCAGCATGCCGACATTCGATTCCAACCTTTTCGTCGGCGGCATCGACACCGAGAACTGGAAGCTGTTGAACGAATCGCTCGACAAGCCGCTGATCAATCGCCCCTTGCGCGGCATCTACCCGCCAGGCTCCACATTCAAGCCGTTCATCGCACTCGCCGGGCTGGAAGCCGGTAAACGGCTGCCGCCCTTCAGCATCAAGGATCCCGGCTTCTTCACGCTGCCGGGCAATCGCCATCGCTACCGCGACTGGAAACCGGAAGGCCACGGCGTAGTGGACATGCAAAAAGCCATCACCATCTCCTGCGATACCTTTTTCTACGGCCTCGCACACGAGATGGGCATCCATGCAATGACCGACTTCGTGCGCCATTTCGGTTTCGGCCAGAAATCCGGCATTGATATCTCCGGCGAGCTTGAAGGATTGCTACCGACGCCGGAATGGAAAAAAAGACGCTGGAACCAGCCATGGTACCCGGGTGAAACCGTGATTTTCGGTATCGGCCAGGGCTACATGCTGTCGACGCCAATGCAGCTGGCACAGGCCACAGCCATCTTTGCCAACAACGGCGTGGCGATGAAACCGCGCCTTGTCGCCAGCATTCAGGATGCACGCAACGACAGCATACGTCCGGTCGAGCCTATCATCGTCGACCGGATTGAGCTGCATCCGGAAAATGTTGCCATCGTCAGAAAGGGCATGGAAGACGTCACCCTGCCGGGCGGCACTGCGGTTGCGGTAGGCGCCGGCGCGCCCTATACAGTCGCTGCCAAAACCGGTACGGCACAGGTGGTCGGCATCAAACAGGGCGAGAAATACGATGCCAGCAAACTGGACGAACGCCATCGAGACCATGCGCTGTTCATCGCCTACGCACCGGCAGACGATCCGAAAATCGCGCTGGCGGTAATCGTCGAGAACGGCGGCGGCGGCGGCGCGACAGCCGGCCCGATTGCACGCAAGGTGATCGATTACTACCTGCTGGGCAAGGAACCGGCGCCGATCGAAACTGCTGCCGCGACACCAGCGGCTGCCACTCCGGTCACAGCCGTGAATCCGGCAACACCTGCAACAACCGGAGATCATCCGCATGATTGAGCGACTGTTAAACCGCCTGTTAAAACACATCGACGGCTTTCTGATGGGCACCATTGTCATGACCCTGCTGCTCGGCCTCTTCGTGCTCTACAGCGCCTCGGGGGAGAGTACAGGGCGCATGACCGCGCAACTGACCAACATCTCCGTCGCGCTGGTGGTGATGTGGGTCGCAGCCAATATCCCGCCCCAGCATTTACAGCGGGTGGCATTGCCGCTCTATCTTCTGGGTCTGGTATTGCTGCTTGGCGTCGCCATGTTCGGCGAAATCACCAACGGCGCCAGACGCTGGCTTGATCTCGGCGTTGCCCGCATCCAGCCTTCGGAACTGATGAAGATCGCCGTACCGATGATGCTGGCCTGGTATTTCGCCAAACGCGAGGAGTCCCTGCAATTGGCCGACTATGCCATCGCCGCGATCTTTCTCGCCGTACCGGCAGCCTTCATTCTCAAGCAACCCGATCTCGGCACCACGCTACTGATTGTCGGCTCCGGAGTTTTCGTCATTTACCTGGCCGGCTTCAGCTGGAAACTGATTCTGGCGCTGGCAGCCACCTTCGCCGCGCTGGCACCGGTGCTATGGAGCCTGCTGCACGACTATCAGCGCCGCCGCATCATCATTCTCTTCGACCCGCACCAGGATCCGCTGGGCGCCGGCTACCACACCATACAGGCCAGCATCGCCATCGGTTCGGGCGGGTTAGCCGGCAAGGGCTGGCTCAACGGTACGCAATCGCAACTGGACTTCATTCCGGAGCGCACCACAGACTTCATTCTGGCGGTATTCGGCGAGGAATTCGGCCTGCTCGGAAACCTTTTCCTGCTGCTGCTGTTCACACTCATCATCGGACGCGGGATGTTCATCGCCGCACAGGCGCAGAACACCTTTTGCCGCCTGCTGGCCGGCAGCATCACGCTGACATTTTTTACTTATGCTTTCGTCAACATCGGCATGGTCAGCGGCATATTGCCCGTGGTCGGCGTACCCTTGCCGCTGATCAGCTACGGCGGCACATCGCTGGTGACGCTGATGCTGGGCTTTGGCATTCTGATGAGCATACAAACGCATAAAAAACTGGTAGCGACCTGATGAAACCGATCAAGATCACTGCAATTATTGTTTTCAGCCTTGTTCTGGGCGCCTGCGGCGGCAGCCCGATCAAGCCCGACTCGACCGGCGCCACGCGTGGCGAGAGCAGCACCAAAGGCGGCTATTATCTGGATGATGGTCCCGGTAATATTTCCGAGGCGGAAATTGCACGTATTCCCGATGCGGTGCCGCGCGCAGAAAGCATCCGTGCGGCGAACAGTCGCCCGTATAGCGCGCTCGGCCAGCAATACGTGCCGATGAAGAACTATCAGCCCTACCGCCAGCGCGGCGTTGCCTCCTGGTACGGCAAACGCTATCACGGCAACCGGACTGCCAGCGGCGAACCCTACGACATGTATGCGATGACAGCCGCACACACAACGCTGCCGATTCCCAGCTATGTGCGGGTCACCAACCCGGACAACGGGCGCAGCGTGATTGTGCGCGTCAATGACCGCGGGCCCTTCCTCCACGACCGTCTGATCGACCTTTCGTACGTGGCGGCGCACAAGCTCGGCATCGCGCAGAAGGGCAGCGGCCTGGTCGAAATCGAATGGATAGACACCCGCCCGGAAACCATGGCACGCGCAGCGGCCGCAAACGGAAGCACTGTCAGCAGCAAAGCTAACGGTGTGTATGTGCAGGTGGGTGCATTCAAATCGCAGGAAAACGCCGACAAGCTACGCGAGAACCTGCAGAGCCGGAACCTCACGGCAGCTGGCGATGGCCGAAATGTGCCGATCCAGAGCTGGTATAATGAAGACACTTATCGCGTCAGGCTCGGGCCTTACATGAACCGTTCTGAAGCAGACCAGGCCGCTGCCAGAATCAATCAGTCCGTTGGCATCAATGCCATCGTTGTTTTTCATCAATAATTCAATTCGAAACCTTGAACATGCAAATACTGAAATCCGCTTTTCTTTCCACCCTGCTGCTCGTTACGCCGCTCCACACGCTGGCTGCCGACATTCCGCCGCCACCTTCGCTGGCCGTCAAATCGTATGTGCTGCTGGACGTCAACAGCGATAACATCATTGCCGAAGAAGGCGCCGGCGCCAGGATTGAACCCGCCTCGCTGACCAAGGTAATGACCGCCTATCTGGTGTTCAAGGCATTGAAGAACGGCCATCTGAAATCTGATCAGGTTCTTCCTGTCAGCCCCGTCGCATGGAAGGCAGAGGGTTCCAGAATGTTTATCGAACCCAACCGGCCGGTCACCGTGGAAGAGCTGTTGCACGGCCTCATCGTGCAATCCGGCAACGATGCCTCGATCGCGCTGGCTGAAGGCGTTGCCGGCTCCGAAGAAGTATTCGCCCAGCTGATGACCAAGGAAGCCAAGCGTCTCGGCATGAACAACACCAACTTCGTCAATTCCACCGGCCTGCCGGATGACGCGCATTACACCACCGCGCATGATCTCGCGCTACTGGCCGCAGCCCTGATTCAGGACTTCCCCGAGCAGTATCAACGTCATTATTCGGTCAAGGAATATACCTACAACAACATCACACAACCCAACCGCAACCGCCTGCTGTGGCTTGACCCTTATGTCGACGGCATCAAGACCGGCCATACGAAATCGGCCGGTTACTGCCTGATGACCTCGGCCAAACGCGGCGACATGCGTCTGATTTCCGTAGTGCTGGGCGCCGCATCGGAAAATGCGCGCGCGATAGAAAGCCAGAAGCTTCTGAACTTCGGCTTCCAGTTCCACGAGTCGCAACTGGTCTACAAGGCTGGCCAGGCTGTCAATCAGCTCAAGGTCTGGAAAGGCAGCGACAATACTCTGGCCGCCACCGTCGCAAAAGACCTCTACATCACACTACCCAAGGGCGAATACAGCCGCGTGAAAGCCAAGGTCACCAGCAAACAACCGCTGATCGCGCCGATCAAGGCGGGCGATGAAGTCGGCAGCATCGATTTCATACTGGACGACAAAGTGATCGACAGCCAGAAGCTGGTAGCCGCCAAGAATGTGGCTATCGCCGGTTTCTTCGGCCGTCTGTGGGACACCATCCGCCTGTGGTTCATGTAGGGACATACCAAGCGAGGGCTACGTCATGAGTCAGATCGTTTACCTGAATGGCCAGTTTCTGCCTATAGAACAGGCGTGCGTGCCGGTGCTCGATCGTGGCTTCATTTTCGGCGACGGCGTCTACGAAGTGATTCCGGTCTACTCCAAACGCGCCTTCAGGCTGCGTGAACACCTGTGCCGCCTGCAGCACAGCCTTGCCGGTCTCAGGCTGGAGAACCCGCATAGTCTCGACGAGTGGGAAGCGCTGACACTGGCGCTGATCGCAAAAAACGAAGCCGAGGATCAATCCGTCTATCTGCAGGTTACGCGTGGCCCGGCTCCTCGCGATCACGCCTTCCCCGAGCATTCGGTGCCTACGGTATTCATGATGAGCAATCCGCTCATTACGCCTTCATCCGCGCAGGTCGAACATGGCGTGCCTGCCATCAGTGCGCAGGATATCCGCTGGGATCATTGCGACCTCAAGGTGGTTGCCCTGCTGCCCAATGTTCTGTTGCGGCAGCGGGCGGTCGATGCCGGGGCAGTGGAAACCATTCTGTTTCGTGACGGTATCCTCACCGAAGGCGCCGCCAGCAACATCTTCGCTGTGGAAAACGGCGTCATCCTCGCACCGCCCAAGGATCAGCACATGCTGCCCGGCATTACCTACGACGTGGTGCTGGAATTGGCCGAAGCCAATCATATCCCGGTACAGATCGGTTATTTCGAGGAGGAGCGCATCCGCGCCGCAGACGAACTCTGGATCACCTCTTCGACCAAGGAAATTCTCGCCATCGTCACGCTGGATGGCAAGCTGGTGGGGGATGGCAAACCAGGCCCCGTATTCCGCCGGATGTATCAGCTCTATCAGGATTTCAAGACCGGGGTCATGCGCCGTGGCTGAAGAACAGACACTGATCGAATTCCCCTGCAGTTTCCCGATCAAGGTGATGGGCGAAATGCGCGCCGAATTTGCACAAACCATCATCAACGTCATCCGTGTACATGACACCGACTTCGACGCCGGCAAGGTCGAGATGCGCGCCAGTTCGGCCGGCAAGTACCTGAGCCTGACCTGCACGGTATACGTCACCTCCAAACCGCAACTGGACGACATCTATCGCGCCCTGACTTCGCACCCGATGGTCAAGTACGTGCTCTGACCGCATGCCACAACGTCTGACCATACGCCGGCTCGGCCGGACCGACTACGAGCCTGTATGGCATGCCATGCAGGCTTTCACTGCCGCCCGCACAGATGACACCATGGATGAATTGTGGGTCACCGAACACCCGCCGGTCTACACGCTGGGGCTCAATCGCCGCGACGTGCGCCTCCCGACGCGAGACGATATCCAGCTGCTGCTGGTCGATCGCGGCGGCAAGATCACCTACCACGGCCCGGGTCAGGTCGTCATTTATCTGCTGCTCGACCTCAACCGCAAAGGGCTCAAGGTCCGGCAACTGGTCAGCGCCATGGAGAACGCCATTATCGACCTGCTGGCCGCGCATGATATCGAGGCCAGTGCGCTGGCCAACGCCCCCGGCGTTTATGTGGCCGGCCGCAAGATCGCCTCGCTCGGCCTGCGCCTGAAGAAAAATCATTGCTATCATGGACTGGCGCTCAATGTCGCGATGGATCTGAGCCCGTTCGATGCCATCGACCCCTGCGGCTACCGCGGCCTGCAAGTGACGCAACTCGCCGATCTCGGCATCGACCTGTCGCTGCCGGCGGCGGCCGATGCCTTGCTGCTCAACCTGTGCCGCGATCTGGCTTATACTGACATCCAATACACCGACGAATCCCCCGCATGAGCGACATCATCGACACCACAGCGAAACGCCCGGGCGCCAAGGTCGCCGGCCTCAAGGAAACCGGCGCCGCCAAGACCGCCCGCATCCCGATCAAGATCGTGCCGCAACCGGCCATGCGAAAACCGGAATGGATCCGCATGAAAGTACCGGACAGCGCGCGCTTTCAGGAAATCAAACAGATATTGCGCGACAACCATCTGCACACCGTCTGCGAAGAAGCCTCCTGCCCCAACATCGGTGAATGCTTCAGCGGCGGCACCGCCACCTTCATGATCCTCGGCGACATCTGCACCCGGCGCTGCCCGTTCTGCGACGTCGCCCACGGCAAACCACTACCGCCGGACGTCAACGAACCGGAGAATCTCGCCCGCACCATCACGCAGATGAAACTCAAATACGTCGTCATCACCAGCGTCGACCGCGACGATCTGCGCGATGGCGGCGCGCAACATTTCGTCGACTGCATCAGCGCCGTGCGTGCGCAATCACCGGAGATCAAGATCGAGATTCTGGTGCCGGATTTCCGTGGCAGGCTGGACCGCGCCATCGAGATACTGACTGCCGCACCGCCGGATGTGATGAATCACAACCTGGAAACCGTGCCGCGCCTGTACAAGGAAGCGCGCCCCGGCTCCGATTACCGCAACTCGCTCAATCTGCTGAAAGTCTTCGGCGAACAGCACCCGCAAGTACCGACCAAATCGGGGCTGATGCTGGGCATAGGCGAAACCGATGAAGAAATCCTGCAGGTGATGCAAGACCTGCGCGACCACGGAGTCACCATGCTGACACTGGGCCAGTACCTGCAACCCAGCCCGCACCATCTGCCGGTCAAACGCTTCGTCGAACCGGCGGTGTTCAAGGATTTTGAAACAAAGGCGCTGGCCATGGGCTTCACCCATGCCGCCTGCGGCCCGATGGTGCGCTCAAGCTACCACGCCGACCAGCAGGCGCACTCTGCCGGAGTTTAAAAAGGCCTAGCGTATCGACCGGTACATGGC
The DNA here is from genome assembly GCA_002423265.1 of Methylophilaceae bacterium UBA6140. Lineage (GTDB taxonomy): Bacteria > Pseudomonadota > Gammaproteobacteria > Burkholderiales > Methylophilaceae > UBA6140. Next base: position 2,828 of record DIVE01000027.1, on the reverse strand, counting down.
CTGGCGGCCGCGTTTGCTCAGCACCAATTGCCAGAGCTGGCCCTGGCGGCTGCGGAAGTAGCCGGCGCAGCACATCAGGTAGTACTTCCACATGCGGTAGAACTTTTCGTCGTAACGGGCCTGAAGCTGCGGCCAGGCGCGATCGAAGTTGTCCCACCATGCCATCAGCGTGCGGTCATAATCACGACCGAAGTTATGCCAGTCCTCCAGCACGAAGCGCCCTTCGATATTGCGCGTGATCTCGTGCAGCGATGGAATCTTGCCGTTGGGGAAAATATAGCGATCGATCCAGGCATCGGTATGGCTGATCGCCTTGAAGCTGCCAATGGTATGCAGCAGAAAAAGGCCGTCGTCGCGCAGCAGCTCGAAGGCCTTGCGGAAATAGACCGGATAGTTCTTGGGCCCGACATGTTCGAACATACCGACCGAGACGATCTTGTCGTACTGCCCTTGCAGCAGGCGGTAGTCCATCAGCACGATCTCTACCGGCAATCCGGCACAACGTTCTTCGGCCAGTTTCTTCTGCTCTTTCGAAACGGTGATACCAACCATCTCGACGCCGTAATTGGCCGCCGCATGTCTTGCCAACCCGCCCCAGCCGCAGCCGATTTCCAGCACGCGTTCGCCCGGCTTCAGCTCCAGCTTGCGGCAGATCATGTCGAGCTTGTCATGCTGCGCCTGCTCCAGGTTGTCGGCCTTGGCCCAGTATGCGCAGGAATAACTCATGCTGGAATCGAGCATGGCTTCGAACACGTCATTGCCGATATCGTAGTGACGTTCGCCGACTTCGAAGGCGCGCTTGTAGGATTGCAAATTGAAGAAGCGATGCCGCAGAACTTCGGCCACCAGCCTGACCTTGGCCCAACCGACGGTCTTGCTTTCGACCCCGGCATCGAGCAGATGCCTGATGGTTTCATCCAGTTGTTCTGCATCCCACAAGCCATCGACATAGGCATCGCCGAAACCGAGGGTGCCCTTGTGCAGGGTTCTGCGGTAAACATCCGCATCGCGCACCTGGATATCCCAAGGCTGGCTGCCGTTGAATTCAACGCCGGCAAGCCCGAAAAGCTTGCGCAGCACAGTTGGCGGTGACGGTTTCAGAGCTGACGTAGCCAATACTGATCCTCCTGTTTTGAACCCCGGTTAGCACTTCGATGACAGGCAAACCTCACCAATGTAACTCAAATGCTTTTGAGTCCGGTTAAGTGTCGTCATGAATCAGCCGTCGTGGTTTTCATGAGGCTGTATCGGAAAGCCCATCGTTGCTTGCAATCGAGCGTTTGATCGCAACTTGACCCGGATATTTCAGGGCCGCTATGGTGAAATATCCGAGTTAGCCCATAATATAAATAAAATATCACGATAGTTAAAGGAGAGTTGCCTGTGGCTGATTGCGAGTTGTGCCGCGATCCCGGCGGCGAGCTGATTTGGCAGGATGGTTTTTGCCGCGTGGTTCGGGTGGAGGATATGGATTATCCAGGCTTTTGCCGCGTTATTCTCACGCACCATATCAAGGAAATGACGGATCTCGACCGGCACCAGCGCGAGCGCCTGATGTCGGTCGTATTTGTCGTGGAAGAGGCAGTGCGCGAGATTTTGCTGCCGGAAAAAATCAACCTTGCCTCTCTCGGCAACATGACACCCCACCTGCACTGGCATATTATTCCGCGCTTCAGGCACGACAGGACTTTCCCCGGCCCGATCTGGGCAACCAGCCAGCGCGAAACCGTGTCCATGCCGCTCGACGCCAATACCGCCCGCCGGCTGAAAACGGCAATTCAGAGCAGGCTGGGCGGAATTTAAGCCAGCAGCCGCTCTACCGTCTTGCCGCCGATCAGGTGTGATTCGATGATATCGTCGATATCGTCGGTATCGACAAAGCGATACCAGACCGCCTGCGGATAAATCACCAGCAACGGCCCTTCGCCGCAACGATCGAAGCATCCGGCACGGTTGATGCGCACCTTGCCTTCGCCGTTCAGGTTGAGCTTCTTGACGCGCGCCTTCATGTGGTCGAAGGCCGCCTCGGCGCCGTAGTCGGTGCAGCAGGCGGCACCATCCTCGCGTTTGTTGAGGCAGAAAAATACGTGATGCCGGTAGTAATTCATGATGTTTGCTCTACAGTCTTGTGCAGCGCGCTTCAATTGCCGGTTGCCAGGCTATCCTCGCGCGTGAATGTCCAGGTTCTGGTAATGCTCAGAATATCAGTATCCTTGCGGATATTATCGGGAAACGGCGAATAAGGCGCGGCCAGCTCGACGATACGGCGTGCGGCGTTATCCAGTACCGGATGCCCCGAGCTCTGATTGATCTCCACACTTTCGATCGAACCATCGGCGTTGATCGAAACCGTCATCCGCAACTGGCCGTAAATTTTCTGTTCCCTGGCCGCTTCCGGGTAGTTGAGATTACCGACACGCTCGACTTTCTGGCGCCAGGATTCGACATACGTCGCAAACCGGTATTCCTGCGTGCGGGCACCGATAAACCTGCGCTTGGGACGTTTCTGATATTCGTCCTGTTGCTTGGCGATCTGCGCCTCCAGCCTTGCCATGTCGGCAATCGCCGTTGCCAGCTGCGCACGATCCAAGGTGCGGGAGACGGCTTCCGGCGCCTGCCCCGATTCCGTTTGCGGCTGCTCGGCCCGGGATGTTGGCACGGTTTCTATCGTTTTCTTCGCCCGCGCCTGGGTCATCAAGGCCTCGGCCTCTTTCTCCAGCTCGGCAACACGTTGCCGTTTGCGTTCGGCTTCAGCATCCAGCTCCGCCTGCTTATTGGCCTCGCGCGTCTGTTCTGCCGGTTTGACCCGGATCTCGCTGGGCTTGTCC
>DIVE01000032.1:3286-15754 GCA_002423265.1 Methylophilaceae bacterium UBA6140 | reverse complement strand
CCATTGCAAATTCAACCTGCTTCAGCAAACGTTTCAACATATTCTGGCTGATGGAAATCACTACTGCCTGTGCACCTGCCGCTTTGGTCATGACCGGATAATCTGCAGCAGGCAAGGTTTGCAGGTTAAAACGGCTTTTACCGGTTTTGACCTGTATGCGGCTATCGCTGGTATTCATGTTGATTTCTGCGTTTTCCGGTAACGCACGGCAGATATCAAGAAGCTTTTTCGCTGATACTGTTGTTGATAGTTCACCGCCAGTATCGCTATTGATTGATAACGATATCTGCATCTCAAGATCTGTTGCTGTCAGGACTATTTTATCCTGCTTCGCTTCCAGCAATAGATTCGACAATATGGGCAGCGTATGACGTCTTTCCACGATGCCGCTTACAGCAGAGAGCGGTTTGAGTAAGGTATCTCTGTTTATTTTGATGTTCATTGTTTAAAACCTGCCCGGATTGGATATCTAATCAATAAATTAAAAATATATATAGCTAATAACAATAGTAATGCACAACAAGTTTGTGGATATCTTTTATTTTCTTTAATAAACAATAAATTAAAATTTATTAAGTCCTAGCATAACGCACGTTTCTATTGTGGATGGTTTGTTGGTTATTTTAAGCTATCTTGCTAAACGCGCATAAACCGAATTTTCATCCACAGACAATCCACTGCATAGCAGTGTTTTTTCAACCCCGGATGACCTGAACCAGAAAGGCGATATCGCGGGATACATTGGGGTCGTTTTTTCTTAATTCTTCAACTTCATCACATGCATGCATCACGGTGGTATGGTGCCTGCTGCCGAATGCTTCGCCGATTTCCGGGAAGCTGTGATTTGTCAGCTCGCGCGACAAGGCCATGGCGATCTGTCTGGGGCGTGCAAAATTACGTGAACGCTTCTTGCTGTACATTTCTCCGACCTTGATCTTGTAATAATCAGCAACGGTTTTCTGAATATTCTCCATGGTGATCTGACGGCCGCGCACAGCGATCAGATCCTTCAGTGCTTCCTTGGCCAGATTGACGTCGATTTCATGGCCGGTGAATTTTGCCATTGCAACAATTCGGTTAAGGGCGCCTTCCAGCTCGCGCACACTGGAGCGTACTTGTTTGGCGATAAAAAATGCGACGTCTTCGTGAAGTTCAAATCGTGCAGCTTCAGCTTTTTTCAACAAAATGGCGACACGCATTTCCAGTTCCGGCGGTTCAACGGCCACTGTTAAACCCCAGCTGAAACGCGTGCGCAGCCGCTCATCAACATCTGCAATTTCTTTGGGGTAGGTATCGCAGGTAATGATGATCTGCTTTTTGGCCTCGATCAGCGAGTTGAATGCGTAAAAGAATTCTTCCTGGGTGCGGCTTTTTTTGGCGAAGAACTGGATATCGTCGATCAGCAACAGATCCAGAGAGTGATATTGACGCTTGAACTCGTCAAACGCCTTGTGCTCGTAGGCCTTGACTACATCCGAGACATAGCGCTCCGCATGCAGGTAGCGTATTTTGGCTTCCGGGTTATGCTGTTTGAGATGATTGCCGATGGCTTGCAGCAAATGCGTTTTGCCCAAACCGACGCCACCGTAAATGAATAGCGGGTTATAGGCGGTTCCCGGATTTTCTGCGACCTGCAGGGCGGCAGCACGGGCTAGCTGGTTGGCTTTACCGGTGACAAAGTTATCGAAATTGAAACTTGGGTTCAATCCGTTGGATTCATTGTCTGTTTTGGTTTTTTTGTTGGTTTTTTGCCCGCTTTTGGCAGCTGCTTTGGCAGCGGTGGCAATAACTGCATTGGCTTGGTCTGATGAATTATTATTAAAGTCAGATGGTTGTCTGTTTCTTGATGGCTCAGGAATTTTGCTGCCGGAAGATTCCGGCAGGGATTCGCTCTTGTTGAAAACGCCAAGTTCGATTTCGAGCGGGTGGGCTGCAACTTCTTCTGCAATCAGCTTGATGCGATCCAGAAACCGGTCCTTGACCCATTGCAGAACGAAACGATTGGGCGCCAACAGACGACAGGTGCCATCATGCGTTTCAAATTGCAGAGGTTTGATCCAGGTGTTGAATTGTTGAACGGACAATTCCTGCTGAAACCGACTCAGACAAATAGACCAAAAGTTATCCATCGGTTGCCCGATACCTCGAGATTAAATTGATAAAAGATATACACCCGCCATGCTTTGTTTTTGTCAGCGGGGGGCGGCTAACCGTTGCTGCGACAGGCCGGCATGTAGATTGCTGTTTTGTTGGTTTCGTCTGGCTTGGCACATATGTACAGCGTTAATAACGTCGTACAGGTTAGCAATTCTGCGGATCATTTTAGCCTGATTGTGGCAACTTATCCACAGCCTTGCGGCTTTATTCAAAAACTAAATAAACATTGACAAAACAAGGCTAAATCGTGTTAAATCGCGGTCTTGTCAAGAAATTTACAGAAGTCACCGGAGATTTTTAATGAAACGCACTTATCAACCATCCAAAGTTCGCCGTGCACGTACACACGGTTTCCTGGTTCGCATGAAAACCCGTGGTGGCCGCGCAGTGATCGCTGCACGTCGTGCCAAGGGCCGTGCGCGTCTCGCAGTCTAGTTCAGTCAGGGAACCCTGCAGCATCTGGATGCAACCGACGTTGGTCCAAGGCTTGAAGTTACAGGGCTTTCCCCGTCAGGCCAGAATTACAAAAACGGATGATTTTTCATCCGTTTTTAGTTTCCGCAAGCGTATTTCCGGCCAGTTTCTCGCCATACATTACCAATACAATCAAAGCGGCAGGGCCAGATTGGGTTTGGTGGTTGCAAAAAAAGTGGCCAGGAAATCGGTGGATCGCAATTATATGCGCCGGACACTGCGTGAGCTTTTCAGAAAACAACAAACCCGAATTGGTACATTGGATCTTGTGATCAGGCCGCTGAAGCCGTTCGATCAGAAGCAGGCAACGATGATTGCAGAGGAGTTTTCCGAATTGTTGNNTTCATATGGCTGCTGACACGACTGATAAGACTTTATCAGATCGCCCTGAGCCCTTATTTCGGCCAGCAGTGCAGGTTCAGCCCGACTTGCTCGCAATATGCCATTGAAGCAATCAATAAGTATGGCGCGATCAAGGGTGTAACGTATACCATACGTCGTTTATGCCGCTGTCATCCGTGGCATGCGGGTGGGCATGATCCTGTGCCTTGAGCTGCCAAAACCGGATTATTTCAATATTTGTAAAGTAGATCGAAAATTCTATGGACACCAAGCGACTGATTTTATTCGTTATTTTTTCATTTTCCCTGTTGATGTTGTGGGATGCCTGGCAGAAGCATAATGCGCCAGAACCACTTCCTGTCGCGTCAGAACCGCAGGATGCAAGTATTCCTCAGGCAGCAAAGACCGATTTACCGGTAACGCCCGGTCAGACGGATTTACCGCAGGGCACAGGATTCAAACTGGAAAAAGGTCAGCGCATCAGAATAGAAACCGATCTTTATCGGGGTGAAATTGACACGGTCGGTGGGGATCTGCGCAAACTGGTCCTTACGCAGCATCTGGCCGATGACAGCGATGATAATTTTGTTCTGCTTGATGATGCGGCCGCTCCCTTGCTCTATGTTGCACAGACCGGACTGATTGGTGGGGATTTGCCTACGCACCGTTCGGTATTTACCAGTGCTGCAGATAGCTACAAGATGACAGAAGGCAGTGACCGCCTTGAAGTGCGCCTGACCTGGATCAATGAGGCTGGGTTGCAGGTAGACAAGGTATACACATTCAATCGTGATAGTTATGCGATTGACGTCGATTATCAGATCACCAACAACAGTGCATCGGCACTGACCCCTTCCGTTTATTATCAGATCCTGCACGACAACCAGTCGAATCAGGGTTCTTTCATGATGCCGACTTTTACCGGCGGCGCGTACTTCACAGATGCGGACAAGTTCAAGAAAATCAGTTTTTCCGATATGGCTAAATCCAATCTTTCCAAGAATACCAAGGATGGTTGGGTTGGTCTGGTGCAACATTATTTTGTCAGCGCTTGGGTACCCAAGGAAGGCGTAAGCCGCGAGTTCTACACCAAGCAGCTTTCCGGTAACGTGTTTTCGATTGGTAGCGTCAGTGCGTTGGGTGAAATTGCGCCAGGTGCNNNATCATTGCAGCGCCTTTGTTCTGGGTGCTTTCATCCATACACAAACTGGTCAATAACTGGGGTGTGGCTATTATTCTGTTGACCGTGCTGATCAAGCTGGCCTTTTACCCGCTTTCCGCTGCGAGTTATCGCTCCATGGCGCATTTGCGCGAGTTGACCCCGCGCTTGCAAAGCATGAAGGAGAAGTTCGGCGATGATCGCCAGAAGATGCAGCAGGCCATGATGGAGCTTTACAAGACCGAGAAAATCAATCCTCTCGGTGGTTGCCTGCCGATTCTGGTACAGATTCCGGTATTTATTGCGCTCTATTGGGTGTTGCTTGGCAGCGTTGAAATGCGCCATGCGCCGTTCATGCTGTGGATACAGGATCTTTCTGCGATCGACCCGTATTATGTATTGCCCATCCTCATGGGCTTGACCATGATCATCCAGACCAAATTGAACCCGAAGCCGACAGATCCGATACAGGCCAAGGTGATGATGATTATGCCGGTGGTATTCAGCGTGTTCTTCTTCTTCTTCCCGGCGGGTCTGGTGCTTTACTGGCTGGTCAACAACATTCTCTCCATCGCGCAGCAATGGCATATCAACCGTGCCACAGAGCGTGCAACAGCTGCCAAGAAGAAACTCGGCAAGCGTTGATCGAATAGCGTTGATCGAACAGCGCCGGTGTAACAGCCGGCGTATTTCTCCTTGGGGGGACGCATGAAAGCTGAAGCATCTGAAACCATCGCTGCAATCGCAACCGCGCCGGGTTCAGGCGGTATTGGTGTGGTGCGGGTTTCCGGTGACAAGGCCAAAGTGATCGCCAATGGCGTGCTTGGCCACTGCCCTGCCCCGCGTCACGCTGCCTATCTCGATTTCAAGGAGGCGGACGATACACTGATCGATCGCGGCATTGCCATCTACTATGCCGCGCCCCACTCCTATACCGGCGAAGACGTTCTTGAACTGCAGGCCCATGGCGGACCAGCGCTCATGAAATTGTTACTGGCCCGATGCCTGCAACTGGGGGCCAGACAAGCCTTGCCGGGCGAATTCACAAAGCGTGCTTATCTCAACGACAAACTCGACCTGGCTCAGGCTGAAGCGGTGGTCGATGTCATCAATGCATCTACCGAAGCGGCTGCCAGAAGTGCTGTGCGTTCGTTGACCGGTGAATTCTCGAGCCGGATTCAGGCATTGCTCGGCAGGATGGTAGAGCTGCGCATGTATGTCGAGGCTTGTCTCGATTTTCCGGAAGAGGAGATCGATTTCATTACGCAGGGGCGCGTTGGTGAAAAGCTCGATGCGATCCGCCAGCAACTCGATGCGGTGTTCAATAGCGCGAGACAAGGTAATTTGCTGCGTGAAGGGATACAGGTGGTGTTGATCGGTCAGCCCAACGTGGGCAAGTCCAGTCTGATGAATCAGCTGGCTGGCGAAGATGTGGCGATAGTGACGGAAATCGCCGGTACCACGCGTGATGTTTTAAGAAGCGCAATTCAGATCGAGGGCGTTCCCTTGCACATTATCGACACTGCAGGATTGCGGGAAACAACTGATGAAGTGGAAAAACAGGGCATCGCCAGAACATGGCGGGCTCTGGAAAGCGCCAATGTCGCATTATTGTTGGTCGACGCAGCTCATGGTATAGGCCCTGCGGAAAAATCGATTCTGGAGCGATTGCCGAAGGATTTGCCAAAAATCAGGGTGCACAACAAAATAGATTTGAGCTCGGAACAGCCAAAAATCGCGATCATTGACGATGAAACGCATATTTACCTTTCGGCCAAACATGGCCAGGGCGTCGACTTGCTGAGGCAGCATCTTTTGCATATGGCAGGCTGGCAGGCTTCCGGTGAAGGGGTTTTCATGGCGCGTAGCCGCCATCTGGAAGCGCTTGCCAAGGTTGCAGAGCATCTTCAGCAGGCGATGGACATACTCGGTCAGGCTGAATTGGTAGCGGAGGAGCTGCGTCTGGCGCAGGAATCCTTGAGCGAGATTACCGGTGAATTTACGCCGGATGACTTGCTGGGCGAGATTTTTTCCAAATTCTGTATCGGAAAGTAGAAGCGTAGAGGTTTCACGTGAAACCTTTGAAGATGTTCAGGTAACCGGGTTTTTCTGGTTGAAGCTTTTCTCGGTTTTTCTGGAACGCCGCTTGCATCCTGTAATCATTGCCTTGATCAAGTTGTCCTGGTGCACGATGCTTTCAGTGACAACGCCGAATATGTGGATGACCACCAGGAATAACCATCCCCATGACACATAGTAATGCAGTTCCTTGAAATAGCCGGGGTCATCAATCAGCCATCCATCGTTATAAAGCAGAAAGCCTGAAATGACGGTGGTCAAGCCGAAGAACAGCATGCTGTAAATAACGACAGAACCTGCCGGGTTGTGTCCTATGAAGCGTTTGCTGCGGCCTTGAAACAGACGCCAGACATAGCGGACTGCGTGTAAGGGATTGAGCGGGAAGGCGCGAAAACTGGCGTAGCCGGTTTTCATAAACCCCCAGACGATGCGGGATAGCAGAAGCGCTGCGACGACATAACCGGCATAAACATGAATCAGCCGGTCCCACTCCGATTCGCGGTAGTAGAAAGCAACTGAAAAAGCGACAACCAAAGACCAGTGGAAAACTCTTACAAACAAATCCCAAACATACTGCTGTGAAGAATCTTCCTCATCCTGAAAGCGCTTCTCAAGATCGGGCTGTTCTTTGGTCATCTTTTTTCAGGCTTATTTAATGCTCAGCAGGTAGGTGATGAAGTTGCCTTTTTCCTGCGCGGAGCAATCACGGCCAATCACGTCGTTGCAGTGGTCGGTGAACTCTTTTTCAACCTTGTCGATATCGGCAAAACGCTTTGGATTGGCCGACGGCGCCAGAGGGCGAATCGGTTTGTCGGTAACGATGTGCTTGCCGGCATTGGCCGGATTCGCGGTGTGACATGAAGCGCAGGCTACCTGCTGGCCCTTGACGGTGATCTCGCGATTGTAGAATGCCTTGCCATCGCTGGCCGAAAGACCTGTGGAGCTTGGGTTGGCGTGTTTGGCGAAAGTTGCGTACTTGTCCGCAAGTTTTTGAGCGCTGACGACGTCTGCATGCGCAGAAAAGCTGGCAAATGCGAGGAATAAACTAATGACGAAGCTGGTTTTTTTCATGGTGATGCTGCTCCCTTTTGGTTGAAGATAAAAATCCGTGCTGCCCGTTCTTTATTATATTTACAGCTGGCAAGGTGTCTTGTGACTTAAAGTGAATTATGAACCAGCCATGTTAATAAATTGTGTAGCAATCGTAATTATAAAGCGGAGTTTGGTAACAATGTGGTGCTTTGTAGTGCTTTTTCGAAAATGTTTCACGTGAAACACGATTCTGAGGCATGACGCGAAACAGGGTTTGCAGTAAGATGCACTACTTGCTCAATGCAAATGTCGGTACAGGGGCAGTGTGCGTTTTGAAGCCCGATGCCTTGTAATATAAGGCGTTTCAACATTTCGGACAGGTTGTCACATTTAATCGAAAATGCAATTTCCAGATCAATTTGATGTCATTGTGGTCGGTGGCGGTCACGCAGGAACCGAGGCTGCGCTGGCCAGCTCGCGCATGGGCCGTAAAACGCTGTTGCTTACTCATAATATTGAAACATTGGGGCAGATGTCCTGCAATCCTTCGATAGGCGGTATCGGCAAAGGCCATCTGGTAAAAGAGGTGGATGCGCTGGGCGGTGTTATGGCTGCGGCTATTGATGAGGGTGGTATACAGTTTCGCATACTCAACGCCAGCAAGGGCCCTGCCGTACGTGCCACGCGCGCGCAAGCCGATCGCATTCTTTACAAGGCTGCCATACGGCGCAAGCTGGAAAATCAGCCTAATCTCTGGCTTTTCCAGCAAGCGGTGGATGATATATTGCTTGAGGGTGAACGCGTCAGCGGTGTGGTGACGCAGCTTGGCTTGCAGTTCAGGTCCAAGGCGGTGGTGCTGACCGCCGGCACTTTTCTTGGCGGGCTGATACACGTCGGTCTGAAAAACTATCAGGCCGGCCGAGCCGGCGACCCTCCTTCCCTCTCGCTCGCTGCAAGGTTGCGCGAGATCGGCCTGCCCGCTGGCAGGTTGAAAACCGGCACGCCGCCGCGTATCGACGGGCGCACCATCGATTATTCCGTCATGCAGGAGCAGCCCGGTGATACGCCGGTACCGGTATTTTCTTTCCTCGGCAGCGTTGATCAGCATCCTGCCCAGGTCTCCTGCTGGATTACCCAGACCAATGCGCGAACACACGAAATCATCCGTAGCGGGCTTGATCGTTCACCGATGTATACAGGTGTCATAGAAGGCGTAGGTCCGCGTTACTGCCCCTCAGTCGAAGACAAGATCCACCGTTTTGCGGACAAGGAGTCCCATCAAATATTTCTGGAGCCCGAGGGGCTGACCACGAATGAAATTTATCCCAACGGCATTTCGACCAGCCTGCCGTTTGATATTCAATACCAGCTGGTACGTTCGATACGGGGGCTGGAGAATGCACATATTCTCCGGCCCGGCTACGCCATCGAATACGATTACTATGATCCGCGCGCGCTCAAGAGCACGTTGGAAACCAAGGCGGTAGAGGGACTGTTTTTTGCCGGCCAGATCAACGGCACCACCGGTTATGAAGAGGCTGCGGCGCAGGGTTTGCTCGCGGGCGCCAATGCCGCGCTCTATGCTGCAGATGAAGACGGTTGGAGCCCATCGCGTGACCAGGCTTACCTCGGTGTACTGGTTGACGATTTGGTTACGACCGGTGTGACCGAACCCTATCGCATGTTTACCAGTCGTGCGGAATACCGCTTGTTGCTACGTGAAGACAACGCGGATATGCGGCTGACAGAAGCCGGACGCAGGATAGGTCTGGTGGACGATGTCCGTTGGGAGGCGTTTTCACGCAAGCAGGATGCCATCGCCCGTGAGCAGGAAAGGCTCAAGCGCACGTTTGTGCAGCCCGCCAGTTTGCCTGCTGAAGATGCGCTACGCGTGATCGGCAAGCCCATAGAGCGTGAATATTCGCTTTTCGAGCTGTTGCGCCGTCCCGATATCAGCTACGACGCCTTGCTTACATTGCCGTTGCCGGGTGGGCTTGAGGGTGCAGTAGCTGTCTTGGACGATCAGGTACGCCAGCAAGTCGAAATCGCAGCAAAATATCAAGGCTATATCGACCGTCAGGCAGAAGAGATTGAGCGGCAGCGCGGTAGCGAAAATATCAAGTTGCCGCCGGATATGGATTACGGCGATGTGCAGGGCATTTCCATCGAAGCCAGGCAGAAACTGAATGCGCACAAACCTGAAAATATCGGTCAGGCCGGCCGCATCAGCGGCATCACGCCGGTAACGATTTCACTGCTGCTGGTTTATCTGAAGCGCAAGGGGCGCAATAAAGACAGCAGCGCATCGGAAAAAGTGGCATGAGCGAATTCAATCAGCAAGCTTTGCAAACCAGGTTGCAGCAGGGGCTGGAAGCCATGGCGCTTGAGATCGCGCCCGAAATCCGCGAAAAATTGCTGCATTATCTGGCCTTGGTGCACAAATGGAACAAGGTACACAATCTGACGGCCGTACGTGCCCCGGAGGACATGGTGACACTGCATCTGCTGGACAGCCTTGCCGTGTTGCCACATATCAAAGCCGAGCGCTTGCTGGATGTCGGTAGCGGCGCCGGATTGCCGGGAATCCCGCTTGCCTTGTGTCTTCCTGAGTTGAAAGTGACGGTGCTCGACTCCAGCCACAAAAAAGCCAGTTTCATGCGTCAGGCCAAGGCGGAGCTGGCTATCGCCAATCTTGAGGTGGTTTGTGACCGTGTGGAGCAGTTCAAGCCGGAGGCGCTTTATGACGTCATCATTTCGCGCGCCTTTTCCGACCTCAATCAATTTACCGGCTTGACCAGGCACCTGTGCAAACCACAGGGGCAATGGCTGGCAATGAAGGGTGTGCACCCTTACGACGAGCTGGCGCAGATCAATATCAAGCCCGAGCGCATTGTGCCTTTGACGGTTGCCGGGCTGGATGCGCAACGCCACCTGATTTTCCTGCCATTCAATCCACAAGATACTCACCACGAGAATACTCGTAGCAAGGCGGCTTAATCCATGAAGATATTGGCAATCAGCAATCAAAAAGGCGGCGTCGGCAAGACTACGACCTGTGTCAATCTGGCGGCCAGCCTGGCGGCGACCAAGCGCCGCGTGCTGCTGATAGATCTTGACGCGCAGGGCAATGCAACAACGGGCAGCGGCATTGATAAATCGGCCATGAAAAAAACCATTTACCACGTGTTGATCGGAAAAAGCACATTGAAGGAAGTCATTCAACCTTCGGTCAAGGGGCAGTTTGACGTGGCACCCGCCAACCGCGATCTGGCCGGGGCGGAAGTCGAGCTGGTGAATGAAATCGCGCGCGAAACGCGGCTCAAGTTTGCCTTGAAGGAGCTGCAGGAGGATTACGACTATGTGCTGATTGACTGCCCGCCGGCGCTGAGTCTGATCACGGTCAATGCACTGACCGCCGCCCATGCCGTGATGATCCCGATGCAGTGCGAATATTTTGCGCTGGAAGGTTTATCCGACCTGGTCAACACGATCAAGAAGGTACGCCAGCATCTCAATCCGGAGCTTGAAATCGAAGGCCTGCTGCGCACCATGTTCGATAATCGCAATATGCTTGCCCAACAGGTTTCCGGTGAGTTGGCGCAACATTTCGGCGACAAGGTTTATCGCACGGTGATCCCGCGTAATATCCGCCTGGCGGAAGCGCCGAGCTACGGTGTGCCGGTGCTGTTTCACGACCGCTCGTCCAAGGGCGCGCAGGCTTATCTGGCCTTGGCCGGTGAAATCATCAATCGTCAAAGCAGGCAAAGCGCCGCAAACGCAAGTTAGGGAAAATCATGGTTAAGTTGAAAGGACTGGGGCGCGGCCTCGATTCGTTGCTGGCCGGAGATGGCCCAAGTGATGGTGATTTGTTGAAAATCCTGCGGGTAGGCCAGCTGCAGCCCGGTAAATATCAGCCGAGGACGCAAATGGATCAGGAGTCGCTCGCCAGCCTCGCTGAGTCGATCAAGGCGCAAGGCATCATGCAGCCGATTCTGGTGCGTCCTCTGGCAAACGGGCCGGAAGACCGTTACGAAATTATCGCGGGCGAGCGCCGCTGGCGCGCTTCTCAGCTGGCCGGCCTGCAAGAGGTGCCGGTTCTGGTGCGCGATATTCCGGATGAATCGGCGCTGGCAATGGCTTTGATTGANNCATCAGTTGGCGTCCCAGGCGGTTGGCCGTTCGCGGACAGCGGTTACCAATTTGCTGCGGTTGCTCAATTTGTTGCCACCGGTGCAGGCCATGCTGATGCAGGGCGAAATCGACATGGGCCACGCCCGCGCTCTGCTTGCTTTGGATGATGCAAGGCAGGTAATGGCGGCCGAGCAAGTGGTCGCCAGACAGCTTTCGGTCAGAGAGGCGGAGCGCCTGGTCAAGCGTTTGTCGGTTGACGAAAAGAAGCCGGCAAAGCAGGTCGCCGTCGATCGCGATATTCTGAGGCTGCAGGAGAATCTAGCCGAAAAGCTGGGTGCGGCAGTGCAAATACAGACAGGTCGCGGCGGCTCCGGCACTCTGAAAATTCGCTACGCAAGCCTTGATCAGCTGGATGACATCATTGCCAGATTTAAGGACTCTTCCCACTGACGGGCTTGACTTGTCAGCCATTAAACAAGACAATTCAGGGCTTGATTAATTTTGCGGTCAAACGGCCGCAACAAATCTGCAACACTGGCTCAGTAAACTTCGGTCTGGAAATCACTTGTCTGACAACAACTTAGCGTCCGATGACATGGCGAAAAGCCAGCCGGAAATTGAAAAAATCGCGTCAGTTTTCAAGCGCGCCGCGAAATGGCAAAGCCTCAGTACGGTTTCGATCGCGCTGGTCGCTTTCGTATTTGCCGGTTTGCCGGGCCTGCTATCCGGCCTGATTGGCGGAGGTGCGGTTCTGGCGGGCAGTTTCGTTGCAACGCGCATAGCCAGGCGCAGTGAAAACAGTAAACAGGCAGGCGCAATACTCGCCAATATGCTCATTGCTGAAGCAGTCAAGATTCTGGTGATCGTGTTACTGCTGTGGCTGAGTTTTAAGGTTTACGCGGATCATATTGTACTGATGGCGCTGTTCAGCTCGCTGGCGGCTGCAGCAATATTGTCCGGAACGGCAGTGTATGCCCTCAATAGTGAAAGTAAAAAGCAAGGTTAAAAGTTATGGCGACAGAGCACGAGTTAACTCCTTCCGGGTACATATCACATCACCTTTCAAATAATGCGGTCTCCGTCGGCGATGGCGG
>DIVE01000032.1:0-3152 GCA_002423265.1 Methylophilaceae bacterium UBA6140 | reverse complement strand
CACGTGTTCGGTCTGGAATACTGGCGTAGCGTGCCGACCTCCGACATCAACGCCACATTTGCCCTGGCGCTGTCGGTCTGGTTTCTGATGATTTTCTTTGCCATCAATGTCAAAGGTCTGGGCGGCTGGATTCATGAGCTGTTCTGCTCCCCGTTCGGCAGTAACCCGCTGGTCTGGATTCCCAATTTTCTTTTCAATGTCATCGAATACGTTTCCAAACCCCTCTCCCACTCCCTGCGTCTGTTCGGCAACATGTATGCCGGCGAAGTGATCTTCCTGCTCTTGGGCATGTGGGCGGCGACCGGTCTGGTCGGTACGTTCTTCGGCGCGTTCCTGGGTGTCGGCTGGGCAATCTTCCACATTCTGATTGTGACATTGCAGGCCTTTATTTTCATGACGTTGACAGTGGTTTATCTCTCGATGGCGCATGAAAGTCATTGATTTATCAGTAATTTAGTTTGTTGTTTTAGTGTTTTATTGCAGTAGCCCTTAATATCGAAAGGAAAAGTAATGGAAAGCGTGCAATTTTTAGCAATGATTCAAGCATACACAGGCATTGGTATCGGCCTGATCATCGGCCTCGGTGCTGCAGGTGCCTGTATCGGCATCGGTATCATGAGTGCCAGTTTCCTGGACGGCGCAGCGCGTCAGCCAGAATTGACAGCTTCTCTGCAAGTTAAGGTCTTCCTGCTGCTGGGTCTGATCGACGCTTCCTTCATTATCGGTGTTGGTCTGGCCATGATGTTTGCCTTCGCCAACCCGTTGTTGGCAGTGGTTTCCTAAGTCGTTAACTTACCAGTTTAGCTGCAGAGTCCTGCCGCATCGGCCGGGCTTTGCTGCTAGGAGCAAAAGATGAATATAAACCTGACACTCTTTGCGCAGGCTATTACATTCGCGGTGCTGATTTGGTTTACAGCCAAGTTCATCTGGCCACCTTTGCTGGGTGCCATTGAAAAGCGCCAGAAAGAAATCGCGGATGGTTTGGCAGCGGGTGAACGAGGCCGTAGTGAACTGGAGCAGGCTGCGAAGCGTTCGGCCGAGACCATAGACGAAGCCAAGCTGCGCGCAAGCGATATTATTTCCCAGGCTGAAAAGCGTGCGACTGACATCGTTGAAGCTGCCAAGGAAGCTGCCAAAACCGAAGGTGATCGTATCATCGCCGGTGCCAAGGCCGAGATCGATCAAGAAGTTAACCGCGCCAAGGAAGGTTTGCGTCAGCAGGTTTCCGCGCTCGCAGTGGCTGGCGCAGAGAAGATTCTGCGTAAAGAGATTGATGCCAAGACACATGCCGATATGCTGAACACTATCGCCAACGAGCTCTAGGAAAGACAGGCACGATCATGGCTGAAGCAATCACTATCGTTAGACCTTACGCTGTTGCCGCATTCCGGCTTGCCAAGCAGAACAACGCGCTGACCAAATGGTCGGAAATGCTGAGTTTTGCCGCTGCCGTTGCTGCTGACGAGCAGATGAGGGCTTACATCGATAATCCCAAAGTAACAGCAGCTGAACTTGAACAGATGTTTTTATCGATTTGCGATAAAAGGCTCGACGAATCGGGCGCCAATCTGATCAAGCTGCTTGGCGAATATGGCCGTCTGGCTTTGTTGCCGGAAGTTGCCAAGGCATTTGAAGTGCTGAAGGCTGAGGACGAAGGCGTACTGGAGGCGGAAATCACCGCTGCTGCAAAGCCAGCCGACAGCGCCNNGATCCCGAGATTATCGGCGGGATCAAGATCGTGATCGGCGACACCGTCATCGACGCTTCCGTCCGCGGCCAACTTCAAGAGTTGGCCTACACGCTTAAAAGTTAGGCCGCTCATTAATTAGGCCTTCATGGGTCAGGAGACAGAGTAATGCAGTTATCCACATCAGAAATCAGTGAACTGATTAAAAGCAGATTAGAAAATTACGATACCAGTGCAGAGGCGCGTACCCAGGGTACTGTCATTTCTGTGACTGACGGTATCGTCCGTATTCACGGTTTGTCCAACGTCATGTCCGGTGAGATGATCGAGTTTCCCGGCAATACTTTCGGTCTGGCGCTCAATCTTGAGCGCGACTCCGTTGGTGCCGTGGTGCTGGGCGCTTACGAACACATCACCGAAGGTGATACATGCAAATGTACCGGCCGCATTCTGGAAGTGCCGGTTGGTCCTGAGCTGATCGGCCGCGTGGTTAACGCACTGGGTCAGCCGATCGACGGCAAGGGTCCGGTCAACGCTAAGATGACCGACAAGATCGAAAAGGTTGCGCCTGGCGTGATTGCCCGTAAATCCGTTTCGCAGCCGGTACAAACCGGTCTGAAATCCATCGATTCCATGGTTCCGGTTGGCCGCGGTCAGCGTGAGTTGATCATTGGCGACCGTCAGACCGGCAAGACCGCTGTCGCAGTTGATGCGATCATCAATCAGAAGGGTCAGAACATGACCTGTATCTACGTTGCGATCGGCCAGAAGGCTTCTACGATTGCCAACGTGGTACGCAAGCTGGAAGAAAACGGCGCGATGGCATACACCATCGTTGTTGCCGCTTCTGCTTCCGACTCCGCCGCGCTGCAGTTCATTGCTCCTTACTCCGGTTGCACCATGGGTGAATACTTCCGTGACCGCGGCGAAGATGCGCTGATTGTTTACGATGACTTGACCAAGCAAGCGATTGCCTACCGTCAGATTTCCCTGTTGCTGCGCCGCCCACCGGGCCGCGAAGCTTATCCGGGTGACGTGTTCTATATTCACTCCCGCCTGCTCGAGCGTGCTGCTCGTGTTAACGAAGACTATGTCGAGAAGTTCACCAACGGTGCCGTCAAGGGCAAGACCGGTTCATTGACCGCGTTGCCTGTGATTGAAACTGCGGCCGGTGACGTTTCCGCATTCGTTCCGACCAACGTGATTTCGATTACTGACGGCCAGATCTTCCTGGAAACCGACCTGTTCAACGCCGGTATCCGTCCTGCGATCAACGCCGGTATTTCGGTATCCCGCGTTGGTGGTGCCGCACAGACCAAGGTGATCAAGAAGCTGGGCGGCGGTGTGCGTCTGGCGCTGGCTCAGTACCGTGAACTGGCAGCATTCGCGCAGTTCGCTTCCGATCTGGACGAAGCGACCCGCAAGCAACTGGAACGCGGTCGCATGTTCACCGAGCTGATGAAAC
>DIVE01000034.1:849-8433 GCA_002423265.1 Methylophilaceae bacterium UBA6140 | reverse complement strand
CCTCGTCGATGACGTCGATCGCCTTATCCGGCAGGTGACGGTCATTGATGTACTTGGCCGATAGCTCGGCGGCCGTGGTCAGTGCGCTGGCCGAATATTTCACCTTGTGATGATCCTCGAAGCGTGATTTCAGGCCTTTGAGAATCTCCACCGTTTCGATCACGCTGGGCTCGATCACATCGACTTTCTGAAAACGACGGGAAAGCGCGTGGTCTTTTTCGAAAATTCCGCGATATTCCTGATAGGTCGTTGCGCCTATACATTTCAGGCTGCCGTTGGAGAGTGCCGGTTTCAGCAGGTTGGAGGCGTCCAGCGTGCCGCCGCTGGCGGAGCCGGCGCCGATCAGTGTATGGATCTCGTCAATGAACAGAATTGCATTCGGCTGCTCCGTGAGCTTCTTCATGACTGCTTTCAGGCGCTGTTCAAAATCGCCGCGATACTTGGTGCCGGCCAGCAGTGCACCCATGTCGAGCGAATAGATGACCGAGTTGCCCAGCACATCCGGCACGTTGCCTTCGACAATACGTTGTGCCAGGCCTTCAGCGATGGCGGTCTTGCCGACGCCGGCTTCGCCGACCAGCAGGGGATTGTTCTTGCGGCGGCGGCAGAGGGTCTGGATCACGCGTTCGATTTCCAGCGAACGGCCGATCAGCGGGTCGATCTTGCCGGCGGCCACTTGCTGGTTGAGGTTCAATGTGTAGCTTTCCAGCGCACCGGCCGGTGAGGCCTCGGTTTCCGGCTCTTGCTCGGATTCGCTGCGTTTGGTGGTGCCGTCCGCCATTCTGGCAACGCCGTGCGAAATGAAGTTGACGACATCCAGGCGGGTGATGCCTTGCTGGTGCAGAAAGAACACGGCATGCGAATCCTTTTCGCCGTAAATGGCTACCAGTACGTTGGCGCCGGTCACTTCCTTCTTGCCGGAGGATTGCACGTGCAGGATGGCGCGCTGGATGACGCGCTGAAAGCCCAGCGTGGGCTGGGTATCGACCTCGTCTGTGCCGCCGACGACCGGAGTGTGTTCTTCAATGTAATTGTTGAGCTCTGTGCGCAGGTTGTCCAGATTGGCGCCACAGGAGCGCAATACATCGGCCGCTGTCGGATTGTCGATCATCGCCAGCAGCAGGTGTTCCACCGTGATCAGTTCATGACGCTTCTGTCGAGCGTCCATAAAGGCCATGTGGAGGGAGACTTCTAATTCTTGCGCTATCATTTTGGGCACCTTGCTTGTTCAAACTTGGATTGCGGGGTACTGCACTATTACTTCAATAACCGGTTGCGACTGTTGTGTGGCGGCAGATTGGCGATTTTCAAGCAATTTCCATGACACATTGCAGCGGATGCTGGTGCTGCTGTGCATGCTGCATCACCTGATTCATCTTGGTTTCAGCGATGTCGTGCGGGTAAACCCCGCAGACGCCAGCACCTTCCGTATGAACTTTGAGCATGATCTGCGTGGCTTGTTCACGCGTCCTGCCAAAAAAACGCTGTATGACATCGACAACGAATTCCATCGGCGTGTAATCGTCATTCAGCAAAATGACCTTGTACATCGCTGGCGGCTTCGGTTTCGCCGTTCTAGTCTCTGATATTACGCTGTCTTGATGCTTGGTGTTAGCCATATGTCACTAGTATTTTGAGCCTAATCAGGAAAATTTCAAGCCTGAAGCCGGCAGGGTTTATCTGCTTTCCGGGACAGCTCCAGATCGCGGGTCAAGGGTAAATCCGGACGCTCTTGACGATTCTGTCCTGGGTTTGCAGAACTTCGAGACGATGGGCACCGATTTTGAAGCTGGTATTGGGTTCCGGGATGTCCTCAAAATGCTCCAGCACAAGTCCGTTCAGCGTTCTCGGGCCATCCAGCGGAAAACTCAGTCCCAGCTTCTTGTTCAGGTCGCGCAGATGGCTGCTACCGTCGACTATCCAGCTGCCGTCTTCTTCCTGCCGGTAAGAGCTCATGCGCAGCGGCGATTGAGTCGTGAAATCACCGATCACTTCTTCCAATATATCTTCGAGGCTGATCAGACCTTTCAGTTCACCATATTCGTCGACAACCAGGGCAATCCGCTGCTTTTTCTCTTGAAATTGCTGCATCTGCGTATATAGCGGCGTGCCGGAAGGGATGAAGTAGGGCTCGGTAATGATTTCGTGCAGCGCTTCCATGTCCAGTTCGCCGTCACGCAGCTGGTTCATCGCCTTGCGGATGTGCAGGATGCCGATAATTTCTTCGTTAGGCCCCTGCCTCACCGGCAGTCGCGTGTGATGACTGGTCGAGAGCTGCTGCAGTATGGATTCCAGCGGATTGTCGAAATTGATCGCTTCGATCTGGGTATGGGCTGTCATGACATCGTCGACCGTGATTTTTTCCAGATCGAACAGATTGAGCAGAATCGCCCGGTGCTTTTTCGGGATATAGCTGCCGGCATCGAGCACGATGCTGCGCAGTTCTTCCATCGAAATGCCGTGGCTGGCTTCGGCAAAATTGACCTTGATGCCGAGGATTCTGAGCAAGCCCTGCACGAACAGATTGACGAACCAGACGACCGGTGTGGTGACCTTTAACAGCGGGTAGAGGATATAGCTGCAGAACAGCGCAAGTTTTTCCGAGTGCGCAGCGGCAAAAACTTTGGGTGATATTTCGCTGAACACCAGAATCGCAAAGGTGACGGTCAGCGTAGCCGACATCAGAACAATCTCCCCTTCGCCGAACAGGTTGATGCTGATGACAGTCACCAGTGTTGCGGATGCGGCATTGGCGAGATTATTGCAGAGCAGGATCATGCCCAGCAGCTTATCGGTCTTGTTCAGCAGTGAAACCGCCAGCCGCGCGCCGCGATGGCCGTCTTTTGCCAGGTGGCGCAACCGGTAACGGTTGACCGACATCAGGCTGGTTTCAGAAACTGAAAAGAATGCGGAAATAAATAGCAGCATGGCGAGAGCACCAAGCTGCATCGATAAGGGGATCTGGTCCAAGGGGTCTTGTAGGGTTAAGAGACGCTGCTAGTGTCGGGCGTAAGAACCTTGCTTGTCAAGAATACCGCTTAAGACATGGCTTCTTCTTCGACCGGCTTCTTCTCGGAGGAAACAAAAGTTTCGCGCGATACGCCAAGGAAGAGCACGATCGGGCTGGCGACCAGTACCGACGAATAAATGCCGAACAGAATGCCGATGGTCAGCGCCAGCGAGAAGTTGTGCAGCACCTCGCCGCCGAACATCAGCATGGACAGCACCATCAACTGGGTCGAGAAGTGGGTGATGATGGTGCGCGACATGGTGCGGGTAATGGCGTTGTCGATGACCTCTTTCGGCAGTGCCTTGCGCATCTTGCGGAAATTTTCGCGGATTCGGTCGAAGACCACCACCGATTCGTTGACCGAGTAGCCGAGTACGGCCAGCACGGCAGCAAGAACCGTCAGGTTGAATTCCCACTGGAAGAAGGCGAAGAAGCCGAGAATGATGACCACATCGTGCGAGTTGGCGATGATGGCGGCCAGCGCGAATTGCCACTCGAAACGGAAGTACAGATAGAGCATGATGCCGATACTGACCAGCAGCAAGGCCAGTGCGCCGTTCTCATAGAGCTCCTGGCCGACCTGCGGACCGACGAATTCGACGCGGTTCATGACGACTGAGTTGTCAGCGGCGCGCAACGCAGCCATTACTTCTTCTGACAGCTGAGCGGTGGTCAGGCCCTCCTTGACCGGCAGGCGAATCAGCACGTCCCGGCTGGTGCCAAAATTCTGTACCGTGACATCGCTCAAACCGACGCTTTGCACTGCGGTGCGAATCTCGGCGATTTTGGCGGGTTCCGGATAGCTGACCTCCATCATGGTGCCGCCGGTGAAATCGACCCCCAGATTCAATCCGCGCACGGCGAGAAAGTAAATCGCCAGCAGGAAAGTGATGAGCGATATGGCCGTTGTCAGGCGGCCGTAGCTCATGAAGGGAATATCTTTTTTGATCCGGAAAAATTCCATAGTTGTGCTCTATATATGCTCTAGCCGTTGTTTAAGTATCCAGTGCCCGTTGACCGTTAGCCGATCGAGAGATTGGTCAGCTTGCGGCGATAACCGTAAATGCCGTTGACGATGGCGCGCGAAACCAGAACCGCACTGAACATCGAAGTCAGAATACCCAGCACGTGAACCACCGCAAAACCCTTGACCGGACCGGAGCCGAACATGAACAGCGCCAGGCCCGCAATCAGGGTGGTGACGTTGGAGTCGAGAATGGTGTCCCAGGCACGGCTGTAACCGGCGTGGATCGAAGCCTGCGGCGTGTTGCCGTTACGCAGTTCCTCGCGGATGCGCTCGTTGATCAGCACGTTGGCGTCGATTGCCATACCCAGCGTCAACGCCACTGCGGCGAGACCGGGTAGCGTCAGCGTGGCCTGCAGCATTGAGAGAATCGCCACCAGCAGCAACAGGTTAATACCGAGCGCAAGCACGGAAACCGTGCCGAACAGCATGTAGTAGGCAATCATGAAAATCGCGATGGCGGCGAAGCCCCAGAGAACCGAGTGCATGCCGCGCTTGATGTTTTCTTCACCCATGCTGGGGCCGACGGTACGTTCCTCGATAATATCCATCGGCGCTGCCAGTGCGCCGGCACGCAGCAAGAGCGCGACATCGGTAGCTTCCTTGATGTTGGCCATGCCCGATATCTGTACGCGGCCGCCGCCGATTTCCTCACGGATGACAGGCGCGGTGATGACCTCGGCCTCGCCTCGTTCGATCAGCAGGATCGCCATGCGCTTGCCGACGTTTTCGCGTGTGACCTGCTTGAATATACCGGCGCCGCGGCCGTCCAGCGTGACATGCACGACCGAGCCGCCGGACTGTTGATCAAGCCCCGGGCCGGCATCGGTGATGTAATCGCCGGTCAGTACCACGCTCTTCTTTACCAGCAAGGGCTGGCCGTTACGATCGACGAAGAATTCGGTGCCGAACGGTGCCTGGCCCTTGGACGCATTTTCCAGCGTTACGGCGTCGCTTTTTTCTTCATCGACCATGCGAATTTCCAGCGTGGCGGTGCGACCGAGGATTTCTTTCGCCTTGGCGGTATCCTGCACGCCGGGAAGTTGCACCACGACGCGGTTGGCGCCCTGCTGCTGGATGATGGGTTCAGCCACGCCGAGCTCATTAATGCGGTTGTGCAGGGTCTGAATGTTCTGTTTCAGTGCGAAATCCTGAATCCGTTTCTGCGCTGCCGGGCTCAGGCTGGCGACGACGATGGTCTCGTTGCCGCTGACGGTTTCCTTGATGGTCAGGTCGGGAAAGTCGCGGTTGATGATACGCTCAACCTTGGCGACCTCTTCGGCGCTGGTGAAGCGGATCAGCACCGTCTGACCTTCGCGCGAGATGCCCTGATAGTTGATCTTGTCCTTGCGGAAAGCGCTGCGGAAGTCGCCGACATAGCGCTCAGCGGCCTGTGTCAGCGCAGCATTCATATCGACTTCAAGCAGGAAATGCACGCCGCCGCGCAGGTCCAGNNGACAGCAGGTTAAGTGCGATCACGTAGTCCGAACCCAGCATTTGCGCCAGCACATCCTTGGCCTTGATCTGCGTATCCGGGTTGGCAAAGCGTACCTTGATGCCGCTGGCGTCGAGATAGATCGCGTCGTAGCTGATCCCTTCCTGCTTCAGACCTTCTTCGACCCGTTCCAGCAGGCCGGTATCGATCTGCACATGGTTTTTCGATGTGCTGATCTGGACTGCGGGGGATTCGCCAAAAACGTTAGGCAGCGAGTAGACGACTGCCAGAATCAGACTGATGGCGACCAGCAGGTATTTCCATAAGGGATAACGATTCATGATGCGGCTCGATTGGATTCGATTGACGACAACAAGGACAGGAACATGGATAAAGGGTTCAGGCCTGGCGGGTGATGCTTACAGTGCTTTGATCGTGCCTTTGGGCAGCAGCGCCTGTACAGAATGCTTTTGCACATGGATGCTGATTTCCGGAGCGATTTCGACATCGACGAAATCATCGCCAACCTTGGTGATCTTGCCGACGATACCACCGGCGACCGTGACTTCATCGCCTTTTTGCAATGCGGCGACCATGGTGCGATGTTGTTTGGCCTGCTTCATTTGCGGGCGGATCAGCATGAACCAGAACAGCACGAAAATGACGACGAGAGGGAGGAAGCTGGTCCAGTCTGGGGAGGCAGCAGCGGCAGAAGCATTGGCGTAAGCGGAACTGATGAACACGTTAAACCTTTCTTAAAAATACGAAAAACGAAGAAAACAATCGGAAAATTCTAGCATAGACTGCTGCGCTGGCGCTTGAATTCCTCGACAAATTCGGCGAACCTGCCTTGTTCAATCGCGCTGCGCATGCCAGCCATCAGTTCCTGATAATAGTGCAGGTTGTGGATGGTGTTGAGGCGTGCGCCGAGAATCTCGCCCAGCCTGTGCAGATGATGCAGATAGGCGCGGCTGAAATTGCGGCAGGTGTAGCAGTTGCAATCCGGGTCGAGTGGCCCGGTATCGGTCTTGTGGCGCGCGTTTTTCAGCTTGATGTCGCCGTGACGCGTGAACAGCCAGCCGTTGCGCGCATTGCGCGTCGGCATGACGCAATCGAACATGTCCACCCCGGCGGCCACGGCGGCTACCAGATCTTCCGGCGTGCCGACGCCCATCAGGTAACGCGGCTTGTCCAGCGGCATTCCGGGTGCGGTGTGGGCAAGGATGCGCAGCATGTCTTCTTTCGGTTCGCCGACAGAAAGACCGCCGATCGCATAGCCGTCGAAGCCGATGTCGATCAGCCCGTTGAGAGAGATGTCACGCAGATCTTCATACATGCCGCCCTGAATGATGCCGAACAAGGCGTTCCGCCCCGGCTGCTTGTCGCCTGGCCCGGATAACCTCTCGAATTCGGCCTTGCTGCGCTGCGCCCAGCGCAGGCTGAGCTGCATCGAATCTTCAGCCTCGCGGTGCGAGGCCGGGTAGGGCGTGCATTCGTCGAAGATCATGGCGATGTCGGAATTCAACACCTTCTGAATGCGCATCGACTCTTCCGGTGTCAGAAAGCAGGTGTCGCCGTTGATCGGCGAGCGGAACTTGACGCCTTCTTCCGATATTTTGCGCAGATCGCCCAAGCTCCAGACTTGAAAGCCGCCGGAATCGGTCAGGATCGGGCCGTCCCAGCCCATGAACTGGTGCAGGCCGCCGTGCGCGGCAATCACTTCCAGCCCCGGACGCAACCAGAGGTGAAAGGTGTTGCCCAGAATGATATGCGCGCCGATCTCGCGGATTTCGACCGGCGACAGCGATTTCACCGAGCCGTAGGTACCGACCGGCATGAACGCCGGTGTCTGTACCTCGCCGTGCGGGAGTTTCAGGCTGCCGCGTCTGGCGCTGCCGTCTTGTGTGGAGAGAGTAAATTGCATAAAGGCGACAAATAATCGAAGCCGAGATACTATCACAGAGCGCCGCCGCATGGCTTCGGCCCGGTCTCGGCAAAACTCCTGGCACGCTGTCCGGTCAATGCTGGAGTTGTCGTGGTCTTTGCTATACTAGATGCATCCAGACTAGATGCATCCAGAAAAATACTCTTCAGGAAACACCGCAATGGCTGAAA
>DIVE01000034.1:0-814 GCA_002423265.1 Methylophilaceae bacterium UBA6140 | reverse complement strand
TTTTATGCGATTGTGCAAGCCATGAACGGCAATTATGAGCATTCCGCAGCTGCAATTTTCATCGCCATGGTGCTGGATGGGCTTGATGGCCGGGTGGCGCGTATGACCAATACCCAGAGTGCATTTGGTGCCGAGTACGACAGCCTTTCCGATATGGTGTCGTTTGGCGTTGCGCCGGCGCTGGTGCTCTATGTATGGGCCTTGAAGCCGCTCGGCAAGTTGGGCTGGATTGCCGCCTTCATTTATTGTGCTTGTGCCGCGCTGCGTCTTGCCCGCTTCAATACCAAGCTCGATGACAGCGACAAGCGTTATTTCCAGGGCTTGCCCAGCCCCGCTGCTGCGGCCTTGCTTGCCGGCCTGGTCTGGATCTCCTTCGACAATCGCATCGCCGGGACCGGTTTGCTGTTCGATTTGATCCATATGAAATGGCTGGCCTGGAGTATTACCGTATTCGCCGGGATTTCCATGGTCAGTGATTTGAAATTCTACAGCGGCAAGGATATCAACCTGCGTCGCAGCGTGCCCTTCATCGTGATTCTGCTGATTGTGCTGGCCATTGTGCTGGTGTCATATAGCCCGCCGGTGATTCTCTTCATCGTCTCGCTGATTTACGCGCTTTCCGGCTACGTCATGTGGTTCAGGACGAAGCTGTCGAAGACAGGCGGCGGCAATCTATCGTCTTGATAGAAAAATACAAATCCCCGTATGGTTGTCATCTGCCGCTAAAAGCTTTATATTCACATCACTATGTTTTCACACAGAACAGACATCGCTGTTTTTCCATTCGGCCTCCCGCCTGCCGGGATGCTGCACG
>DIVE01000030.1:12056-16398 GCA_002423265.1 Methylophilaceae bacterium UBA6140 | reverse complement strand
CTGTATATTCTGGTCGACAGTCTGGGCAGTTTTTTCGGTTCGCAGGCCGAGGCGGAAGCTATCGGCAAGGTCGCCAAGCGCAACGGCGTCATGGGTTTTCTCTATCTTGAAGTGCTGGATGCTTCCTTTTCGTTCGACGGCGTCATCGGCGCGTTTGCGATTACCCGTGATGTCGTCATCATCATGCTTGGCCTCACCGTCGGCGCGATGTTCGTGCGCTCGCTGACAGTGCATTTCGTCTATCGCGGCACTCTGCAGAAATATGTCTATCTGGAACACGGCGCGCATTACGCGATCGGCATACTGGGGCTCATCATGTTCTATTCGATTTATGAGCATGTGCCGGAGGTATTCACCGGCCTCATCGGCGTGGTCTTCATCGTCGCTTCGTTGATTTCTTCGATCATCTACAAGCGCAAGTTGGCTGAGCATGGCATGGTGGGTGAATCGGTATGAGCGGCAATCTTTTCGTCGTGGCGGCGGCTTCCGGCACCGGCAAAACCAGCCTCGTTGCAGCCCTGCTGCAGCTCGACAGCCAGATTAAACTCTCGGTTTCATACACCACGCGCAAGCCGCGTCCGGGCGAGGTCGATGGTGTGCACTATCATTTTGTTTCGGAGCCGGAATTCCTCAGGATGATGGGTGATGGTGACTTTCTGGAGGCGGCAGAGGTGCATGGCGCCCGCTACGGCACTTCTCAGCGGCTGGTGGAGGCGATGCTGAAAGCAGGTAACGATCTGATTCTGGAGATCGACTGGCAGGGTGCGCAGCAGGTGAGAAACCAGTTGCCGGAAACTATCGGCATTTTTATATTGCCGCCTTCGATCGATACGCTCGCACATCGACTGACCCATCGCGGACAGGACAGCGCCGAGGTCATCGCCCGCCGCCTCGCCGCAGCGCGTGAGGAGATCAGCCATGTGGTCGAGTTCGACTATGTTATAATCAATGACAATTTTCAGATCGCGCTGGATGACCTGAGAACCATTATTCACTCGCAGCGGCTCAGGTGTGAAAAACAGCTTCAGAAGCACCGGGGCTTGCTCAACAGTATCAAATAGCGCAACCGCGCTGAATTAAATGCACGTCCAGAATCCGGAGAATAAAGATGGCACGTATTACCGTAGATGATTGCCTTGAAAAAATCCCCAACCGTTTTCATCTGACCTTGGTGGCGGCTTACCGCGCCCGTCAGCTGGCCAACGGTTCCGAGCCGCTGGTCAACACGCACGGCCTGAAAGACAAGCCTACTGTGCTGGCATTGCGCGAAATTGCAGCAGGCAAGGTCGGTCTTGAAGTATTGAATCGCGGACATGCCTAAGTTGTCATGGGCAAGGCATCGGCAAAACGTTCCCAGGAATCCGTAAAGCCTGTTCCACCGCCTTTGCTGCCTGCCGACAGCGAAGAATCGCAGCTGACGCTGCGTCTTAAAGAGTACCTCAAGCCGGAAGACATCGCCCAGGTCTGGGAGGCCTACCGCTACAGCGCTGCGGCCCATGAGGGCCAGATACGCCGTAGCGGCGAGCCGTATATCACGCATCCGGTGTCGGTCGCCTGCATACTGGCCGAACTTCATCTCGATACGCCGACCTTGCTGGCGGCTTTGTTGCACGATGTGGTGGAAGACACCGGTATCACCAAGCAGGAAATCAGCGACAAGTTCGGTAAACAGGTTGCCGAGCTGGTCGACGGCCTTTCCAAACTCGACAAGATCGAATTCCAGAACGCGATGCAGGCGCAGGCGGAAAATTTCCGCAAAATGCTGCTGGCCATGTCGCAGGATGTGCGGGTGATTCTGGTCAAACTGGCTGATCGCTTGCACAACATGCAGACGCTGGATGTGATGGTGCCGGAAAAGCGCAAACGTATCGCCCGCGAAACCCTTGATATCTATGCGCCGATTGCGAACCGGCTCGGGCTCAACAACATCTTTCAGGAACTGGAAGACCTCAGCTTCAAGTACTTGTACCCGATGCGCTATGGCGTTCTGAGCAAGGCGGTGATGGCGGCGCGCGGTAACCGCAAGGAGGTTGTCGGCAAGATACTGGATGCGATCAGGCAACGGTTGAAAGAGCTCAAGATCGAGGCTGATGTCACCGGCAGAGAAAAGCATCTTTACAGCATTTACAAGAAGATGACTGGAAAAACCATCACCTTCTCGCAAATTTACGACATTTACGGGTTTCGTGTCATCGTTCGCGACCTGCCGACCTGCTACCTGGCGTTGGGTGCGCTACATGGACTCTATAAGCCGATTCCCGGCAAGTTCAAGGATTACATCGCCATCCCCAAGGCCAACGGTTACCAGTCATTGCACACGACGCTGTTCGGTCCTTTCGGCACGCCGATCGAAGTGCAGGTGCGTAGTCAGGAGATGCACAACATCGCCGAGGCCGGGGTCGCCGCGCACTGGCTTTACAAAACCACCGATGCGCATCTGACCGCTCTGCAACAACAGACACATCAATGGCTGCAGCGCTTGCTCGATATTCAGAGCGAGAGCGCCGATTCGCTCGAGTTCCTTGAGCATTTCAAGGTCGATCTCTTTCCTGACGAAGTCTATGTGTTTACACCCAAAGGCAAGATCATGGCTTTGCCCAAGGGTGCGACGGCAGTCGACTTTGCCTATGCCGTACATACCGATATCGGCAACAGTTGCGTGGCGGTCAAGATCAATCAGGAATTGGCGCCGCTACGTACCGAATTGCACAACGGCGACAACGTCGAGATCATTACCGCAACCCAGGCCAAGCCGAATCCGGCCTGGCTGAATTACGTCATTACCGGCAAGGCGCGCGCGCACATCCGCCATTTCCTCAAGTCCATGCAGTCGACCGAATCGGCACATCTGGGCGAGCGCATGCTGAACCAGGCCTTGCGTGCGCTGCATGTGGATCCGGCAGAGATCGACGAGTTGCGCTGGCAGAAGCTGCTGCGCGATTATGGCGCGAAGAGCCGCGAAGAAGTGCTGACCGACATCGGACTCGGCAAGCGCTTGAACGTCATGGTGGCGCATCAGCTGATGGCGAAGACGGACGAGCAGCGCGCCGAAGAAAGTTTGCTGGAGAGTCCTGCGGAGCGTCAGGCGCGCCAGCTCAACAAGGTGCTAGACACCATCACCATACGCGGCTCGGAAGGCATGGCCGTACAGTTCGCGCAGTGTTGCCGGCCGATTCCAGGGGATCCTATTCTCGGCTTTATCAACAAGGACAAGGGCCTGGTGATTCATACGCACGACTGCCCTGCCATCCGCAAATTCAAGCTTGATCCGGAAAAATGGCTGGATGTGGAGTGGGAGTCGGACAGCAAGCGTTTGTTCAAGGTCAACCTGAGGGTGACGGTCGCCAATCAGCGCGGCATGCTGGCCAAGATCGCTGCAGGCATTGCCGATGCCGGCTCCAATATCGATCACGTCAGTATGGAGGAGCCGGACGGTAGCGCCTATACCAATATGCATTTCACCGTGCAGGTGGAAAACCGCATCCATCTGGCTGATCTCATGCGCCGGCTGCGCAAGATTCCGGACATGATCAGAATCAACCGGGTCAAAGGCTCGGGTGCCGAACAGCGGGTGCAATAGTTCACGCTTCCATCTCCATTCCAACAGGCAAAACACAGGACAGAAACATGACCAAGGAAATCATTCATACCGCCGGTGCACCGCAAGCGATCGGCACTTATTCTCAAGCCGTCAAGGTCGGCGGCACGGTTTATCTCTCCGGGCAGATCGGCCTCGACCCTGCGAGCATGCAAATGGTCGAGGGCATAGAGGCGCAGGTGCATCGCGTGTTCCAGAATCTGCGCGCAGTGACGGAAGCGGCCGGCGGTTCGATGGCCGATATCGTCAAGCTCAACGTGTTTTTGACCGATCTTTCCAATTTCGCCCTGGTAAACACCATTATGGCCGAATATTTCTCCGCGCCTTACCCGGCACGTGCTGCCGTCGGTGTCGCCTCCTTGCCGCGCGGCGCACTGGTGGAAGCCGATGGCGTGATGGTGTTGTAGCCCGATCATACGGCGACGGAATCCCGGGTGTCGGCAGGCTTCAGCATGAAACTCGCTGATTGCGGATTTATCGGCAAGCCTGTGTTGGCCCGTTTGCAAAAGCTGGGCATCATTGATGTGCAGGGCCTGCTTTTGCATTTGCCGTTGCGCTATGTTGATGAAACCCGGATCACCCCCATCAGGGATTTGCGCATCGGCGCGCAGGCGCAGATAGAGGGTGAAGTCGTACATACCGAAGTACAGTACAAGCCGCGCAAGGTGCTGATCTCGCAACTGCGGGATGACGGCGGTGGTCAGTTGACCATGCGTTTTCTGCATTTTTATCCGAGCCAGATCA
>DIVE01000030.1:0-11943 GCA_002423265.1 Methylophilaceae bacterium UBA6140 | reverse complement strand
GAATCCCTTTTGGCGCCGTCTGGCCTATGATGAGCTGTTGGCGCAGCAACTCTCCATGCGCCGCCACTACGCTCGCCGTCGCAGCCTCGGCGCCCCTGCCTTGCCGCCTTCCAGAAAACTGATCACTGCGCTGCTGAAAAATCTGGCGTTCAAATTGACGGCGGCGCAACAAAGAGCCGCCCTTGAAATCACCCGCGATCTGACCCAACCGCATCCGATGCAGCGCTTGCTGCAGGGCGATGTTGGCAGCGGCAAAACCATCGTCGCGGCCATGGCCGCATTGCAGGCGATAGAGCATGGTTGGCAGGTCGCCATGATGGCGCCGACGGAGATTCTCGCCGAGCAGCATTACCGTAAATTGAGTGTCTGGCTCGCTCCGCTGGATATTGAGGTGGCTTGGCTGGCAGGCAGCCAGAACAAGAAAGAGCGCGATCTGGCGCTTGCCAGAGTATCGGGCGGCGAAGCCGTGCTGGTGATCGGTACGCATGCCATCTTTCAGGAGCAGGTGCAGTTTGCCGCACTGGGGTTGGTGATCGTCGACGAGCAACACCGCTTCGGCGTACAACAGCGGCTGATGCTGAGGCAGAAGGGTAAGTCCGGCCGGATCGAAGCGCCGCATCAGTTGATGATGAGCGCCACGCCGATACCACGCACGCTTTCCATGAGCTATTTCGCTGACCTCGATGTGTCGGTGATTGACGAGCTGCCGCCGGGACGGACGCCGATAACGACCAAACTGGTGTCGGATGCGCGGCGCGAAGAAGTGCTGCAGCGTGTTCATCAGGCCTGCCTGCAGGGCCGGCAGGCTTACTGGGTTTGTCCTCTGATTGAAGAATCCGAGAGCTTGCAGTTGCAGACGGCAGTGGATACTTATGAATATATGCGCAATGCATTTCCTGACTTGCGCGTCGGACTGCTACATGGGCGCATGAAGCCGGCCGAAAAACAGGAGGTGATGGCGCAGTTCAGCCGCAATGAGATACAGCTGCTGGTGGCTACCACGGTGATCGAAGTCGGTGTCGATGTACCGAACGCCAGTTTGATGGTGATCGAACATGCTGAACGCATGGGGCTATCGCAACTGCATCAGTTGCGTGGGCGTGTCGGTCGGGGCGCAGAGAAAAGCACTTGTCTCTTGCTCTACCAGAACCCGCTCTCAGAAACGGCGCGCGCACGCCTGAAAGTGATATTTGAATCGAATGATGGGTTTGCCATAGCGCAGGCGGATTTACACCTGCGCGGCCCCGGAGAGTTTCTCGGCGTTCGACAGAGCGGCTTGCCGATGCTGAAGATCGCCGATCTGGAGCGCGACGCCGATTTGTTGCAAGCGGCAAAAACGGCGGCAGAAGCTTTGTTGAGAGAACATCCAGCCGCAGTCGAGCTCCATTTGCAACGCTGGCTCGGCCATGCGGAAGAGTTGGTCAAGGTCTGATGTGAGGGCGGCAGAGCTGTGACATAATCTTGGCGTGAAAGTCCATTCCCGACCTCTGTTGACCCATTCGCCCTGGATCAAAAAACCCGTAAACAGCGGCAGGTACCGGCATTGGCTGATCGAGCAGGGGTCTTTGACCAGACGTTTGCAATCGGTGAGCCGGGATTTCTGCGTGAAAACCAGCCGCCATGAGTATGCCAGGCCGCAGGTGGATGAGGCCGAATTGCTGGCGTTACCGCACAGACAAAAAGCATTGTTGCGTGAGGTGTACCTGTATTGTAATGGCGAGCCTGTGGTCTTTGCCCATAGCGTGCTGCCTCGGCATAGCCTGCGCGGCGAGTGGCTGGTGCTGGGGCATCTGGGTAACAAGCCGCTGGGTGCCGCCTTGTTCATGAATCCGAAGGTGACACGCACGCAACTGGAGTTCAAGAAACTCTCGAATCATCATAACCTCTATCGTCGTGCAGTTCGCCATCTCGTTGCCAAGCCACCAGCAGTGTGGGCCAGGCGCTCCATATTCAGGCTCGGGCGCTCGGCAATCATGGTGACCGAGGTTTTTCTGCCGCAAGTAATGAATTTATGAGCTACCGACAAAAAATCAATGCCTATTACCGGTTGACCAGACTGGATAAACCTATCGGTATTTTGCTGCTGCTGTGGCCCACTCTCTGGGCGCTTCTGATCGCAGGGCAGGGGCATCCGGAGTGGAAAGTAGTGTGTATCTTCCTCGCGGGTACGGTGTTGATGCGTTCTGCAGGTTGTGTGATGAACGATATCGCCGACCGGCGCTTTGATGGTCACGTCGAGCGTACCCGGCAACGTCCGCTGGTAAGCGGCGAAGTCGGTGTCAAGGAAGCGGTGTTGCTGGCAGGCGTATTGAGTTTGATTGCATTCGGGCTGGTGCTGCTTCTGCACCCGCTGGCCATCGCACTGTCGTTTGTTGCTCTGTTTCTGGCCGTCAGCTATCCGCTGACCAAAAGGTTTCTTGCCATTCCTCAAGCCTATCTCGGTATCGCATTCGGCTTTGGCATACCGATGGCTTTTGCCGCGCTGACCGGCAGCGTGCCTGTGCTGGCCTGGCTACTGTTGCTTGCCAACATATTCTGGGCGGTTGCCTACGATACCGAATATGCCATGGTTGACCGAAGCGACGACCTCAAGATCGGCATACGTTCCTCAGCGATTTTCTTTGGACAGCGGGACGTTGCAGCCATCATGACCTGTTATGGCGTAACGCTGGTTCTGCTCGGTTTCGTCGGTGCCATGCAAGCGCTGGCCTGGCCTTTTTATGCGGGCTTGTGCACAGCTGCGGTGCTGGCCGTGTATCATTACGGTCTGATCAGAGACAGGCAGCGTCACGACTGTTTCAAGGCTTTTCTGCATAACAACTGGCTGGGTGCGGCGATTTTTGCCGGATTATTGATCAGTTACCAAATCTAGAAGGCGAAACAACTGCGTCGCAAGGAGCAGTAAGCCGGTTCAGGATTGATAATATCGTTTGACAAGAACACAGGCGCTGGCATAAAATCGCCCTCTTAATTTTTTTGGCAAGTATTGGTAGTCAAATGAAGACTTTTTCCGCAAAACCGCATGAAGTAAAACGTGACTGGTTCGTTGTAGATGCAACCGACCTGGTGCTGGGCCGTCTGGCTAGCGAAATCGCGCATCGCCTGCGTGGCAAGCACAAGACCATTTACACCCCTCACGTTGACACCGGCGATTACATTGTTGTGGTTAACGCTGACAAGATCAAGGTTACCGGCAATAAAGCAGAAGACAAGCTTTATCACCGCCATAGTGGTTATCCAGGTGGTATCTCCACGACTACTTTCGGCAAAATGCAAGAAAGATTCCCTGGCCGTGCCCTGGAAAAGGCTGTCAAGGGTATGCTGCCCAAGGGTCCCCTGGGCTATGCAATGATTCGCAAGCTCAAGGTTTATGCCGGCGAGAAGCATGACCATATTGCGCAACAACCACAGCCTTTGAAAATTCAAAGCCAGGCTTAAGGATTAGAACATGATTGGTAAATACAACTACGGTACGGGTCGTCGCAAAAGCTCAGTGGCTCGTGTTTTTCTGAAGACTGGCAAGGGCAATATCGTGATCAACGACAAGCCTGCTGATGAATATTTCTCGCGTGAAACTTCACGCATGATTCTGCGCCAACCTCTGGCCCTGACCGAAAACGAAGCCAGCTTCGATATCATGGTCAACGTCACTGGCGGTGGCGAGTCCGGGCAAGCCGGTGCAGTCCGTCACGGTATTACCCGTGCACTGATCGATTATGATGCTGCGTTGAAAAGCGCATTATCCAAGGCAGGTTTTGTGACACGTGATGCACGTGAAGTCGAACGTAAAAAAGTCGGTCTGCGCAAGGCGCGCCGTCGTAAACAGTTCTCCAAGCGTTAATCGCCGGGCTTGGAAAGCCAGACCTGAAAAAGCCGCATATTGCGGCTTTTTTGTTTTCGGGCTGCGGCTTTGTGGTTTTATCTGAATTTTTGTTACTATCTAAATCCTCGATACGGTCTGGCGACCCGGAATTACGCAGAATATGACAACCATTGCAAAATTGAAAATCGGTATTGTGGGCGGCACAGGCTATACAGGTGTGGAACTGTTGCGCTTGCTTGCCCTGCACCCTGACGCTGAGCTGGTGGCGATTACTTCCCGGGGCGAAGCCGGGCTGCCGGTCGCTGACATGTTTCCCAGTCTGCGCGGCTATGTGGACTTGTCTTTTGTCGATCCTGCCAGTGCCGACCTTGGTGTATGCGACGTGGTGTTCTTTGCCACGCCCAACGGTATCGCCATGCAACAAGCCAGGGCTTTGCTCGAGAAGGGTGTGAGAGTGATCGACCTGGCCGCTGACTTCCGTATCAAGGATGTAGCGGTTTGGGAAAAGTGGTATGGCATGCAGCACGCCTGCCCGGATCTCATTGCTGAGGCGGTTTATGGTCTGCCCGAATTCAATCGGGAGCAAATTCGCCATGCCCGGTTGATCGCCAACCCCGGCTGCTATCCGACCGCTGTGCAATTAGGCTTCATGCCTTTGTTGAGAGCCGGCATCGTCGATCCGGCCAATCTGATTGCTGACGCCAAATCCGGTGTCAGCGGTGCCGGTCGCAAGGCCGAGGTTCATACCTTGTACGCTGAAGCCGGCGACAATTTCAAGGCGTATGGGGTGGGCGGGCACCGGCATCTGCCGGAAATCAGCCAAGGTTTGAGCGGTATCGCCGGCCAGCAGGTTGGGCTTACTTTTGTGCCGCATCTCACGCCGCTGATACGCGGCATCCATGGGACGCTTTATGCCAAATTGAAGGCGCCGTGCGATCTGCAGCAGCTGTTTGAACAATCCTACAGAGATGAATTTTTCGTTGACGTTCTGCCCCGGGGTGCTCATCCGGAAACGCGCTCGGTGCGAGCTTCCAATCAGTGCCGTATTGCGGTTCATCAGCCGCAGGGCGGCGATACGGTGGTCGTGCTTTCGGTCATCGACAATCTGGTCAAAGGCGCTGCAGGTCAAGCCGTGCAGAATATGAATATCATGTTCGGTTTGCCAGAGCGTACTGGCCTGGAAGTGGTGCCTTTGCTGCCATGAGGTCATGAGAAAAGTTACTCGGCGATTACGAGGTCATTTCGGCACCACGGCGAAGAAGGTGGTTTTGCGTCCGTCGCAGCCTTGGTATTCACAGCTGCTGGTTGTGGGTTTGTTGGTTTTGTTCGGCTATCTGGTCGGATACTGGCAGTATTCCGGTGTCGACTACGATACGCTGATGAGAAACCTCAATGGTTTGTTGAGAGACAATCAAACACTGGAAGCGAAAACGGTTTACCGCGAACGGCAGCTTCAGGTTGAGCGTGCAGCGCAAAGAAGTCTTACTGAAGAGATTGCGGCATTACAGGACGAGACTATGCGTCTGAAGGAGGAGCTCGCTTTTTATCGCGGCATACTGAGCGAAAACGCGGCCTCCGGCGAACTCAAGCTGCATAGTTTCAAACTCAACAAAGGCAAGTCGCAGAATCAATATGAATATCACGTGCTGCTGATACAGTCCGGCAGGCACGACAAGTGGGCGCAGGGCAAGCTCATGTTGAATCTCAAGGGCATGAAAGACGGAGAGCCGGTCACCTTGCCTTTGCGCAACGGGCAGGATCTTATCGGTCCGGTCAAGATTAATTTCAAGTATTATCAGCGTATTAATGGGCAATTTACTCTGGCCGATGTGCTGGAAGAGATGTCTGTGGAGCTGACGCTGACCGAATCAGGTGCCAGACAGCCTAAAATCACGCAGCAACTTGATTTGCCGAAATAAGCACGCATATACAAGAGGATTGGTATGTTCTTCAGAAACCGCAATAAGGTAGCGAGCCGCATCGATACTCTGATCGGGGCGGAGACCCGGGTCGATGGCGATATGCATTTTTCCGGAGGACTACGTGTAGATGGTACGATTCGTGGCAATGTGACGGAGTCGGTACCCAGTACACTTGTGTTGAGTGAGCACGGTTGTATAGAGGGAATGGTGAAGGTTTCGCAGGTTGTGCTGAACGGAAAAGTCGTTGGCCCCGTCAATGCGTTGCAATTTGTCGAATTACAGGCGAAATCCAGAGTCACAGGGGATGTGAGCTATAAAACGCTGGAAATGCATACAGGTTCGGTAGTGGAAGGTAAGCTTGTTTATATGGGGGATCGTACAGACGAGGCGGCTCTTGATCCACTGATGGCGTCCAGGGATTAAACAATGATTGACCGACAGTTGTCGGAGCAGGATAATATTCAATTAAGAATTAAGGAGTTAATTATGAACGCAGTAACAGAAATGCCAAGCCCGCTGGTTTTCACCGAAAATGCGGCGCAGAAAGTCAAGGAGCTGATTGACGAAGAAGGTACGCCTGATCTCAAGTTGCGCGTATTCGTCAGTGGCGGTGGTTGTTCCGGTTTCCAGTACGGTTTTACCTTCGAAGAAGACGTGAACGAAGATGACACCCAGGTAGAGAAGAACGGGGTTAGCCTGCTGATCGATCCGATGAGCTTGCAGTATCTGATGGGTGCGGAGATCGACTATCAGGACAGCCTGCAAGGTTCGCAGTTCGTGATTCGCAACCCGAACGCAGCCAGCACATGCGGTTGCGGCTCGTCTTTCTCAGCCTGAGCGATTCTGCATTGCAAAAAAGCAAAAGGGGCAATAGGCCCCTTTTTGCGTTTTTGCCGTCCCTGCTGGATCCTAGCGTTGGTCCATAGGCTTGAACTCCCGACGCAGTTGACCCGTGTACAACTGGCGCGGCCGTCCGATTTTTGACTCGCTGTCCGAGATCATTTCATTCCACTGCGACACCCAGCCGGCCGTTCTTGCCATGGCAAAAATCGCCGTGAACATGGAGTTGGGGATGCCCATTGCCCGCATGACGATGCCGGAATAGAAGTCCACATTTGGGTAGAGTTTTCTGCTGACGAAGTACTCGTCTTCCAGAGCGATTTGTTCGAGTTTTATCGCGAGTTTAAACATTGGGTCATCGTGCAGACCGAGTTCGTCCAGTACCTGGTGACAGGTCTGCCGCATGATGGCGGCGCGAGGATCCATGTTCTTGTAAACGCGGTGGCCGAAACCCATGAGCCGGAAAGAATCGGATTTGTCCTTGGCGCGTTTGATGAATTCGCCGATGCGGCTGATATCGCCGATTTCTTCCAGCATCTTCAGAGTTGCTTCATTGGCACCACCATGAGCCGGCCCCCAAAGCGATGCGATACCGGATGCGACGCAAGCAAAAGGGTTGGCGCCGCTTGAGCCGGCCAGCCTCACGGTAGAGGTCGAAGCGTTTTGTTCATGGTCCGCGTGAAGGATCAGGATGCGTTCAAATGCTTTGGATAATATCGGATTGGGCGTGTATTCCTCACATGGCGTCGCAAACATCATATGCATGAAGTTTTCTGCATAATTGAACTTGTTTTTCGGGTACATGAACGGTTCGCCGATATTGTATTTATAGCTCCATGCAGCGATAGTCGGTACCTTGGCCAGAAGTCTGCAGGCCGAGATTTCACGGTTCTTCGCGTCGCGGATATCCAGCGCTTCGTGGTAGAAAGCTGACATGGAGCCGACGATACCGACCATGACAGCCATCGGGTGTGCATCGCGCCGGAAACCCCGGAAAATATTGTTAAGTTGATCATGCAGCATGGTGTGCTGCATGATTTTTTCCGTGAACTGTTTTTTCTCTTCGGCATTGGGCAATTCGCCATACATCAGCAAATACGAAACTTCGAGAAAGTCGCAGTGTTCTGCCAGCTGTTCAATTGGGTAGCCTCGGTAATAGAGCAGCCCTTCTTCGCCATCGATATAGGTAATCTCGGAGTGGCATGATGCTGTCGACAGAAAGCCTGGGTCGTAGGTAAAGACCCCGTGCTTGCCCAAGTTGCGAATATCGATGACATCCGGTCCCAGATTGCCGGACAACATGGGCAGATCGATCGGCGGCAACCCGTTATCAAATGTAAGTGTGACTTTTGTAGGTTTCATCTTTGTTATCAATCAAAATCAAAACTGGTGAGGTGCGATTCAGCTGGCATAAATCGCACCCAGAATTCTGGGGCCATTAGCGCCGGTCACAGCCGGAAGGTTTCCAGGCTTGCGCAACATCGATTGTTGGGCAAGCCATGCAAAAGCGGCAGCCTCGACGGAGTTCACTGCGATGCCCAATACATCGGAAAGCTCGATTTTTACAGGGTGAAGCAATTCGCGCAAGCGCGTTAGCAAGCAAAGATTATATGCGCCACCACCGCAGACGTAGATTTCTTCGGCATCCTGACAATATTGTTTTATCGCTGACGCAATGCTGTGAGCGGTCAGCTCCAGTAATGTCCGTTGAATGTCCTCCGGCCGATAGTCCGGGCGCAGATGCGATTGCAGCCACTTCAGGTCGAACAGATCGCGCCCCGTGCTTTTTGGGGGTGCCGCCGAAAAAAACGCTTCGCTGAGCATTTTTTCCAGTAATGGCAGAATGACCTTGCCGCTTGCCGCCCATGAGCCGTTTTTATCGTAAGCCTGCTGCATGCAATGACTTATCCAGGCATCCATCAGCATGTTGCCCGGCCCTGTATCAAAACCGGTTACCTCCGCATTTGCGGGTAGATAGCTGAGATTGGCGATGCCGCCGATGTTGAGCAGCACACGGCTGATGGATGAATGGCTGAATGCGGCCTGATGAAAAGCGGGCACCAATGGTGCGCCTTGTCCGCCGGCGGCGATATCCCGGCTGCGGAAATCGGCGATGACGGTCATCCCGGTCAATTCGGCAAGCAGTGCAGGGTTGAATATCTGCAGCGTGAATCCGGCTTCTGGACGATGTCGGATGGTTTGCCCATGACAACCGATGGCGATGATGTTTGATCTGGATATGGCGGACTTTTCCAGCAGTCGTCGAACAGCTTCGGCGTAAATATGGCTTAGCTTGTTGCCGATCAGCGCAGCACGCTCAAGCTCATTTGAGCCGACCCCGTGCAGCTCAAGCAACTCTTCGCGGAGCGCGTTATCGTAAGGTAGAAAATGAATATGTTCGACTTTGCAAGCGGTGCCGTTTATGGCAAGCAGGACGGCATCCACACCGTCCAGACTCGTGCCGGACATCAAGCCAATATATCGCTTTCCGGCCACAATCTGAAGCTGTCAGTCCTGCTGTTCGAGGCTTGTCACTCAGCCGATGCTAGCGTGCTGGCATTTAACAGATTGAGCTGAGCGAGCAGAGGGGTGCTGGAAGCAATGAAATCAGCCTTGTACTTGGACGGGATGGCCGTAGCGGTCGGCAGGGCGACCTTGAGTGGATCCCGGTGCTGTCCGTTGACCAGAAGTTCATAATGCAGGTGCGGCCCGGTTGCCAGACCGCTCATGCCGACTGCGCCGATAATCTGGCCTTGCGACACCCGCTGGCCGCTACGCAGGCCGGGGGAAAAGCGCGAGAGGTGCGCGTATAGCGTACTCATATTGTTCTGGTGTTTGAGAATGACGACATTGCCATAACCGCCCTTGACGCCGACAAAGCTGACAACACCATCTGCGACGGCCTTGATACGCGTGCCGGTTGGCGCTGCATAGTCAACACCTTTGTGGGCGCGCATCTTCTGTAGTACAGGATGAAAGCGGCCGAGGCTGAAACCGGAGCTGATGCGTGAAAATTCCAGCGGCGAACGCAGGAAGGATTTGTGCAGGCTCTTGCCTTCGGGTGTGTAATAGTTGGCCTGACCTTCGGAGTTGCGATGCATGATGGCGCGATGGGTTTTGCCCTGGTTGGTGAACTCTGCTGCCAGCACCAGGCCTGCTTTGACCAATTGGCCATCCCTGTATTGTGATTCATAAACGACGTTGAAACGGTCACCCTTGCGCAAATCACTGTGGAAGTCGATTTCGCTTGAGAAAATTTCGGCTATCTGAATGGCAATCTGATCCGGTATGCCAGCCGCATCTGTAGCTGCAAACAGCGAGCTGCTGATTTCCGAGGACTTGAGTGTTGGCAGTATTTCCAGCGCAGAGGTCTTTCTTTCTGCGTGATAGCCGTTGTCAGTGCGTTCTACGACCAGCGAGTTCGTGTGGTCGATTTCATATTCCAGCCGCAGAAGTTCGCCGTCAAAATTGGTCTCCGCGCTGATAGTACGGCCGGGGCGAAGCTGGCTGAACAGAGGAGCTGCATCCGGGTGTTGACGCAGAAAACTGAGTGCTTCGGGGTTACTGATGTTGAGACGTCTCAGCAGGCTGGCCAAAGTATCATCGCGCCGCACCTGCTCAACTTGCCAGTAGGATTCGGTAGAAAAGCCGGTTGCTGTCTGCAAGGCGAAAAGCTCATTTGTGCTGGCTTGCGGAAGTACGACTTCTTCAATGACGGTGGTGATTTCAATGTCATCAGTAATGGTCTGTGGGGCTATCGCGAAAGCAGCAAAGATGCCGAAAAGCGGCAAGCTCGAAAGAGCCAGTAACCAGCGCAGTCGCAGCTTACGTTCTTTTAAATTGAATTTTTGCGCTAAGATATTGGTTTTGCTTGCAGGCATAAGCAATCTCTGAATTTACTGGTGTAGGCCAGTGATGGTAACAGAAAAGCTCGGCATGTTGAACACGTGCATAAAAAGTAGCTGCAAAGGGTATTGATGAGTAAATATGACATAGAAGAGAGTCTGGCTG
Organism: Methylophilaceae bacterium UBA6140; assembly: GCA_002423265.1. Taxonomy (GTDB): domain Bacteria; phylum Pseudomonadota; class Gammaproteobacteria; order Burkholderiales; family Methylophilaceae; genus UBA6140. Next base: position 1,347 of record DIVE01000030.1, on the reverse strand, counting down.
TAATCAAGCGCGGATGTGATGAGCTGCTGATTGAGCAGGAGCTGATCGAGAAACTGAAAAAGGGTCAACCGCTGCGCATCAAGGCAGGTTTCGACCCAACCGCACCGGATCTCCATCTCGGGCACACCGTATTGCTGAACAAGCTGAGACAGTTTCAGGATCTGGGCCACCATATTCTTTTTCTGATCGGTGACTTTACCGGAATGATCGGTGATCCGACCGGCAAAAGTGTGACCCGTCCGCCTTTGACCGAAGCGCAGGTGCAAGAGAATGCGAGATCCTACGCTACCCAGGTGTTCAAGATACTCAANNGCCGGCATGCTCAGGCTGGCAGGCAGTTACACCGTGGCGCGCATGCTGGAGCGCGATGATTTCACAAAGCGCTACAAAGCCAATCAGCCGATTGCGATACATGAATTTCTCTATCCATTGCTGCAGGGCTACGATTCCGTTGCGCTGAAATCAGATGTCGAACTGGGCGGAACGGATCAGAAATTCAATCTGCTGATGGGGCGCGAGTTGCAGAAGCAGGCCGGGCAAAGTCCGCAGTGTGTGTTGACCATGCCCTTGCTGGAAGGTCTCGACGGCGTCAATAAAATGTCGAAATCGCTTGGCAACTATATCGGCGTTGCGGAGCCGGCCAATACTATTTTCAGCAAGATCATGTCGATTTCAGACGAGCTCATGTGGCGTTATATAGAGCTGCTTTCCTTTGAAACTTTGAAAACCATAGCTGACTGGAAGCACTCGGTTGAGCAAGGAGTTAATCCCCGAGATATAAAAGTCCGTTTCGCGCAGGAGATCGTCGAGCGTTTTTATTCCAGACAGGATGCTGAAATTGCGCTCGAGGATTTCGTCAATCGTTCCAGGGGCGGTATCCCGGATGAGGTGCCGGAAGTGTCCTTGTCTATACAAGGTGATTCAATAGGTGTGGCGCAATTGCTCAAGCAGGCGAATCTGGTGGCGAGCACCTCTGAAGCATTCCGTGCGATCGAGCAGGGTGGCATCAAGCTGGATGGTGAGAAGGTGGTGGACAAGGCCCTCGCCTTGAACAAAGGCGTTGCAGTAGTTGCGCAGGTAGGCAAGCGCAAATTCGCCCGCATCACGATAAATTAAGGCAAATGTAATTACTTTGTAAAAAAGCACAAATCGCTATTGACCCAATTTTATTGTTCTGTAGAATGCGCGCCTTCGCTTCAACAACAAAGCGGGTAGCGGCAAGGCGAGGAAATAAAAAATTGTTTCTTTCACTTGACCAGCCAGGCAGTGTCTGTATAATGCGCCCTCTCGTTGCTGATGTGACGAAGCAGTAAAACAAGTAACAACCGCTCTTTAAAAACCTGAACA
>DIVE01000055.1 GCA_002423265.1 Methylophilaceae bacterium UBA6140 | reverse complement strand
CCGCCCACGATAATCAGGCAGGGCGGCTTCAATTGCGCATCTGCGACCTTCTCCGCCAGCGTCGCCAGATCCGCGCTAATCACGCGCTGACGTTGCGTTGTACCTTGCTGCACCACGGCAGCAAGGGTTTCCGCAGGCAATCCATGCGCCATCAACTGGCGGCAGATTTCCGCCAGCCCGACCAGACCCATGTAGATCACCACTGTTTGCCTGGGCCGCGCCAGGGCAGGCCAGTCCAGATCAACCATATGCGGCTTACCATCCGAACCAGCCTTCAAATGGCCGGTAGTGAAAATACAGGATTGTGCGTAATCGCGGTGGGTCAGCGGAATCCCGGCATAAGTCGAAACACCGTTCGCGGCCGTGATACCGGGCACGACCTGAAACGGCACGCCGTGCTCCATCAAGGTTTCAATCTCCTCGCCGCCACGGCCGAAAATGAAAGGATCGCCGCCTTTCAAGCGCAGCACCCGCTTGCCGGATTTCGCCAGACGCACCAGCAATTGATTGATTTCTTCCTGCGGCAAAGTGTGACGGTCACGCGCCTTGCCGACATAAATCAGCTCGGCATCGCGCCGTACCAGCTCCATCACTTCCTTGCTCACCAGCTTGTCGTACAAGCAGACATCGGCCTGCTGCATCAAACGCAAGGCGCGGAAGGTCAGCAGGTCAGGATCGCCCGGCCCCCCGCCGACCAGATAGACTTCGCCCTGAACCGCATTTTCCACCTGGCTTTCCAGCACCGCAGCCAGCGATTTTCTGGCGTTTTCTTCCTGACCGGAAAACACCATTTCCGCGATCGGCCCGGCCAGTATTCTCTCCCAGAACATGCGTCTTTGCTGCGTGGTGGTGTAGCGCTGTTTGACCGCATCGCGAAAATCGGCGGCAAGACTGGCCAACCGGCCATAACTCGCTGGGATCAGGGTTTCCAGTCTGGCTCTGATCATGCGTGCCAGCACCGGCGCCGAACCGCTGCTGCTGATCGCAATGACCACCGGCGAGCGGTCAACGATGGACGGCATGGTAAAGGTACATAAATCGGGCGCATCGACGACATTCACCGGAATGTTCAAGGCTTTCGCCTCGCTCGAAACCGCTTGGTTCACAGTCTCATCGTCGGTGGCCGCAATCACCAGGCATGCCCCTGCCAGTTGCGATGGCCCGAATGCAGCATTCTGATATCGTATTCTGCCAGCCGAAAGCAGGTCTCCCAGTTCATGATGCAATTCGGGAGAAATCACTTCCACCTGCGCTTCGGCCTTTAACAGCATATTCACTTTGCGCACGGCCACTTCGCCGCCGCCGATGACGACGCAACGGCGGCCTTGCAGCTTGATAAAAATTGGTAAGGCTTCCATGAGGCATATTTTACGCGCAGATTCGCTTTTGGCTTCCGCTTGGAGTAGAATTTCGGCTTACCTATTGTTTTACAGAACAAATTTGCACCCCTCCCCTGCATTGAATTCACCGCAATGACCCCGTCAGACAAGCAAACGCTGGCGGCAAGCCATCAGCCTGAAACCACTCCGCCAAAAAAAGTGTTCATCAAGACCTTCGGATGCCAGATGAACGAGTACGACTCCTCGCGCATGGCCGATCTGCTGCACGCCGATAACGGCATGGTGGAAACGGAAAATCCGGAAGAAGCCGACGTCATTCTGCTCAACACCTGCTCAGTGCGCGAAAAGGCCGAAGACAAGGTCTTCAGCCATCTCGGCCGCTTCATTCCGATGAAGGAAAAGAACCCCGACCTGGTGATCGGAGTCGGTGGCTGCGTTGCCAGCCAGGAGGGCGAGAACATCGTCAAACGAGCACCTTACGTCGACATCGTGTTCGGCCCGCAAACCCTGCACCGGCTGCCTGAAATGATTGAATCGCGCCGTAAAAGCGGCGTTTCGCAGGTGGATATCCGCTTCCCGGAAATCGAGAAATTCGACCACTTGCCGCCGCCGCGCGTCGAAGGCGGCGCAGCGTTTCTTTCGGTGATGGAAGGTTGCAGCAAATACTGCACGTTCTGTGTCGTGCCCTACACACGCGGCGAAGAAGTATCGCGCCCGTTCGAGGACGTGCTGCTGGAGGCTGCCGCACTGGCGCAGCAGGGCGTGAAGGAAATCACCCTGCTGGGCCAGAACGTCAACGCTTACCGCGCCGAAACAAAAACCGGCGAAGCCGTCGACCTCGCCATGCTGATCGAATATATCGCCGAAATCCCCGGGATTGAACGCATACGCTTCACCACCTCGCACCCGAACGAAATGAGCGATGCCCTGATCGACTGCTTCGCCCGCATACCGAAACTGGTATCGCACATTCATCTGCCGGTGCAGGCAGGCTCAGACCGCGTGCTGATGGCAATGAAGCGCAACCATACCGCGCTGCAATACAAATCCATTATACGCAAGCTGCGCGCAGCAAGACCTGACATCTGCCTCTCCTCCGACTTCATCGTCGGCTTCCCCGGCGAAACCGAGGCTGATTTCGAGGCCACGATCAAACTGATGGAAGATATCGGTTTCGATTATTGTTTCAGCTTCGTCTACAGCCCGCGCCCGGGAACCCCTGCCGCCTATCTGACGGACGACACTCCGCCGGAGGTCAAGCAGGCTCGCCTGGCGCGCCTGCAGGCGCTGAATGAGGCGCAGGGCAAGGCCATCAGCGACAGCATGGTTGGCAGCATACAACGCGTGCTGGTCGAAAATGTATCAAAAAAAGACAGCGCAGAGCTGGCAGGCCGTACCGACAACAACCGCATCGTCAACTTCCCCGGCAGCATGAATCTCATGCACCGCTTTGTTGACGTAAAAATCACCAAGGCCGAAACGCACACGCTGCGCGGCGAATTATTGAAAGACTGACTTGGACATCACCCTCACCCCCGAAGACAACATCCGGCTGGCCAATCTCTGCGGCACGCTGGACGAGAACATCAAGCAGATCGAGGATGCACTCGATGTGACCATTTCCAGGCGCGGTGCGCATTTCCGCATCAGCGGCGAAAAACACAACACCGGGCTGGCCGCCCAGCTGCTGGAGAGTTTCTACGAACGCGCCAGGAAGCCGGTCGAACTGGAGGAAATTCAGCTCGGTCTGGTCGAACTGGACAAACTCAGCCCGGATGCGGTCGCTTCTGCCGCGATGCCGGTACTGATGACGCGCCGGCCCGACCTGCACGGCCGCACGCCGCGCCAGGTCGAGTACCTGCAACAGATTCAGGATTACGACATCACTTTCGGCATCGGCCCGGCCGGTACCGGCAAGACCTATCTGGCCGTGGCCAGCGCGATCGACGCCTTGAGCCGCGACCGCGTCAAACGCATCGTACTGGTGCGGCCGGCGGTCGAGGCAGGCGAACGTCTGGGCTTTTTGCCGGGTGATCTGGCTCAGAAGGTCGACCCTTATCTGCGCCCGCTTTACGATGCCCTGTACGATCTTGCCGGCTACGACAGCGTTAACAAGATGTTCGAACGCGGCGCCATCGAAATTGCGCCGCTCGCCTACATGCGAGGCCGCACACTCAACCAGAGCTTCATCATTCTGGATGAGGCGCAGAACACCACACCGGAACAGATGAAAATGTTCCTCACCCGCATCGGCTTCGGTACCAAGGCCGTCGTCACCGGCGACGTCACGCAGATCGACCTTGCGCGCCACCAGAAAAGCGGCCTGGTCGAAGCGCAACAAGTGCTGAAGGATGTACGCGGCATCGCCATGACGCGATTCCTCTCCGAGGATGTGGTGCGTCATCCGCTGGTGCAGAAAATCATCAATGCCTACGAAAAATTCGATCAGGCGGCGAATGAAACAACACCCGGATCCGGGCCGAAGGAAGCGCAGAAATAATGCCGGCCCTGTCCATGGATGTGCAATACGCCTCGGCGCTCGAAGGTTTGCCGACGGCGGCGAATTTCCGGCGCTGGGCAAGAAAGACCATGCGCGTGGATGCCGAGATCGCACTCCGCATCGTCGATGAAGAAGAGGGCCGCGCGCTCAATCGCGACTATCGCGGCAAGGATTACGCAACCAATGTGCTGACTTTCCCGCTGGCGGAGGAACCGCACCTGATGGGCGACATCGTGCTCTGCGCGCCGGTAATATTGCGCGAAGCGCTGGAACAGAACAAGACGCCGGAAGCACACTTTGCACATCTCACCGTGCATGGTGTGCTGCACCTGCATGGCTATGACCACGAAACCGGGCCGCAGGCGGAACTGATGGAAATGCTGGAAACCTATATTGTCATGAAACTTGGCTACCCTGACCCCTACAAGGAAAATGCCTGATATGAGCGAAGCCGACAAACAGACTCCCCATGAAAAGCCGCGATGGCTGGAGCTCTTGAGCAACTTTCTGTTGCGCGAGCCGGAAGACCGCGAACAACTGATCGAAATGCTGCATTCGGCCTATGAGAATAGCCTGGTCGATGCCGATGCATTGTCGATGATCGAAGGCGTGTTGCAAGTCTCCGAAATGCAGGTGCGCGATGTGATGATTCCGCGCTCGCAGATGGATGTCATCGACATCACCGACCCGCCCGAGAAATTCATTCCCTTCGTCATCGAAACCGCCCACTCGCGCTTCCCGGTGATCGAGGAAAACAAGGATGACGTCATCGGCATCCTGCTCGCCAAGGACCTGCTGCGCTACTACGCCGGGGAGGATTTCGAGGTGCGCGACATGCTGCGCCCGGCCGTCTTCATTCCCGAATCCAAGCGCCTCAACGTACTGCTGAAAGAGTTCCGCAGCAACCGCAACCACATCGCCATCGTCGTCGACGAATACGGCGGCGTGGCCGGCATGGTGACGATCGAGGACGTGCTGGAGCAGATCGTCGGCGACATCGAGGACGAATACGACTTCGACGAGACCGAAGACAACATCATCCGTGACGCCAACGGCCGTTATCGCGTCAAGGCGCTGACCGAGATCGCCGACTTCAACGAGGCGCTCGGCACCAACTTCAGTGACGAGGAATACTCCACCATCGGCGGCCTCGTCGTCAGCAAGTTCGGCCATCTTCCGAAGCGGGGAGAACAAGTCACGTTCGACAACCTTTGCTTTACCGCATTGCGCGCAGACAGCCGCCGCCTGCATTCAATCAGCGTCGACATGCTGGAGCAGAAGGCCCCGGCCGAAGACGAAAGCGCCTGAGCGCGACATGCGCCGAAGCGCCGGGAACTTATCCGAAACAGGCTCGCTCCTAGCTGAGTAACCTCTGGGCAACTTGTTGATCTCAGAGGAAGTCAATCAACCATCAGGAGCACCGGCATGCGCGCATTACTCTTATCCCTATTACTCGCTTTTTCCGGCGCAGCGATGGCCGGCAACACGGCGGAAAACCCGCTGCCGAGCGAAATACCCACTGCTGAAAAAGAGTTCGTCTCCATCATCAACCAGTACGACAAGGCGAAAATCATCGAGCAGTTCGGTGAACCGGCAAAAAGGGAAGACATGAAAATCGCCTCGTCGGGTGAGATCATCGCCTCGATCTGGCAATATCATTTCATCAATACCGATGCCGAAGGCACCTACTATGAAACCACAGAGCTGGATTTCATCGGCGACAAAGTGGTGATGGTAGTCTTCATGAACCACGACGGGCAGGAAAGAATCTCTGCCGAGCCGCCTGCAGCAATGCCGGAGCCGGAAGTCCTGCCGCCGATGTAAATCCGGCTTCATGTAAAAACAAAACAAGTAAATACAAAACATGTAAATACAAAACATGTAAAACAAAGGGCGATTTGATCGCCCTTTGTTTTTTCTGTCGGTCGCTTGTTACGACTGCTATTTTTTCAAAGAATCGCGGATTTCACGCAATAGCAGCACGTCTTCCGGCGTCGCCGGCGGCGGTGCTGGCGGCTCTTCGCTACGCAGCCGGTTGATGCTGCGAATCAGCAGAAACACGGCAAACGCGACAATCGTGAAACTGACCACGGCATTGACGAAAAGACCGTAATTCAGCGTCACCGCACCCGCCTCCCTGGCTGCTGCAAGCGTCGCGTAGGGTTCGGCGACAGCGCCTTCCTTCAGCACAAAGAACAGCTCGCTGAAATCCACATTGCCGAGCAGCAAGCCGACCGGCGGCATGATGATGTCATCGACCAGCGATTTGACGATAGACCCGAATGCAGCGCCGATGATGATACCGACCGCCATATCCACCACATTGCCACGCATGGCGAAGGCTTTAAATTCTTTTAACATGTTATCCCCTGTTGATGATGAAACTTCGCATTTGCCCAGACGCTATAATGCAAAAAGATTCTCTCATCGTCCAGGATTTCAATTGACCCACCTTTTCCATTCAGACAGCTTCCGCCTTTTACTCGCTGCAGCACTGGGCAGCCTCTCGGTTCTGGGTTTCGCCCCTTTCCATCTGTTTCCCACAACAATTCTCGGTATCGCCGGGCTGTTCTATCTGTGGCAACAGGCAGCGGCACCGAAACAGGCCGCGTGGCTCGGCTTCAGTTACGGGCTGGGCTTTTTCATCAGCGGCATCTACTGGATTTACATCAGCCTGCATGATTTCGGCGGCATGCCCTGGTGGATGGCTGCATTCTCGACCTTCTGCCTGTGTGCATTTCTTTCGCTCTTTCCGCTGCTGGCCGGTTGGCTCAGTAAACGCTCTTCCCTTCTGCTTTTGAGCGCGCCGCTGCTGTGGGCATTACTGGAATGGGTGCGCGGCTGGATATTCACCGGCTTTCCATGGCTTGCCATCGGGTATTCGCAAACGCCCAACAGCCCATTGGCCGGCTTCCTGCCCGTCAGCGGTGTCTATGGCGTTTCGCTCTTGACGGCTGCCACCGCCGCGTTGCTGGTCCTTTTCGCAAACGGCTTCCGCAGGAAGCTGGTACTGTCGTTGTTGCTCCCAATGTGGCTGGGCGGAGCCTTGCTGAAAATGGTGCCCTGGACCTCGCCCGTCGGCGCGCCGGTCAGCATCGCACTGTTACAGGGCAATATCGCCCAGGACCTCAAGTGGCAGGAAGGCGAGCTGCAACGCACGCTCGACATTTACCACCAGTTGGTCACCGACACTGCGGCACGGCTGATCGTACTGCCGGAAACAGCATTGCCCATGCTCTCGCAACACGTACCGGCCGATTATCTCGCCAGCCTCGAAGCGCACGCCAGAAATCAGCAGGGCGATCTGCTCTACGGCGTCGTGGAATACGAAAACGAAGCCTTCTACAACAGCATGCTCAGCATCGGCAGCGCACCGCGTCAGCACTACCGCAAAACGCATCTGGTGCCGTTCGGCGAATTCATTCCGCTAAAACAAGTCTTCGGCTGGATCTACCGCGACTGGCTCAATATCCCGCTCACCGATCTCACCCGTGGCGGCTTCGACCAGCAGCCGCTGGAAGTCGCCGGTCAGAAAGTCGCGGTCAATATCTGTTACGAAGATGTCTTCGGCGAAGAAATCATCTACCAGCTGCCGCAGGCCACGCTATTGGTCAACACCAGCAATGACGCCTGGTACGGTGAATCGACAGCGGCTTATCAACATTTGCAGATCTCCCAAGCGCGGGCGCTGGAGACCGGCCGCATGATGCTGCGTGCCACCAATACCGGCGCCACTGCCATCATCGACCGCAACGGCGAGGTATTGGCGCAGCTGCCGCATTTCCGCACCGGCATCCTCGAAGGCGAGGCTCAGGGCTATGAGGGCAGCACACCTTACAGCCGTTTCGGCAACCGGCTCTTTCTGCTGATCGCCGCGTCAGGCCTGCTTTACCTTTTGTGGCACCGTAAAAAGAAGTAAAATCAAACCCTTTCGCCAACCAGAACAGCTTGCATAACAATGGCACTCACATTTCAAGAGATCATTCTCACGCTACAACAATATTGGGACAAGCAGGGCTGCACATTGCTGCAACCCTACGACATGGAGGTCGGCGCCGGCACTTCGCATACCGCCACCTTTCTGCGGGCGCTCGGCCCGGAGCCATGGAAGG
>DIVE01000014.1:16334-20610 GCA_002423265.1 Methylophilaceae bacterium UBA6140 | reverse complement strand
ACGAAATTCCGGTCGCCAGCGCCTCGGTAGCGCAGGTGCATTTCGCCCATTTGCCGGACGGCCATCCCGTTGCAGTGAAGATTCTGCGTCCCAATATCGGCAGCGTGATCGAAAAGGATCTGACCCTGCTCGACACAGCGGCGTGGTTGATGCAAAGCCTGTGGAATGAGGGCAAGCGGCTGAAACCGCGCGAGCTGGTAGCGGAATTCGCCCGCCATACCCACGCGGAGCTCGACCTGATGCTGGAAGCGGCGAACTGCAGTCAACTCAAACGCAATTTCGCCAACAGCCAATTGTTGCTGGTTCCCGAGGTCTATTGGGATTGGTGCCGCCAGCAGGTCATGGTGATGGAGCGCATGCAGGGCACACCGGTCAGCCGGGTGGAACACCTGCGCGGCATCGGCATCGATATCCCCAGGCTCGCCAGCGATGGTGTCGAAATCTTTTTCACCCAGGTCTTCCGCGATGGCTTTTTTCACGCCGACATGCATCCCGGCAACATTCTGGTGGCGGATGACGGACGCTATATTGCGCTCGATTTCGGCATCATGGGCACGCTTAACGATACCGACAAGGAATACCTTGCCCGCAATTTTCTGGCTTTTTTCCGGCGCGACTATCGCGAAGTCGCCAAGGCGCACATCGAATCGGGCTGGGTGCCAAAAGACACGCCCATCGATGAATTCGAAACTGCCATCCGCGCCGTCTGCGAGCCGATTTTCGACCGCCCGCTGAAAGAAATCTCCTTCGGCCGCACGCTGCTCAGCCTGTTCCAGATGGCACGGCGTTTCGGTGTCATCATCCAGCCGCAGCTGATCATGCTGCAAAAAACTCTGCTCAATATCGAAGGCCTGGGCCGGCAGCTCGACCCCGACCTCGATTTGTGGAAAACAGCACGCCCTTTCCTCGAACGCTGGATGTCAGAGCAACTCGGCTGGCGCAGCGTTGTCAAGAACGTCCGCGCGGAGCTGCCTTATTGGGGCAGAATGCTGCCACAGATGCCGCGTCTGTTACAGCAACAGTTGCAGAAGAATCACGACTTTCCGCTCAATGACGAACTGCAATTGCTGATCAGGGAACAGCGCAAACAGCGCGGCTGGTTGCGCATGATCGCAATTGCGCTGATCGTACTGATACTGATCCAGATATCACCTTACATTCCAGTCTGATGTTGCATGAGGCCGGCGATTTGCTAGAATCCGTCGCTGGGCCCGGAAGATGAAAGCCCGCAGTCGCCGGGATGCTGTATATCCCTGAATGCTGTTCACGCACCGTTTAGTAAAGGATCTATCGTGCTACTAGGCTTTGTCATTTTCTATCTGGTACTTTCCATCGGCATCGGCGTCTATGCCGCCACCAAAGTCCACAACACGCGCGATTACGTCACTGCCGGCCGCAGCCTGCCATTGCCGATGGTGATTGCCATGGTGTTCGCCACCTGGTTCGGCGCAGAGACCGTACTGGGCATTCCCGCCACATTTCTCGACGAAGACATGGGCGGCCTCATTTCCGACCCCTTCGGCGCCTCACTCTGCCTCATTCTGTTTGGTCTGTTCTTCGCCAAACCGCTTTACCGCATGAACCTGCTGACCATCGGCGACTTCTACCGCCAGAAATACAACCGCTTCGTCGAAGTCATGGTCGCTGTCGCCATCGCGCTGTCCTATCTCGGCTGGGTCGCCGCTCAGGTCACCGCCCTCGGCCTGGTCTTCAACGTACTCTCCGACGGCATGATTACGCAGGCGCAGGGCGTCATGATAGGTGCCGCTGTCGTGTTGATCTACACGCTCTACGGCGGCATGTGGTCGGTCGCGCTCACCACTTTCGTGCAGATGATCGTCATCGTCCTGGGCCTGCTCTGGATTACCTGGCTGGTGTCGGACATGACCGGCGGCGTGGCGCCAGTAGTTGAGCACGCTCACGCTGCGGGGAAATTCAATTTCTGGCCAGAGCTGAACAGCATCGCCATGCTCGCGTTCATTGCCGGGCTGTTGACCATGGGCTTCGGCTCGGTGCCGCAACAGGATGTGTTCCAGCGCGCCAATGCCTCCAAAAACGAAAATGTTGCCGTCTGGGGCTCGGTCATCGGCGGCATCGCCTATTTCATCTTCGCCGCCATCCCGCTGTTTCTGGCCTATTCAGCCACTTTGATTGATCCCCAGAAGGTTGCATCGCTGCTGTCGAGCGGTGGTGCCGAATACATTCTGCCCAGCCTCGTGGTCGATCACCTGCCGATGTATGCCCAGGTGATCTTTTATGGTGCCCTGCTCTCGGTCATCATGAGTACCGCGTCGGGCACCCTGTTGGCACCCTCGGTGACCATTTCGGAAAACATACTGAAGGGCATTGTCGGCCCGCAAAGCGACGAACACTTCCTCAGAATGATCCGTATTGTCGTTGTGCTGTTTACCGTGGGTGTAACGCTTTATGCATTGTGGGCGGTGGGCAAGGAGACCGGTATTCACCAGATGGTGGAGAACGCCTACAAGGTCACGCTGGTCATGGCGTTCACGCCGCTGGTCGCCGGCATCTACTGGAAACGTGCCAATGGCCAGGGCGCAGTACTGGCGATCATACTCGGCCTGCTGACATGGATACCGCTGGAAATTCTGGCGCCTGAAGGCGACATACCGCCGCAATTCGCCGGCTTCATCATGAGCATTGTCGGCATGACGGCAGGCTCGCTGCTGCCGACTCTGAACTGGCTTAAGAAGAAATAACTACTCGGTGCTTCCCTAGCGCTGACGGCGCCGGCAGAAATTAGCGCTGACAGCGCCGGCAGAAAAAGGTCGAACGCTGCCCCAACCGAATTGACTGGATTGGCGCTCCGCACACCCGGCAAGCTTCGCCGGTGCGGCCATAGACAAAATATTCCTGCTGGAAATAGCCCGGGTTGCCGTCTGCGCCGAAAAAATCGCGCAGACTGCTGCCGCCCGCTTTCAGCGCATCATTCAGGGTCGCCTTGATTTCCGCAACCAATCTGCGGCAACGCAGTTTGCTCACTTTTCTTGCCGGTGTTTCTGGATGTATCCCTGCACGAAACAGCGATTCGCTGGCGTAGATATTGCCCACACCCACCACCAGATGGCTATCCATGATGGCGTTCTTGATCGGTGCAGTTTTGTTCCTTAACTGCCGGTAGAGCCAGTCACCGCTGAATTCCAGATCCAGCGGCTCCGGTCCGAGCACTTTGAGCAATGCGTGCTCTTGCGGCTCGGCCCCCGCCCACAGCACCGCCCCGAAACGACGAGGGTCGCGCAGACGCAGCACTTGGCCATCGGTGAAATGGATATCGAAGTGATCATGCTTGCCCGGCGGCTCATCCTGCGCCAGCAGGCAGATGCGGCCAGACATGCCAAGATGCAGCAACAGACTGCCCGTCTCGAAACGGGCGAGTATGTATTTGCCGCGCCGGCTTAATTCGAGCAGTCTTTGATTGTTGAGCGATTGCGCAATATGCGCCGGTACGGGCCAGCGCAAGGAGGGGTTCCTGATGACGACACGGCTGACGGTCTGTTGCAGCAAGGGCAGCAGACCGCGCCGTGTCGTTTCGACTTCCGGTAATTCAGGCATGGCGCCGGATTATCCTGGAAACCGCATCGTCAAAGGTACGCATCCATGTGTTTACGGGGCATTCAAGCACATGGCGAGCGGTCAACTGCGGTTTCCAGGATTACTCTTCCCGCGGGATATGCAGCGGAGGGTTCAGCATCGCAAAGCCGATATCCGGCGCGAAGTGATAAATCATTCCCTCATCCGGGCGGCCCAGCAACAGCTCCGGGGCCTCCTGCAGCTTGTCGAAATGCACCGTGCCGCCACCCTGCAGCTTGACCCTGAACGAGGGGAAAGTGGCGTTACGATCCGGCGTATAGGGCTCGACCGATTTGGCGGCAGCCTTGACCCAGGTGATATCCAGCCATTCGTTCAGCTCGTCCTGCACCGGTTTGGCCTTGTCGGTCGAAGGTATCCATTTGCCATCGACCAGATCCAGATTGAGGCGTATGTCTTCCCACTGTTCCAGCCAGGAAAAATCAAAACCGGCGATTTTCTCGGTTGGCTTCAACGGTGATTTGTCCAGCATCTCCAGCAACTGGTATCCGGCAGTCTCACTGTAAGTGGCAGCCACCAGATAGACGGCATCCTTGTAAGCCATGTATTGCTCGCCGCTGACCGGGTTGTAGGTACCGAACAGAAACTCTTCCTGATCGAGCTTGAGCTTGAGCTTGGGCTGATCGAGACCGAACTTCTCCAGATTTTCAGCCGAAAACTTCTCCAG
>DIVE01000014.1:6730-16294 GCA_002423265.1 Methylophilaceae bacterium UBA6140 | reverse complement strand
AGCTTGAGACTGGAAACCTCATGCGCTTTCTGCCCTTCGCTCTCAGGCTGCGGCCGCAGGTAAAGAAAAGTGACAATCCCTGCAATCAGCAGCAACAGACCCAGATTGACTAACCAGCGCTTGATCATGCTTTGCGTCGCTTCCACCAGATCACAATACCTGCCACCAGCAACAGAATCGGCAGCACCAGCCGGAACCCGAAGAAGATCAGCATGGTGAGGAACTTGTTCCATGGATCGCTCGGAATTACCACGTTCACATCCTTCAGCGGCTTCGGCAGAATCGTGATCAGATCGTCGTCACCTGCCAGCCAGTTGACGATGTTGATGCCAAGATCCAGATTGCCGCCATTACCGATGAAGGTGTTGGCAAGGAAGTTGCCGTTGCCGATGACAACGATACGCTGACCTTTCTTGCCATATTCGCGCTCCAGCGCCACCGCAATATTGATCGGGCCGGGAATATCTGTCTTGTTATCGAATGCCACCTTGGTGTTGGCATCCACCTTGCCGGTTTCGAGCCAGCCGTTGGGAGCAACCTCCACCAGACGGCTCACCTTCCAGCCGAACTCGAACGAGTCTTTGGCGTCGAGCATGCGTGCTTCCGGGAACAGGGTGCGCAGCATGAAATTCTTGGTGATGGCATGTTCGCCATAGGTATGGGCAAAAGCAACCTTGGAATCCGCACCGTATTGCGAGGACGAGAGGTCAATCACCACGCCCGGCGTGATCTGCAGCCCCAGATACTCGGCAATCGGCTCCAGACCGCGCAAATTCTCGTCATCCAGCAGCCATAACAGGTTACCGCCGCCTTCGATATATTGCTTGATCTTGGCGACTTCAACCTCGCTGACATCCACCTGCGGGCTGGCGATGACCAGCATCGCGCCATTGCTGGGCACTTCCTGTACCAGCGTGAGGTCGGGGTTAGCCAACTTGAAGCCCTTCTTCTCGAGCTGAGTGCCGAATTCGCCGATATCATGATTCTTGAGGCCGATCAGATTACGCTCACCATGACCGTCCAGATACATCACGGCGCGTTCCTTGCTGCGCGAGAGCCGCACCAGCAGATTGGTCATGTCCTGTTCGACATACGGCGGCACCAGCCGGTCCTCCCGTTGCTGGTATTCGACAATCATCTCGCCTTCGGCGCGGATGCCGGCGTCCTGAGCCAGCTTGGGCTCCTCGGCAGGGTTGATGAACTCCACTTTCATATCAGGCTTGGCGCGCTGATAACGGGAAACGAAGTCGTTGATCGTCTTGCGGTACTGGTCGTCCTGCGAGACAAACACACGAATGTTTACCGGCCCCTGCATCTGCTTGACCACATTGATGCTGCCTTCGGTCAGCGTATTGCGGGTGCTGTGGGTCACATCGCGTGAGACATGGTATTCGCGGGATAAAAAGCCGATCAGGAAAATCAGCACCAGAAACAGCAACACGAAGAAGCTGTTCTGCATCATCAGTTGTAAACGTAATTTGCGGTTAGTTTTCATTTCAATCTGTTCCGGTTAGCCGCGCAGACGATCTGCATCGAGACGACGGATCGTCAAAGTCAGGAAAGTGATGATAAAGAGGATGAAATAAGCAAAATCCTTGGTGTCGAGCAGACCGCGCGAGAACGGTTCGAAATGGCGCATCAGGGAAAGATAAGCCATGGTGCTGGTCGGATCGCCCGCCAGGAAATGATCGAGAATCAGTAACGCGAACAGCGCAATAAAGGTAATGATGCCGGCCACTACCGGCTGGCTGGTAAGGCTGGAGACATAAATGCCAAGCGCCGAGAAACTGGCAACCAGCAGCCACAAGCCAAGCACGTTGGAAAAGATGTAGCCGAAATCGACTTCCGTCCACAGGTTCATGGAGGAAACCATCGCAGCGATGAACACGATGACGATGCTGAGAAAGCTGACCAGACCTAAGAATTTACCCAGCACCACCTCAGTAATAGACAGCGGCGCGCTGAAAAGAAAGGTCAACGTTTGCTGGCGACGTTCTTCGCTGATCAGGCGCATCGAGAGCAAGGGCACGGCAAACAGCATGACGAAGGACGCAATGCCGAACACGCTTTGCCCGACGAAAGCCGTTATGCCGATACGCTGCTCGGGCCGCATGGCGCCGGACATGGTTTGAAAGTACTGATCGACGCCGATCAAAAAGAATGTGCCGAAAACGAATTGCAGCAAAGCCAGCACGACCCAGCCCATAGGGGATGAGAACAGGCTTTTCAGCTCTTTTCTGATGATATTGAAAATCATGGGGGTGAACCTCTGTGAATGCTCTGGATAATTGGCTGGCTTGTCAGGCCGCTTCTTGGTAGGTCAGTTGCACGAAGACATCCTCAAGGCTGGTCTGATCGGGATTGATCTGGCGCAGACCCCAGCCGTTGCTGACCGCCGCCTGCACGATGGCCTCGGCCGGCGATTGGCCCTCGTTGAAACGAACGCGCAGCAGCCCTTCGTTGGCGGCTTCCACCGCAACCACACCATCAATCGCCAGCAAGGCTTCATGTGCCGGCGGGTTGGCGAGACCGAGCAGCAACTTGTTGCCGGTGCGCTGCTGTTTCAGCACATCGATGCCGCCGCTGAACACCAGCTTGCCCTTGTGAATGATCTGCACGTGATCGCAGACAATCTCGACTTCGGGCAGGATATGGGTAGACAGAATCACGCTGTGTTCGCCGCCCAATTCCTTGATCAGGGCCCGAATATCACGAATCTGTATCGGATCCAGACCGACGGTAGGTTCATCCAGGATCACCACCATCGGATTGTGAATGATGGCTTGAGCGATACCGACACGTTGCTGATAACCCTTGGAAAGGTTTTCGATCAGGCGCTTGCTCATCTCGGTCAAGCCGCAGCGCTCTTTGGCGCGCTCGACGGCTTTCTTCACATGCGCGCCCTTGACGCCGTGCAGGCGGGCGGCCACCGCCAGATACTCGTCCACCGTAAATTCACGATAGAGCGGCGGCGATTCCGGCAGATAGCCGATCAAGGCTTTGGCTTCCTTGGGATTTTCAATCATGTCGATGCCGCAGATCTTGACACCGCCTGCGCTGGGCGCGAGATTGCCGGTAATCATTTTCATGGTGGTCGATTTGCCGGCGCCGTTCGGTCCGAGAAAGCCCAGGACCTCGCCTTTATTCAGATTGAAACTGACATCGCTGACAGCCTCGCGGCCGCCATAGATACGGGTCAGATTACTTGCCTCAACAGTTACTGTACTCATATGCTTAACTACATCCAATTGGAGATTATTGTGGCCGATTGATTGAGGCAGCTAAATTAAGAAAACGCCTGACAAGTGTCAAGCGTCTGCCGCCAATCAGCCTACTAGAGTTTATATATTATTGGAAGTTCTAGCTGGAAAAGTTCCGCCCGAAAAGCTATAGTCGAACCTCGGAAACCTCGGCTTGCCGTGTTCAGGTTTCCCGGATTATGGATGAACTTGCAACTGCTGTCACGGACTAACCATCACTCTTCCAACCCGGATTATTCACCGAGTATTTACATGACATTTTTGATGCCCATTCGTCAGATTTCAGGTTTGGTTCTGCTGACCTCGAGTTTGGCGCTCCTGCCCCCGATAGCCGTTGCCGGAACAGACGAAACAACCGCAACAACGGCAACAGCAACGCAAGCGGATACGGGGCTGACCGCGGACTTCATATTCAAATACCTGACAGGCGAAGTTGCCGGACAGCGCGGTGAACTCGGCATTGCCAGCACGCTCTTCCTCGAACTGGCAAAAAGCAGTCGCGACCCCAGGCTGGCCGAACGCGCTGCAAAAGCAGCCATCTTCGGCAACCAGCCCGCAGTCGCCGTACAAGCCGTCAGCCTGTGGTCAGAGCTCGACCCCGACTCGGTCGACGCCCAGCAAGCCACGGTTCAAATGCTTGTCAGCACAGGGCAGCTGGCAGAAGCCAAGCCTTACCTGGAAAAACTGCTGACCAAGGAAGACACCCGTGCCAACGGTTTTCTTTATCTTCACAGCCTGTTCGCCAGGCAGACCGACAAAACGGCTGTACTGACGATTGTGCAAGAACTGGCAGCCCGATACCCGGAACTGCCTGAAGCGCACTTTGCAGTCGCCCAGGCAGCAGCGGATGCTGCACAGCACCAGTTGGCACTAGATGCGCTGAACCGGGCCGAAAAACTTCATCAGGGCTGGGAACTTGCAGCGTTACTGCACGGGCAGATTCTATTCATGCAGTCGCCCGACGCTGCAATCGACTATTACCGGGAATTTCTGAAGCAGAATAGCGAAGCGCACGAGACCAGACTGTCGCTGGCAAGACTGCTCGTCAACCAGAAACGTTTCGATGAGGCCAAGGTCGAGTTCGTCCGCCTGGCCAAAGTCGCCGAAGGCAACCCCGAGATTCTGGTGGTGGTCGGCTTNNCTCGGCCACAACGCAGAAAAGCAACAGCGTGACGCGCAGGCAATGGATTGGTACAACAAGGTGCAGCCGGGCGAACGCTACCTGGATGCCAAGCTGAATATCGCCTATGTGCTGACCCGTACCGAGGGCACAGACGCCGGCATCGACACGCTGAAAAAGCTGGATGGCCTGCACAGCATTCAGCAGGCAACCGTCAACCAGGCGATCGCCAGCCTGCTGACCCAGGCCAAACGCACTCCGGAGGCCTATGCACTGTTGGAACAGACGGTCAACACGCTACCCAACACGCCGGAAATCGTCTACGACTTCGCGATGGCTGCGGAACGCATGCAGAAGCTGGACGTGATGGAGCGCGAGCTGCGCAAGCTGATCAAGATCAAACCGGACTACGCGCCCGCCTACAATGCGCTCGGCTATTCATTTGCAGACCGCAACATCAATCTCGAGGAAGCCTACCGCCTGATCGAGAAAGCGTTGCTGCTGAGCCCCAACGATCACTACATCATGGACAGCATGGGTTGGGTCTATTACCGCATGGGCAGCCTGGAAAAGGCGCTGGATTACCTGCAACGGGCCTACAACAAGCAGACCGACCCGGAAATCGCCGCCCATCTGGGTGAAGTGCTGTGGAAGACAGGCATGCGTGAGCAGGCCATCAAAACCTGGGAAGAAGCCCTGCAAACCCATCCGGAAAACGAAATTCTGGTCAACACCAGCAAGCGGTTTCTTCAGTAATTGATGTCTACCAAGGTTTTCGGCTGGTCTGGCCTGTTGTTGGTGCTGCTGTTGAGCGGTTGCGCAACGGTCAAACCTGCCGCCGAGAGCCCTTTGCCAATTCCGCAGGGCACCCCCGCCGAACTGCACCGCCAACATTTGCAACAGCTTGCCGGCATCGAACAATTCTTCCTGCATGCCCGCATCGGCATTCAAGCCAACGGCAAAGGCTCTTCCGGCAGCACCCGCTGGCGGCATAACCTCCAGGGCGACGATATTTCCATGCTGTCGCCGGTTGGCGGCACGGTAGCCAAAATCATCGCCGGCCCGGAAGGCGTCACCCTGACCACCAATGACGGCAAAACCCTGCGCGCCGATGATGCCGAAAGCCTGACGCAGCAACATCTGGGCTGGCGTCTTCCGCTCGCTGGCCTGCCGGATTGGGCGCTCGGCAGACCGGCCGGAAAACTGGCCGAAAAGGTGGAGTGGGATAGCATAGGCCGCATCACCAGACTGTCGCAAAGCGGCTGGGAAATCGAATATCCCGAATACATGGAGGCTTCCGGTTACAGGCTGCCGAAAAGAATCAACCTGCAAAGCAAAAACCTCACACTCAAACTCGTCATCGAACGCTGGGACGAACTGGAAAAAGCCGTCGCGCCTCCACTAGCATCCAGCGTAAAAAAATAAGCCCATGCCAGCCGATACAGAATTCCGGACTTTCCCCGCGCCCGCCAAAATCAATCTCTTTCTGCATGTAACCGGCCAGCGTGCGGATGGTTACCACGAACTGCAAAGCGTCTTCCGCCTGCTGGATTTCCACGACACGCTATATATACGCGCAACCGCAGACGGCAACATCTCGCGCCGATCCGGCAACCCGCTGGTGGCAGAGAACGACGACCTCATCATCAAGGCCGCGCGTCTTTTACAGCAGCATACCGGCTGCCCGCTCGGCGCCGAGATCAGCATTGAGAAGCGCATTCCGATGGGCGGCGGGCTTGGCGGCGGCAGCTCAGATGCAGCAACCGTGTTACTCGCGCTGAATCATTTATGGCAGCTCGGCCTCAGCCGTAACGCATTGCAGAAACTCGGCCTCAAACTCGGAGCCGACGTTCCGGTATTCGTGTTCGGCAAAAACGCCTGGGCCGAGGGCATAGGCGACCGGCTGGAAGCAATCGAGCTCGCGCCCAGACACTATCTGGTCATCACTCCCGCCGTGCATGTATCCACCGCCGATATTTTTACCAGCAAGGAATTGACAAGAAACACGAATCCCACGACAATAGCCGCCTTTTCCAGAGAGGCAAATTCTGGTCAGCTATTTGACAGTACGTTTCATAATGATCTGGAACCGGTTGTCATCAAGCAATATCCTGTAGTGGCCAGGTGCATGGAATGGTTAAGCCGATATGCACCCGCCCGCATGAGCGGTTCCGGTGCATCCGTATTTGCAGAATTCAGCACGCAGGATGAAGCAAAAGCCGCATATAATGCACTCCCGGAAATGATCGCCGGGGTAAAGGTTTCAGGGTTTACGGCATCGAGCCTTGCGCAACACCCTCTATACGAGATGGCGCATTAAAGCCTGTTACAAACGATCAACGCAGTACCGATTAATTGGGGAGTCGCCAAGCTGGTTAAGGCACCGGATTTTGATTCCGGCATGCGAAGGTTCGAATCCTTCCTCCCCAGCCATCACCTAAGCGTGTAAACTTTTTTACACGCTTTTATTTTTTAATTTAAAGGGAATCCACTGTGGCCAATGGCGACATGATGGTGTTTACCGGCAACGCCAATCCCAAGCTTGCCGCAGAAGTTGTCAGCCACCTCGGCATCGGCCTCGGGCGCGCGACCGTTGATCGCTTCAGCGATGGTGAAGTCATGGTCGAACTGATGGACAACGTGCGCGGCAAGGATGTTTTCGTGCTGCAATCCACCTGCATGCCGACCAATGACAACCTGATGGAAGTCATGGTCATGGTCGATGCGCTGCGCCGCTCTTCTGCCGGACGCATCACCGCCGCCATCCCTTATTTCGGTTATTCCCGCCAGGACAGGCGCCCGCGCTCTGCCCGCGTTGCCATTACCGCCAAAGTCGTCGCCAACATGCTGACCATCGTCGGCGTCAACCGCGTCATGACCATGGATTTGCACTCCGACCAGATTCAGGGCTTCTTCGATATTCCGGTCGATAACATCTACGCCACCCCGCTGCTGTTGAGCGATCTGTGGAAACAGAACTACGACAATCTCGTCGTCGTTTCTCCCGACGTCGGCGGCGTCGTTCGCGCGCGCGCCTGTGCCAAACAGCTGAATTCAGATCTGGCGATTATCGACAAGCGCCGCCCGAAACCAAACGTGGCCAAGGTCATGAACATTATCGGCGATGTTGCCGACCGCTCCTGCGTCATCATGGACGACATGGTGGATACCGCCAACACCCTCTGCGAAGCCGCAGCGGCACTAAAAGAGCAAGGCGCAGTGAAGGTCGTCGCCTACTGTACGCACCCGGTATTGTCCGGTGCCGCCATCGAACGCATCACCGGCTCCGAGCTGGATGAACTGGTCGTCACCAACACAATCCCCTTGCGCGCAGATGCACTCGCCTGCAGCAAGATACGTCAGGTCAGTGCGGCCGGACTGCTGGCTGAAACCATACGCCGCATCAGCAACGAGGATTCCGTCAGCTCGCTGTTCATGGAGTAATGACAAAAGTTTCGACCGGCACGCCAAAAGCGGATCGGTCACAACCCTGCCATCTGGTCGCGGATGGCAGTTAATTTAGGAGTAGTAAAATGGAAATTATCGTTTCAGCAAAAAAACGCGATAGCAAAGGTACGGGTGCGAGCCGCCGCCTTCGTCGCGCCGGCACTGTGCCCGGTATCGTTTATGGTGGCGGCAAGGATGCCGTCAGCCTTGAACTGGACCACAAGAACCTGTTCCTGCAGTTCCGTCACGAAACATTTCACGCTTCCATCCTGACCCTCGACATCGATGGCAAGAAGGAATCCGTACTGCTGCGCGACTACCAGCTGCACCCGGTCCGCAACACCATTCAGCATATCGATTTTCAGCGTGTCAGCGCTTCCGAGAAAATCCACGTCAAGGTACCGTTGCACTTCATCAATGAAGACATCGCCCCTGGCGTCAAACTTGGCGGCGGCCTGGTCACACATGTCCTGACCGAAGCCGATGTCAGCTGCCTGGCGAAAGACCTGCCTGAGTTCATCGAAGTCGATCTGGCCAAGCTCGAAGCCGGCCACTCCATCCACCTGTCAGAAATCAAGCTGCCCAAGGGCGTTGAGTTCGTTCAGCTGGCACATGGTGAAGACACGGCAGTCGTTTCGATCGCCAAGCCACGCGGCGGTAGCGCTACAGCTGAAGAAGGCGCGGACGAAGCAGCTCCGGCTGCCGAGTAATCGCTTTCAGGCAACCACTCGACGCGCGTTTTGGCTGACCAAAACGCGCGTTATTCATTTATATGGCCAACCACTCTGGAATACAGCTATTCGTAGGCTTGGGCAATCCCGGCGCCCAATACGCCGCGACGCGCCATAACGCCGGCTTCTGGTGGATAGACAGAATCGCTGCGGATAACGGTTGCAGACTCGGCCACGAAAGCAAATTTTTCGGCGATGCAGGGCGTTTGAAAGCCGGCGCGAACGAAGCCTGGCTGCTCAAGCCCGCGACATTCATGAACAAAAGCGGCCGTGCCCTGGCAGCGCTGGCCAACTTCTACAAAATCCCGCCGGAATCCATTCTGGTCATCCATGACGAACTGGACCTACCGGCAGGCAGCATCAAACTGAAAAAAGGCGGTGGCCACGGCGGCCACAACGGGCTCAAGGACATCATCGCCTGCCTCGGCAGCAACGAATTCTGGCGCATGCGCGTCGGTATCGACCATCCCGGTGACCGTAACGCCGTCGTCAACTATGTGTTGAATGCGCCCATGCGCGAAGAACAAAGGCTGATCGATGAGGCCATCGATGCCAGCACGGTTGTGCTGCCCGCCCTGCTGGAAGGCAACATGGATGCGGCGATGTTAAAATTACATACCAGATAATCAGGAATAGAGAACAACATGAAGTGTGGAATCGTCGGCTTGCCAAACGTGGGTAAATCCACCCTGTTCAATGCCATTACCCGTGCAGGCATCGCAGCGGAAAACTACCCGTTCTGCACCATCGAACCCAACATCGGTATCGTCGAAGTGCCCGACCCGCGCATGCAACCGCTGATCGATATCGTCAAACCGCAGAAAGTGCAGCCTGCGATTGTCGAATTCGTCGACATCGCCGGTCTGGTAGCAGGCGCCTCGAAAGGCGAGGGCCTCGGCAACAAATTCCTCGCCAATATCCGTGAAACCGACGCCATCGCCCATGTCGTGCGCTGCTTTGAGGACGGCAATGTCGTGCACGTCGCCGGCAAGGTCGACCCGCTCTC
>DIVE01000014.1:0-6628 GCA_002423265.1 Methylophilaceae bacterium UBA6140 | reverse complement strand
CCGCTCTGCCTGATCACCGTCAAACCTGTCATGTATCTCGCCAACGTCAACGAAGACGGCTTCAACGACAACCCGCTACTGGCCAAGGTCGAAGAACTCGGCAAAAAGGAAGGCGCACCGGTCGTCGCCATCTGCGCCAAGATCGAAGCCGAAATCGCCGACCTCGAAGATGAAGACAAAACCCTATTCCTGGAAGAAATGGGACTCACCGAAGCTGGCCTCGATCGTGTCATCCGCGCCGCTTACAAACTGCTCGGACTGGACACCTACTTCACCGCAGGCGTCAAGGAAGTGCGCGCCTGGACCATCAAAAAAGGCTCCACCGCACCGCAAGCCGCAGGCGTCATTCACACCGATTTCGAACGCGGCTTCATCCGCGCCGAAGTCATCGCCTATGACGACTACGTGCAATACAAGGGCGAAAAAGGCGCACAGGAAGCCGGCAAGATGCGGCTAGAAGGCAAAGACTACATCGTCCATGACGGCGATGTCATGCACTTCAGATTCAACGTCTGACATACGAAAACAATCGCCCGCAGCCATACTGAATTCTCTCGGAACAGCACTTTGGCTTTGACTTTAAGCCGCCGAGAAAATAGAATAGCGGGCTTCGTAAGTTTCACCCGGTGATGTAGCTCAGCTGGTTAGAGCGACGGATTCATAATCCGTAGGTCGAGGGTTCAAGTCCCCCCATCACCACCAAAAAGCTGTCTAGTGAAATCCTAGACTTTCCAGAGAACCCGCCACTGTGCGGGTTTTTTGTTGACTTCTTGTCCAATAACATCCAACATCATTCCATAAAAACCTGCCCCATTTGGGGGCAACTGTGGGGGCAACTACCCACAGCCATTAACCTAATGCCCCCAGAATGAGGTCAATATGGCATTAACAGACGTACAAATCCGCACAGCCAAGCCTTCTGAGAAGCCTCACAAGCTATCAGATAGTGGTGGGTTATACCTAGAAGTTTCTCCTAGTGGGGGCAAGTGGTGGCGCTACAAGTACCGCTTCGATAAGAAAGAGAAGCGCCTCTCTTTAGGTACATATCCAGATACTGGCTTGAAAGAAGCCAGAGCAAAGCACCAAGATGCAAGACGTCTGCTTGCAGAGGGTATTGACCCAAGCGAGCATCGCAAAGCCGAGAGGTCATCGAGAGAAGGTTCTGTCGCTAACAGCTTCGAGGTAGTAGCACGCGAATGGATTGCTTCGCACATGGCAAATAAGGCTGATAGCCATAAGAACAAAGTGCTGAGACGTTTCGAGCTTTACTTATTTCCTTGGATAGGCAGCAAGCCCATTTCTGAGATCACTGCCCCTGAGGTACTTACCGCCATCAAGCGCATCGAGAAACTTAACATTCTTGAGACTGCTCACAGAGCGCTGCAAACGGCGGGGCAAGTGTTCCGCTATGCAGTACAAACAGGCCGCGCAGTTCGTGACGTTACAGTAGACCTCAAGGGTGCATTGCCTGCGACTACTACCAAACACATGGCCGCTTTCACAGAGCCTAAAGATGTGGCTGAGTTACTTCGTGCTATAGATGGCTTTGCAGGTACGTTCACCGTGTTCTGCGCTCTACGTATTGCCCCGTTGGTTTTTGTGCGGCCTTGCGAGCTTCGTATGGCTAAGTGGGATGACATTGACTTGGAGTCCGGTGAGTGGCGCTACTTTGTGAGCAAGACTAAAACGAACCACCTAGTACCCCTGCCCCGCCAAGCTGTAGAAATACTCAAAGAACTCCATCCACTCTCTGGGCATGGTGAGTATGTCTTTCAAGGCGTTCACTCGCCGCTGAGACCGATGAGCGAGAGCGCCATCAATGCTGCACTAAAGCGTATGGGCTACGACACTAAAACCCAGATCACGGGACATGGATTTAGAGCTATGGCCCGAACCATCTTACATGAGCGCCTTGACATCGACCCGCATGTCATAGAGCACCAACTAGCACATAAAGTACCTGATGCTTTGGGTTCCGCATACAACCGCACTAAGTTCATTGAAGCACGCAAGGTGATGATGCAGACTTGGGCAGACTATCTTGATGACCTCAAGGCAGGCGCGAAGATTCTGTCATTCGGCGAAAAGCTAGCGTAAATTTCTAAGCGCGTAGTTCATCATGTATGGGCTATGCGCTATCACTTTATCGCTAGCAGCACCCTCTTAGACTTCCCTGAACCCTAGAGTATCCACCTGTACCTCATGGGGGAAAAGTTCTGTCCACCTATAGGAATACACGCTTGAATTTTACAGCGTGATTTTACTTTCAACCCGCAGCAACGGGGTCTAGTAATGGCCTTGTGCAAGCGTTCTCTCGCACTAACCGCATCCTTAACGACAAGAAGTCACAAGGCAACATCGTGTGCTTTAGAAACCTTAAGGCAGCGACAGACGAGGCCATTGCATTGTTCTCCAACAAGGATGCAAAAGAGACCGTGCTGCTTGAGCCCTATGAGGATTACGTTAAGCAGTTCAATGAGGCCACGCTTGAGCTGTTGAAGATAGCGCCTACTGTGAAGAGCGTGGATGCACTCCCAGACGAAAATGCAGAGCTTGCCTTTGCCACCGCATTTAGAGAGCTCATGCGCATTAAGAACGTGCTCACCAGCTTCGCTGACTTTGATGAAGCTGACTTAGCTCTGGAGCCGCAAAAGTTTGAAGACTACAAGAGCAAGTATCTCGATCTACACGATAAGGTTAAGAAGCAGCCTGAGAGCGACAAAGCCTCAGTGCTTGAAGACATCGACTTCGAGCTCACCCTCTTACACCGTGATGAGATTAACGTAGCCTACATCCTTAACTTGCTGGTCAGCCTTAATAAGCTGCCACCAGAAGAAGCCAAGAAACGCCAGAAAGAAATCATCGACCTCGTGGCTGGCGAGATTCAGTTACGCAGCAAGCGCCAGCTCATCGAGCAATTCATCGAGGACAACCTGCCGAAGCTCAAGCCCAATGAGGATGTTATAGGCGCCTTTGAGAGCTACTGGAGCAATCACAAGCAAGCAGCATTCAAGAAGCTATGTGAAGACGAGAACATCGTGCCTGAGAAGTTTGTGAAGGTGCTACAGACCTACGAGTTCCAGAACCGCCTGCCCAGAGACGGCGAGATTGTAGAAGCCCTGAGCTTCAAGCCAAAAATTTTAGAGCGCAAATCAATTCTTGAGCGCATCTCAGACAAGATTCAAGACTTCATTGATACCTTCGTGGAAGGCATGGGCGGGGTCTAAGTCTACCCCCCAATCACTCTAGCCCATTATTTTTACCAGACTTGTGTGACATGACTCGACCACTCAGCTTATGCGCATCCCCCCCACTACCCTGCTCGCAGTAGATTGCAAGAAAGTGAACCAGCAATAAGCGCGTGGGGGCAACTATGGGGGCAACAGACAAAACGCAGGCACCAATAACCCCGTTTAACAAGGCTTACATAGACATGTTTGGGTGACCCCATCACCAATACCCCTCTAAGTCTTGTTGATTCAGGATTAAGATGGATTTCAATAAGTTACGCTTCATTTTCCCCGGTGGGTGTTACACCTTAACTCCATGACAGAGACTAAGATGACACACCTCACGAAGCGTAATGGCGTGTACTACTTCCGCCGCAAAGTCCCTCTTGAACTCCGCTCGCTATACCAAGGCAAAGCCGAGATCATCTTCTCACTCAAGACCAAACATCGAGGAGAGGCGGAGCCACGAGCAAGAAAACTCGGCGTTGAATACGACGATGAGTTTGCTAAGGCGCGCGCGCAGGCCCTAGAAGCCATAATCTCAACTCAGGCCACACAATTCCCTTCAGCCCCGGCTGCGGCAGTCATCTCAAGTATCTGGGCAGAACAGACAAGCATGACTGAGCAAACCCAAGCCGCCGAACTCAAGGTGCAATGGCCGGCCATCATCAAACTGCATGGCACTAATGAGCTCATTTACCTGCAGGATCATGCAGCCTGGTTATCTGACAGCCACCTGCAGGCAATGCATCTGACTGCGGGCGACATCCTGATCGACTCCGATGGCCTGTGTTTCAAAGCGGGCTTTCATATCGCACAGAACAGGAATGGCGGATTCATGGCCACTGGCAAACGCCTGGCTCTGCAGCAGGTGATACAGCTGGTGCGCATGCACGCAGCACAGGACGGCGCCTGCTGTGTTGCCAAGCTCCATGCGAGCTCGATTGCCGAAGCCATTGCCATGCTTCAACCCTGACGTATTATCTACAGCGCGCCCAGATCTCAACCAGCTCAATAACCAGCAAGGAACCCTGCCCGAGATGACCGACAATCCACTCATCGCCGGCCTGATGTCAGCCAGGGCCTATCTGCACGAAACGACAACGATAGAGTTGATCGAGACCCATATTTCCTGGGTGCTGCTGACGGGCGATTTTGTCTACAAGATCAAGAAGCCGGTCAACTTCGGTTTTCTCGATTTTTCGACCCTGAAAAAACGCCGGTTCTATTGCCAGGAAGAACTGCGGCTCAACCAGCGCTTCAGCCCGGAGATCTACCTGGAAGTAGTGCCGGTCAGCGGCGGCACGTCAGCACCGCAGATGAATGGCAAGGGCGTGGCGATCGAATATGCGGTCCGTATGCGCCAGTTCGACGCCGGCAGCCTGCTCTCCGAACGTGCAGAACAGGGGCTGCTCAATAACGACGATATCGATGGCATTGCAGAAGTCGTCAGCACCTTTCATCAGTCCGCGCTGATCGCAGAAACCGGCTCAGAATTCGGCGAAGCGGAGACCATACACCACTGGTGTGAGGAAAATTTCGACCACATTACCCCCTTGTTGCAAGACACCAAAACAGAGATGCAGCAGGTGGAGCGCCTGCAATCCTGGGTAGCACAAGAGTGGCGGCAAACAGCCGACCTCATGCGGCAACGCAAACGGCAGGGCTTTGTGCGCGAGTGCCACGGTGACCTGCACCTCGGCAACATCGCGCTGATCGAGGGCAAAATCACGCCGTTCGACTGCATCGAGTTCAACCCCATGCTGCGCTGGATCGATGTCATGAGCGAAGTCGCCTTTGTGCTGATGGATCTCGACTATCGCGGCTTCAAGTCTTTCAGCTGGCGCCTGCTCAACGTCTATCTGCAACAGACCGGAGATTATGCGGGGCTGCGCGTACTGCGCTATTACCTGGTCTACCGCGCACTGGTGCGGGCAAAGGTCGCCCTGCTGGGCGAACAACAGCTTGGAGATGCTACCGCAAGACAGCATAAACACGCGGAATATGCCCGGCATATGGCTCTCGCCGAACGCTACACACAGCCCGTCCGGCCTGTGCTGCTGCTGACACACGGCTTTTCCGGCTCGGGCAAAACGTTTCATGCCGGGCACTTGGCAGAGGAGATCAGCGCCGTCCATCTGCGCTCGGATATCGAGCGCAAACGCCTGTTCGGCTTTGCCGCACTGGACGACACCAGTTCAGAAGCCGGCAGCGGCATTTACACCGCAGATGCCGGTGAACAAACCTATCAACATCTGGCTGACATGGCGGCCATCGCCTTGCAATCCGGCTTTCATGTCATCGTTGACGCGACTTTTCTCAAGCGCGCACAGCGCGACCTCTTCTTCAAGCTGGCGCAATCTCTGTCCCTGCCAGTACGCATTCTGGATTTCACGGCAACTGTCACCACCCTGCAACAACGCATCGCACGAAGACAGCAGTTGCAGAATGATGCCTCGGAAGCGACCTTGGACATATTGCAGCAACAACTGACCAGCGCTGATGACTTCGGCACCGATGAACTCGAGTACATGATTGCTATCGATACCGAACATCAGGATGCGCATGCCGCTCTACTGCAGGAAATGGCAACGCTGCTGTAATCAGTGAATTGCCGCTGACCTTGCCTGGCCAGGCATGTCGATAAGATGGGCCCTGCTCGCAGAAAAAAGAAATCTTAAACTTGCTTATGGGGTTGCAATGTTGCGCTGACTACTACTTTTTTCTTTGTTTCCCCATTATTCGCATCCACTCAGCCGGATATGGCGCAGTTGCTGGCACCTGATTTTCCATGATGCAGGTGTAGGTCGAGCTGCGGAATGGCAGAGCCGGTACCGGCCATGGTAGCAGTTATGAATACAGAAACTTGTTTTCCGCTACCGATGTTCTGCTTTCGCCGTCACGGCTACATTCATTCTTATAAAAAAAGCTGAATCGCCCCGTCTGCGACCGGGCAGAGACCTCGGCTACAGGGTAAGGTCGTTCAGCGATCGGCTTAGCCGCTTCAATCTTGAATTCTTCTGCGTAACATTTGTTGCTCATGACACCTCCATTGGACGCCTTGGCTCAAGGCTGAAAAGTGTCTACTGCATCAGGACGATTCATGGCTATACTGTGCGCTATTGTCAAGTCAATCACCCATGGCAAGCGCTTGCATGATGATATTAGAACAACATACACCAGGGGCAATCACATGAATGACGCACATACCCCACGACTGAATCACTTGCTCGACGCATTACCCATCAGCGAATATGACCGGTTAACACCTCATCTCGAATTGATTGAGATGCCTCTGGGCCAGGTGCTTTACGAATCCGGTGAGCAGTTGAACCATGTCTATTTCCCGATCACCTCAATCATATCTTTGCTATATGTGATGGAAAATGGAGCGTCCG
>DIVE01000015.1:3320-13624 GCA_002423265.1 Methylophilaceae bacterium UBA6140 | reverse complement strand
CATCCGGACATCTTCAACATCCTGCTGCAGGTGATGGACCACGGCACGTTGACCGACAACAACGGCCGCAAGGCGGATTTCCGCAACGTCACCATCATCATGACAACCAATGCCGGCGCGGAATCAATCTCCAAAACCAGCATGGGCTTTACCCCAGGCAGCAGTGCCGGCGACGAGATGGGCGACATCAAGCGTCTGTTCAGCCCGGAATTCCGCAACCGGCTCGACGCCATCGTCTCTTTCGCCTCGCTGTCGCACGAAGTCATCATGCGCGTAGTGGAGAAATTCCTCATGCAGCTCGAAGACCAGCTGCACGAGAAGAAGGTGGAAGCCACGTTCAGCGATGCGCTGAAGGAATATCTGGGCAAGCAGGGTTTCGACCCGCTGATGGGCGCACGTCCGATGGCCAGATTGATCCAGGACACCATACGCCGCGCGCTGGCCGACGAACTGCTGTTCGGCAAGCTGGTGAATGGCGGCCATGTTCACGTCGATGTCGATCAGGACAACAATATCAAGCTGTCCTTCGGCGAGACCACCAGCATGTCAAAAACCGAAACCAGCACCATCAGCTGAAGCGATTCAGGCGGGTTCCATCAAAAAGCCGGGGCATGCAGCTCCGGCTTTTTTACATTCTGCGCGCTACTGATGCTGCTGACTTTGCCATGGCAGCTGTTTCTGCATGATATCGAGAAAAAGCGCCGATCCCAGCCAACAATCAAGCCAAGCGCGCAAGGCCGGATAAGGAGCGCTCTCGAACCAGACGACATCAACCATCGCAAACTGACGGACAAAGGGGAAAATGGCAACATCGGCGATGGAAGCCGCCGGCCCCAGCAGGTTGTCATGTGCGCAAAGATGACACTCCAGCGCTTGCAGGAAGCATTCTCCCATCGCACGCCAGGCTGCTGCCGGCTGCTGAGGATAACGGTCTGCATATTTGTAGCGGTCGAGCGCCTGCTTGAAAGCCCCGTCGTTATCGGCAATCAGCGCCAGCGATCGGGTTTCATCGTGCAGCCAGCCGTCCGGGTCATGCTGCCGTAACGCCCATCGCATGATATCGAGACTTTCGTCGATCACCGTGCCGCCCGGCAGCACCAGCACCGGAACCGTCCCCTTGGGTGAAACTGCCAGCATCTCACGCGGTTTGTCACGCAAGGCGATCTCGCGAATTTCTACCGCGATACCGGCCTGACGCAACGCGATGCGCGCCCGCATCGCGTAAGGACAACGGCGGTAGGAATAGAGGATCGGCAGTGTCATCAGCCCAGCGCGCGGCAGATGTCTTTTACCAACGCCGGGCCGCGGTAGATGAGGCCGCTATAAACTTGCACCAGACTGGCGCCTGCCGCCATCTTCTCGGCTGCGTCGCCGCCGCTGAGAATGCCGCCAACCCCGATCACAGGAATACGCCCTTGCAAACGCTGCGCCAACTGACGGATGACTGCGGTCGATTGATCGCGCACCGGCGCGCCGGAAAGCCCGCCGGTCTCGGCGGCATTTTCCATGCCCTGCACGGCATCGCGCGCCAATGTGGTGTTGGTGGCGATCACAGCGTCAAAGCTGTGTTCCAGCAGTAGATCGGCAATCTCGTTGATCTGTTCCGATTCCAGGTCCGGCGCGATCTTCAGCGCAATCGGCACGTATTTGCCATGCGTTGCCGCGAGTTTTTTCTGTTCGGCCTTGAGCGTGGCAAGCAGGCCGGAAAGTGCATCTTTTTCCTGCAAGGCGCGCAAGTTCTTGGTGTTTGGCGAGGAAATATTGACTGTGACATAACTGGCGTAGGGATAAACCTTGCGCAGGCAGATCAGGTAATCGTCAACGGCACGTTCGTTGGGCGTGTCGAAATTCTTGCCGATATTGATGCCGAGTATGCCCCGGAATTTGGCCGCCTTGACGTTCTCGATCAGATGATCGACACCGAGATTGTTGAAACCGAAGCGGTTGATAATGCCCTCCGCCTCGCGCACACGAAACAGCCGCGGCTTGAGATTACCGGGCTGAGCGCGCGGCGTCACCGTGCCGACTTCAATAAAACCGAAACCCAATGCCGCCAATCCGTCGATATGAGCGGCATTTTTGTCCAGCCCGGCGGCCAGCCCGACTGCATTGGGGAAGCTGAGGCCCATGACCTGACGGGATTCACATGACGGCACTTTGCCGAACAGACATGAAAGCTGCAGCTTTTCGGCCAGTTTCAGACTTTTCAGCGTGAGGTCATGGGCGCGCTCGGCATCGAGCCGGAATAGAAGTGGTTTAAAAACCGAGTAGATATCCATGACGGGATTTTACTGGAAAACGCCTTGCCAAGGCTCATGACGATGAGGCACTGAACGCATGCACCGGCAACCGGCCGGATTTCAACACGCATGGACCGCCTGCAACAGGCCCTCTTCAAACTCCCGGCAGACCTGCTCCCAGCCATGTCCTGCGACTGCAGCACTGGCAGCCATGCGCAGTCGACGGATTGTATCCGGCTCAGTAGCCAGCCTAACAGCCTGGTCGATAAATAGCTGTGCATTGCCGTAAGGCACAACCACGCCATTAATGTCAGTCCCGATGAAAGTCTGCGCTGCGGCGTAATCATATGCGACCACCGCCAGCCCGCTGGCCATGGCTTCGGTCACCACATTACCGAAGGTCTCCGTCATGCTGGGAAAAAGAAAAAGATCAGCAGACGCGTAATGTTCGGCCAACTCAACACCTGTTCTCGCACCGCAAAATATGTGATCGGGGTTCTGCTTACGCAGACGCTTGAGCTGCGGCCCATCGCCGACCCAGATCATTTTTGCCTGCGGTTGGCAGCGGCGAATCGCCTCGAAGGCCTGTAAAACCAGTCCAAGATTCTTTTCTGCCGCAATTCTGCCGACATGAATCACCGCCAGGCCATCATCCCCCAGCCCCCACTCCGCGCGTAACGCGAGACTGCGACGTTGCGGGGCAAAAAGCCCGGTATCGATACCACGGCCCAACACCACTACATTGCGATAACCGTCGTTCTGCAGGGTTTCACGCACAAACTGGTTGGGCACCATGGTGAATGCAGTCTGATTGTGGAATCTGCGCAGATGACGCGAGACCAGTCCGCGCAACCAGGTCATTCGATAATGGCGGCAATAACGGTGAAAATTCGTATGAAAACTGCTGGTGACAGGAATACCCAGCAAGCGCGCAGCCTTCAGAGCGGCCCAACCCAGCGGCCCCTCAGTCGCGATATGGACAACATCGGGAGGCTCCGCTTTCCAGGTCTTGCGCAGCTTCTCGAACATAGGCAGGCCGAAACGCAGGCCGGCATAACCGGGGATAGGCACGCCGGGCACCAGCACATGCTGCACTGTTGCCATAGCGAGCGGATTCGAATCACTGCGCTGCCGCGGCCTGACCACGGTTACCCGCCAGCCCCTGTCCAGCAAACCTTGCACCAGCCGGCTCAGCGTCATCGCCACCCCATTGATTTCCGGCGGCCAGGTTTCCGTTACCAGCACGAGATGCCGTGCAACTGTGCCAGTCACCAGACCAGCCGGTTCATGCAGCATGTTCATGACTGCATTCTGGCGAGCGGCTGTTAAGGTTTTATGAAATCCTCAAAGATGATCCCAAGCGCGTTCGCGTCGAGCAAAAAAGCGGTGAGGAGACAGCCCTCCTCACCGTTCAATACTATCGCAACTCAACCTCGACCAGATTGTCGGAAAAGGTAGTCGAATGCCCCATGTCGCCGAACTCGGCGGCACTGATGCAATTGACCGTGCCATTGTTGAGCTGGCGCCAGTAGCCAAGTGTGGCGACAACAATGCCAGGATTGACGTCGCGTGTGATCTGCGCATCGCCCTCGAAACCGCCACGATCATTGAACACCCGGACCTTGGCGCCTTCGGTGATGCCGCGCATGTCGGCATCTGCCGGGTTGATCAGAACGAACTGTTCGCCCTGACCCTTGATCTTCTCCGTTATGTTGGCATAGCAGGAATTGAGAAACCCGTGGCTCTTGGGCGAAATGATACTGAGCGGATAGCGGGCCGCCAGCGCCGGATTGCTGTCAGCGGATTCGCGATTGGCCACGTAGCCCGGCAACGGATCCAGATCTTCACCCGGCTGCAAACCGTCATACATCTGCCGGAACGGACCGGCCACGAAGTTCTTGGCACCCTCGACATAGAACATGCACTTGCCGGTAGGCGTCGGGAAATTACCCTCTTTGTGCGGCGCGCGGTCATCCTTGGTACCGACCTTGAGCCGCGCAAAGCCATGCTGGCGCAGATGCTCGAGATCGATACCTTCGCAGGCCGGGGAATCCCAGGCCACATAATTTTCGAGACACTCAGTATCGGTCCACTTGAAGTTGTCTTCCTCAAACCCGAGCCGTTTGGCCAAACGGCGGAAAATCTCGTTGTTGGGCAGTGCCTCGCCCGGCGGCTCCACGCACTTGGTGTTGTAGGTGAGATAGAGATGACCCCAGGACAGAATCATGTCCTCCATCTCGGCACCCATGGCAGCGGGCAGCACGATATCGGCATAGGCTGCAGTGTCGGAGATGAAATGGTCGGCGACGATGCTGAACAGGTCTTCACGCTGCAGGCCGGCGATGATCTTGTCGGTTTCCGGCGATTGGGTGACCGGATTGGTGTTCCACACCATGAGCGATTTGATCGGCGTGTTTAGCGGCAACTCTCCGAGCAGGGCGCGGCCCAGCTGCAGAATGTTGACGACCTGCGTGCCTTCCGGAATCAGGTCGGGACGGCAGATCACATCGAATTTGTAAGGGTGCTCCCACACCGGAAACTGCAGCGCACCGCCGCCGACATGACGCCAGGCACCGATCAGCGCCGGTAGTGAGCTCACCGCACGAATTGCCTGACTGCCGCCATAGTTGCGCTCCAGCGCAACACCGAGGCGGATCGCAGCAGGCGGTGTCGTCGCATATTCTCGTGCAAACTTGCGAATGTCATCTGCCGGAATGCCGGTGATCTGCTCTGCCCACTCCGGTGTGCAGGTTTTGGCGCGCTCAGCCAATTCCTTGTAGCCGACCGTGTAGTTGTCGACGTAATCCTGATCAACCAGCGCTTCCTCGATAATCACATGCATCATCGCCATTGCCAGCGCACCGTCGGTACCGGGCTTGGGAGCCAGATGCCAGTCGGCTTCCTTGGCGGTTCTGGAAGCATAACTGTCCACCACCACGACCTTGGCACCCTTCTTCTGCGCTTCCTTGACGATATGCCAGTGATGCAGATTGGTGGAAACCGAGTTGCAGGCCCAGATGACGATGTATTTCGAATGGATAAAACTCTCCGGATCGACACCGGCAGTCGGCCCCACCGTCAGCAGCCATGCGGTACAAGAACCTTCACCGCAGAACGTGCGCTCGCAGACCGTGGCACCGAGCCGATTGAAGAACGCATCGCCGCCGTTCAGCCCATGTACCAGACCCTGGTTGCCGAGGTAGCTGGCGGGCATGATGGATTGCGGCCCGTGTTCCTGAACAAGCGACTGCCAGCGGTCGACGATGGTATCCAGCGCCTCATCCCAGCTGATGCGCTGAAACTGCTTGCTGCCTTTGGGGCCGACCCGCTTCATCGGATACAAAAGCCGGTCCGGATGGTAATGGCGCTTTTCGTAATCCTTCAGTTTGACGCAGAGGCCGCCGCGCGTCATCGGATGATCAGGGTTGCCGGTGACCGAGATGAGTTTTTCATCCTTCACAGTAAAGATCATTGAACAGGTATCCGGGCAATCATGTGGACAGCCGCCAAAATAAGTTTTTACGGTCGGATCAACTGGCTTGTTCATTTTGCTCTACCCCCAAACTGGTTTTATTTTATGGTGCCAAATATTTGAAAATGCATTCATGCATGCAGATGGAAAACCTTGTTCATGATTTTCCACTTGCCATCTTCTTTCAACAGATTGAAAAAATCGGTGAAGCGGTGACCGGTCCAGTTGTCGGACTCCAGCCTTACGCTGGCAACTGTGCCAACGACATCGATATGCACGATTCTTGATTGGATATCCTTGGCCGGACCGTTCTCATCGTTCCAGTCATACAAGCCCTGAATCGGCCCGGCAAACAAATCCGGCCCGACATACCCATAGATCGTTGCATCATCATGGAACGCCGGCTTCATGTCACCCCCTCTGCCGGAACGGGCGCCATCGATATAATGCTGGATGACCTGGGTGATTGCATCGTAATCACTTATATTGGCTGTTGCGATGGTCACATCCATCTCCTTTGGTAACACGATTAAAGTATACCGGTTAGTATATTAGAACTTCACCAAGAAGCAACCCCAAAAAAAAGAGGCTCAAATTGAGCCTCTTGCGATTCAAAATCCTCACCCGCAGATCATAGTCGACGCCAGGTCGTTCCTTGCGGGCCATCCTCCAGAATGATGCCCTGATCGGCCAGCTCCTTGCGGATGCGATCGGCTTCGGCGAAGTTTTTCGCTTTTTTGGCCTCAATTCTCTGGCGGATGAGATCGTCAATATTGGCCGGGCTTTCATCTGTCGCGTGATCGCCCTGCAGAAATGCAACAGGATCATCTTCAAGCAGACCCATCAGACGGCCCAGCGCGCTCAATTGCCCTGAGGTTTCAGCCGACTTGCTGCGATTCGCCTCGGTCGCCAGTTCGAACAGCACCGCCATCGCCTCCGGTGTGTTGAAGTCGTCGTCCATCGCCTCCTTCAAGCGCGCAGCCTGAGGCGTTGTCCAGTCGATGCCGGTCGCTACCGGCGGTACGTTCTTGAGGGTGGTATAAAGTCTGGTCAGTGCCTGGTTGGCGTCATCCAGATGCTTGTCGGAATAATTCAGCGGACTGCGGTAATGCGCGCGCAGGATAAAAAAGCGCACCACTTCCGGCCGGTATTTCCGCAGCACTTCACGGATGGTGAAGAAGTTGCCCAGCGATTTCGACATTTTTTCGTCATCAACCCGGACAAACCCGTTATGCATCCAGTAATTGACGAATTTGCAGTCGTGCGCGCCCTCGGATTGCGCAATCTCGTTCTCATGATGGGGGAACTGCAGATCCTGACCACCGCCGTGGATGTCGAAATGCAGGCCGAGGTGATGCGCACCCATCGCCGAACACTCGATATGCCAGCCCGGCCGACCCTTGCCCCAGGGTGAATCCCAGCTCGGTTCATTCGGCTTGGCCGCCTTCCAGAGCACGAAATCCATGGAATCGCGCTTGAAGCTGTCGACTTCGACCCGCTCTCCGGCGCGCAGATCTTCCAGCGATTTGCCGGAAAGCTGGCCGTAACTGTCGAAACTGCTGACCGCATAAAAAACGTCGCCATTGGCGGCTGGATAGGCATGTCCTTTTTCAATCAGCCGGCCGATCATGGCTACCATGTCGTCAATATGTGCGGTCGCGCGCGGCTCGATATCGGGCCGCAAGACGCCGAGTTTTGCCGAATCATCATCCATTGCGGCAATGAATTCGGCGGTGAGGTCGCCGATTGTGACGCCTCGCTCGTTCGCACGATTGATGATCTTGTCGTCGATATCGGTGATATTGCGTACATAGGTGACGTCGAAACCGGAAGCGCGTAGCCAGCGGTTGACCATGTCAAACACCACCATCACGCGCGCATGGCCCAGATGACAATAATCGTAGACGGTCATGCCGCACACATACATACTGACCTTGCCGGCCACAATCGGAACGAATATCTGCTTTTCACGAGCGAGGGTGTTGTAGATTTTGAGCATTTTGCGCGATGTCTTTGGCAGCCTGTTACCCGCAAAACCCTGCTGCGGGATTAATCTCTCTGGAAATGTAATGAGCTATTGGATGTTGAATAGGCTTATTGTTAGAATTGCTACTTATTTCATTAAAAAGTATATCACAATGCCTTCATTCCGCGCCCTGCCTAAAGCTCTGCTGGTTCTCACAGCCTTGTTCATATTCGGAACAGCACAGGCAGATGATCTGAAAGATATCGCCAGGCTCGCCAACCAGGGTCAGCAAGCCGCTGCACTGGAAAAGATCAACAGCTATATCGCAGCCAACCCCAAGGACGTACAGGCGCAATTCATCAAGGGTGTGATTCTGGCAGAATTGAACCGCCGTGATGAGGCCATCAAAATATTCGCCGAAATCACCAGCAAAAACCCTAACTTGCCCGAGCCACACAATAATCTCGCCGTGCTCTATGCCGAGCAGGGTCAGTATGACAAGGCGCGCATCGCGCTTGAAAACGCAATCAAGACCCACCCCAGCTACGCGACCGCCCATGAAAATCTGGGCGATATCTACGCCAGAATGGCATCCGAAGCCTACGATAAAGCCCTGCAACTCGATAGCGGCAATACGCGTGCGC
Organism: Methylophilaceae bacterium UBA6140; assembly: GCA_002423265.1. Taxonomy (GTDB): domain Bacteria; phylum Pseudomonadota; class Gammaproteobacteria; order Burkholderiales; family Methylophilaceae; genus UBA6140. The sequence continues at coordinate 5,302 of DIVE01000015.1, read as the reverse complement.
AAAATAAACTGGCGTTGATCCGCGACCTCTTCTCTTCCACCAAAAAACCTGTGATGTCGGCGACGCGCCCGGCCGTCAAGGCAGCCGAGCCGGTCAAACTGGCGGATGTGAAACCGGCGGCAAAAGCTGCCGTGACGGCACAAGCTGCGCCAGTGGCACCGGCAGCGCAACCCAGTGCGCCGACCGACAGCAATGCCGAGATCAACGCCGCCGTACAGAAATGGGCCAAGGCATGGGCCGCCAAGGATGTCGACGGTTACCTTGCAAGCTACAGCTCCAGTTACAAAACACCCAAGGGTGAAAGCCGCAGTGCCTGGGAAAGCCAGCGCCGCAGCAGAATCAGCGCGCCCAAAAGCATCAGCGTAGAGCTGAGCGACATCAAGATCAGCATGGACAGCAGCACCCAGGCACGTGTTAGCTTCAGACAAAACTATCGCGCCTCCCATTTGTCCCAGAAGACAGGCAAGACGCTGGTCATGATCAATGAAAACGGTCAATGGCTGATCGAGCAGGAAATCGCACAGCGATGAATTAAGTAGAAACATTAATGCGGAAATTAAAATCAGTCATCCAGATCCTTATCGTCACCTGTGCAGTGTTGCCATGGAATGCGACAGCGATCAATCGCGGCTACTTCAGCGAGCTGTTCAGCGGTAACAAATTCAACCCCAATCACGTTGAAGAGCTTTTGATCAAAAGCCTGATCGAAGTGACGCAGGGACAGCTTCAGCAGGCACTGCAAACCACCGAGGAGTTGCTGCAAAAAGCCCCGAACTTCAAGCTCGCCCACCTCGTCCGTGGCGATCTACTATCCGCACGGGCGCAACAAATCAACGCCTTCGGCAGCTCGCTCGGCTCTTCTCAGGAAGCGGTATACGACTTTCAAAAGGAGGCGCAAGCGCGACTGGAGCATTACATCGCACAACAAAGGCCGCGCGGCCTGCCTGAACCCCTGTGGCAAATAGATAAAAGCCATCAGTATGTCGTCGTTGTCGATGCGGACAAATCACGCCTTTACCTCTACCGTAACGAAAACGGCAAGCCGACATACGTTGCCGACTACTACGTCACGCTGGGCAAGAACGGCAGTGACAAGTTTGTCGAGGGCGATAAACGCACACCGATAGGCGTCTATTTCGCCGGTAACAAGTTGACCAAGGAATTACCGGATTTCTATGGCGGGATTGCCTATCCGCTCAACTATCCCAACGAATGGGACAGACGTCAGGGCAAGAAAGGTTATGGCATCTGGCTGCACGGCACGCCCAGCGACACCTACAGCCGTCCGCCGCTCGCCAGCGACGGCTGCCTGGTGATGGCCAACCCTGAGCTGAAGTCACTGGAACCGGTGTTCAAAAGCGGCAAGACGCTGTTCGTGATCGCCAACAACATGCAATGGCTGGAAGAAAACCAGATCAACAATAAAAAGGAATCGCTGGCAAAAACGCTGGAAACTTGGCGCAAGGACTGGGAATCGCAGAACACCGAGCGCTATCTCAGCCACTATTCGACAAACTTCTTCAGCAAGGACACCGATTACCAGGGCTGGGCCGCGCACAAGCGCCGCGTTCAGGCGAGCAAACCTGATGTCGAGATCAAGCTTTCCAACGTCAGCATGCTGCGTTACCCCAACAGCAAGCAGGAAATGGCCGTCGTCAACTTCGAACAATCTTTCAAGAGCAATCATCTGGACAGCCGTATGCGCAAGCGCCAATACTGGATACTGGAGAATAACGACTGGAAGATTCTCTATGAAGGCGCAGGCTGAACCTCCGATTTCGCATCATCCATTTTTCAATACGTTAAGGATTTCCCGTGGTTAAACTACATACCAATTTCGGCACCATCACGCTTGAACTCGACGCCGAAAAAGCGCCGGTCACAACTGCCAACTTCTTGAGCTATGTCGAGAGCGGCTTTTACGCCAATACGATTTTCCATCGCGTCATTGACGGCTTCATGATTCAGGGCGGCGGATTCGA
>DIVE01000015.1:0-3214 GCA_002423265.1 Methylophilaceae bacterium UBA6140 | reverse complement strand
CGGATGTCGTCGACACCATCAGAAAAGTAAAAACCGGCAACAAGAGTGGCCATCAGGACGTGCCGCTGGAAGATGTCGTGATCGAACGCGCTGAAGTCGTCTGAACCGCAACGCAAGCTTGAATATGTCATCCATCGGAAATGAAGCGCCACACGTACTCTTCATTTCCGATTTGCATTTGTGCGCATCCCGCCCTGCCATCACCGCGCAGTTCGTTCAGTTTCTCGAACATACCGCTATCCACGCTGATGCGCTTTATATACTTGGTGACCTGTTTGAATACTGGGCCGGAGATGACGATCTGACAGACCCGCATCACCAGGAGGTGATACAGGCCCTGAGCGGATTGGCGCAACGGGGGGTTGGCTGTTACCTGATCCATGGCAACCGCGATTTTCTGATGGGCAGCGAATTCGCAAAAGCGGCGCAACTGGATATCCTGCAGGATCCGGTACCGTTAGCGCTCTACGGCCATCAGGTGCTGCTCAGTCACGGTGACGCCCTCTGCACGGACGACGTCGCCTATCAGGCATTCCGCCGCGAGGTTCGCCAGCCGGAGTGGCAACAGCAATTCATGAGTCAGCCGCTGGCAGCCAGAAAAGCGCAGATTGAAACGCTGCGCATGCGCAGCGAAGAAGAAAAGAATATCAAATCCGAGCGCATCATGGACGTCAACGACAATGCCGTGGCCGACCTGCTGAGGGCGCATGCCTACCCGGAAATTTTCATTCACGGACATACGCACCGGCCCGCATTACATCACATCAATATTGATCAGCATCGGATCGAACGCTGGGTGCTGGGAGACTGGTACGAACAAGGCAGCTGCCTCAAATTAAGCAAAACCGGCTGCCAGGTTCTGCGGCCCGGCAAGACCGCCGGAGACCGCTGGCAATAAGCTACGGCCTGCGCTGCCCCACTTCGCCCGGGCGCGCCTCTGCGGCAAGCTTGTCGAGAACACCGTTCACGTATTTGTGACCATCGGTGCCGCCGTAAATCTTCGCCAGCTCCACACCTTCATTGATCACCACACGATACGGCACGCCGGGCTCGTAGATCAGCTCGTAGGCCGAAAGACACAAGACGGCATGCTCGATCGGGCTGAGTTCGGCAACCGCACGGTCGACGTAAACAGCGATACGCTGCTCAAGTTCCTGCATATGTTCGGCAACCCCCTCGATCAACTGACGGAAGAAAGCCTGGTCAGCACGGTCGAAATCGGCATCATCAGCCATATCACGCAGAATCTTTGGCAACTCGGATTGATTCATCAATCCCTGATAGATGCCCTTGAGCGCCAGCTCACGCGACTTGCGCCGGTTCCTTCCCGTCTTTGCCGCACTTGGCTTGGGCGCACCTGCAGTTGCCGGCTTGTTGTCGGCCTCGCTCATAGCTGCTTCAGCAGATTGGCCATTTCGATCGCGACGGCAGCAGCTTCTGCGCCCTTGATCGCCATGCGGGCCAGCGCCTGGTCGTCGTCTTCCGTGGTCAAAATGGCATTTGCCACAGGCACGCCGGTGTTCAGCTGCGCCTCCAGAATACCGCGCGCGGATTCGTTGGAAACCACTTCGAAGTGATAGGTCTCACCGCGAATGATGGCGCCCAGCGCAATCAGCGCGTCGAATTGATGCGAATCGGCCATGTGGTGCAGTATCAGCGGCGTTTCCAGCGCACCCGGCACAGTAGCCACGGTAATGGCGTCTTCAGCCACGCCCAGTTTGAGCAGCTCGGCCGTGCAGGCAGAAAGCAGGCCGTCACCGATATTGCTGTTGAAACGGGATAAAACGATACCGATACGCAAACCCTTGCCATCAAGATTAATTTCTATTTCTCTCACAGGAACCTCTGAATTTGACGCGTGCCATGCAAATGCATGTCCGCAAATTGAAAAACATGATTATAAAATAATCAAGCGCTTATTGCTGCGCTAATTATGCTGTCCGCACGGCGCATCACACCAGCGCGGAATGGCGGAAGCAATCGACCGTATGGTCGTTGACCATGCCGGTCGCCTGCATCATCGCATAACAGATCGTGGTACCGACAAACTTGAAACCACGCCGGCTCAAGTCTTTTGACAAGCGGTCTGAAACCGGGCTATTGGCCGGTATCTCCACCGCTGCGCGCCAATAATTGATGAGCGGGCGGCCATCGACAAAGCCCCAGAGATAGGCATCGAAACTACCGTATTGATCCTGAATCTGCAAAAACTGCTGCGCATTACGGATGGCTGCGGCCATTTTCAGCCGGTTGCGCACGATGCCGGCATCCGCCAGTAGCGTGGCCACTTTTGCCTCGTCATACATCGCGACTTTTTGCGGATCGAACCCATCGAACACTTCCCGGTAGCGGGCACGTTTTTGCAGGATGGTATGCCAGCTGAGGCCGGCCTGCACACCTTCGAGGATAAGGAATTCAAACAGTCTGATATCGTCATGGACCGGCACGCCCCACTCGCTATCGTGATAATCGATATCGAGCGGGGTTTTCGCCCAGGCACATCGCTTCATGCGCACATCTCGGCGGCTGGCTGAGATCGCCTAGTGGAAAAGAATCCAGGCCTTTTGCAAGGTACTCCAGATACCGTAGCTGATCGGAATGCCTACAGCGATCCATGCCACCGTCGCCAGCACAGGATGGCTCTTGCCGGCTTGCCCAAGCCTGCCGGACTCCGCAGCCACCGATTTGTCATGGGATATCTTGCGCTCGGCCTCAAGCTCGGCATCGGTCATGTAGTGCTTTTCCGCTACCGGCCGCACCAGCAGATTGCAGACCAGACCGACCAGCAACAATGCCGCCAGCATGTACATGATCAGGTTATACGCCTCATTGGCGGGTACGCCCTGATCCAGTTGATAATCGCGCATATAGTTGACGATAACCGGGCCGAGAATGCCTGCGGTGGCCCAGGCCGTGAGCAATCGACCGTGAATCGCGCCCACGTGCTGAGTGCCGAAAATGTCCGCCAGATAAGCTGGAATGGTGGCGAATCCGCCGCCGTACATGGTCAGAATCACACAGAAAATGCCGGCAAACAGCGCTACGCTACCGATGCTGCCCGCCCAGGGGGACGAGACATACAGCACGAAACCAAGCGCGAAGAAGATGATATAGGTCAGCTTGCGGCCGAGGTAATCGGAAGAAGATGCCCAGCCGATACGGCCGATGATGTTAAAGAGAGACAGCAGACCGGCGAAACCGGCGCCAATCGCGG
>DIVE01000062.1:11320-11648 GCA_002423265.1 Methylophilaceae bacterium UBA6140 | reverse complement strand
CAGCCGGGTCCGGTATTCAAACCAATAGCGTGTTTGTGCATTCCGATGCCCGACATGCGAGGAGCAACATCATGGCCAAAGGTCAGCAACGCGGTAACAAGGAAACGAAGAAACCCAAGAAGAGCAAGGACGTCGTGGTACCCCCGGGGTTTATTACGCCGGCAAAGCCAAGCATGCCGCAAAAGAACAAGCATTGAGTTGCAGGGCCGGTCCGGCTTGAAGCTGAGACGTTTGCTTATCGCAGCGCGATGCTGATATTGGTTTCAAAGATCATCCGCCGGTTATCGGTTTCTGCCAGTACATCTTCCTGAATTGCCATCAGGATCGG
>DIVE01000062.1:1414-11260 GCA_002423265.1 Methylophilaceae bacterium UBA6140 | reverse complement strand
AGAATGCGACGATAAAACTGAAGAGCGAAATCAGTATGAAGCGCTGCATGGATGCTGTCAGAAAATATACCTTGATGTTGCCTGTCTGCTCGACGATCAGTCTGCAGTCCTGCAGGTGCCTCAACATTGCAGCGTCCATCAACTTCTTGATTGTTGTGGCCATTGTTTCCCCCTCAGACTTTTGCCGCAGCAAAATCAGCCTGGTTCAGCACCTTGGCTGGCGATGGATAAACCACACGCTGTAATTTGGGCGCATCCGCTCTCTGGCTCAGCACCGCATCGACGACCGCGCCTTGCTCGATCTCGATATGCTTGTATTCAATGTTGCCGGTAATTTTTGCGCCGGTACGTAAAATCAGCTTGTCTGTCACGCTGATGAAATCGCCCACGCGGCCTTTGATGTCAGCCTCGGTTGCGTAAATCTTGCCGGTGATTTCGCCCTCGGTGCCGACATAGACTTCTCCGGCGTTCACCAGGCCATCAATTTTCCCGTGGACGACCAGTTTGCCCGGGAGCTCGACATTGCCCGATATGACGACGCCCTGCCCAATGATCATGAACCCGGATGTTTGATCGATAGCCATGGTTATGACTCCATTAAATGATATTAATGATAATAACAATAATATCAATATTTGCAAAACCGGTTGAAATGTCGAGAGATTTTGCTTTCGGCAAAGGAAGCCTCCATAGCTGGCATGGGTGGTGCCAGGCTTGATTGGCGGCGGGGTTGCTATTGAGGGATGGAAAGCGGGTGCGGAATGGAAATTGGGCCGCTGTTTTTCCGGCAGATTGTCAGCCGCGGCAAGCGGTCAGGCACTGCCTTTTTTGGCGATGGAGGATGCTACGGCGGATTCAATGATGTCGAAAGAAACCGGTTTGAAAAAGAGCCGGATATCTTTCGGCAGACCGCCGCGTCTGGTGATTTCGTCATTGCTGAGACCGGTGAAAACGATAATGTCGAGATTGGCGTATTCCTTGGTCTTTTTCAGGTGCCTGATCATTTCGAAACCGTCGATGTTGGGCATCATCAAATCGGTGATCAGTAGATCGGGTGTGCGTCTGCCCAAGTGTATCAGACCTTCGAAGCCGTTGGCGGCAAAGCTGACGTTGACTTGCAGTTTCCAGTTGGAAAAATAGATCTTGAACAGATTGCGCAGCGCCTCGTCGTCTTCGACGATCAGGATGGAGAAAGCGCTTTTATCGGAGGCGCTGCTATCTTCGCCGGTCCTGATGGAGTTTTTCCGGTTTTCGATGATCTTGTTGATGGAGGTGATGGTCACCTTGCGATGTCCGCCCGGCGTCTTCCACGCGTTCAGCACACCGGATTCCACCCACAACTGCACTGTCCGCAGTGAAACCCCCAACATCTTGGCTGCTTCGCGGGTGGTCACAATATCTTTGAGATCGTTGGTTGTCATGGGTGACCTTTTCGTTTTTATCAAATGAATCGGACTTAATGATAGATATATTTCAAATATCAAGCAATTGGAGCTACTGCAAATATCATGCTAATATGATAAAAATAATAATATAAATATAAATGAATCCAATTATAGGATTCCATTATTTTCGCAGCTGATGTGTGCTGATCAGGCAAAAGCTGATAGCGAAATCATTCCATGCTGGCGTAATATGAAATGAGGAATTGCTTTTCAGTCATTGGTAAATGCGAACAATGCAGGGGACAGGTTTGAAAAGAATATTGATTATTGAAGACCAGCCGGATATCAGAAAGCTGGTCAGAATGACGCTGGATTTCAACGATTATGAGATTCACGATACGGCTGATGCGGAAACCGGCCTGCGCATGGTGGAAGAAATCGGGCCGGATCTGATTCTGCTAGACATCATGATGCCGGGCAAGATGGACGGCCTGGCGCTTTGCCGGTTGCTCAAGGGTAGTAAAGACTATTGCGATATTCCGTTGATTCTGCTGACCGCGCGCGGCCAACAGGCCGACAGGGAGGCCGGCATGGATGCCGGCGCCGATGAATACATGGTCAAGCCTTTTAGTCCGATCAAGCTGATTGAAGTGGTAGAGGCTTTCATGTCCGGAACCGGCAAGCATTAACGGTGAGAGACGTTGCGGATAATGGGATGAAATCCTCCTCCGGTATGGATAGCAATGCGTCCACGCTGGTACAGATGCTCAAGATCGCTGAAGACCTTCGGCGGCTTTATGAAGAAAAAAAGCAGGCCCTGCAGGCGCTGAACCATGCGCATCATGAGGTTCTGATGAAGCTGGCCGCGGCTGCCGAGTTTCGTGACGGCGATACCGGCGTACATATCGTCCGTCTTGGGCTTATGTCGGAAAAGCTCAGTCTTTTGCGTGGAGAATCTGTCGAGTACGGTTTCATGATGCGCCTGGCGGCTCCCATGCATGATGTCGGCAAGATCGGCATACCCGACCATATTCTGAAAAAACCGGGGCAGTTGACGCCTGAAGAACGCGAGCAGATGAATCGGCATGCGGAGATCGGTCATGAAATGCTGTTGTCCAGCGTGCCCTTGTTTCAGCTGGCAGCGAGTATTGCCCTGACACATCACGAGCGCTTTGATGGCGGTGGTTATCCCCGAGGCCTGAGGGGCCATGAGATTCCGCTGGAAGGCCGCGTGGTGGCGCTGGTGGACTATTTTGATGCGCTGGCCATGGATCGATGCTATCGCAAGGCGCTGGATGATGAAGAGGTCATCGGCATGATTGCAGAGCAAAAACAGCGCCACTTCGACCCAGAGCTCGTGGAACTGTTCATAAGCAATGTCGAGTGCTTCATTGCGTTGCGAGAAAACACCAATGCCCGTTCATTGTTGTTCAAGGATCTGATTCACTACGCGGCAGATGATTTGATCCAGCAGCCATAACACGGCTCAACTGAATGTGGCACGCATGCTTAGTGCGCGGTGTGAATCATGTCAAGAATATCCAGGTAATCAGCCGTCGCATCCTTCAGATAAGTTCTGAAACCGGTGTTCAAATCAATTTTCATGACTCTTGAATCGCTTACTTCGACGTAAGCGTTTTGTCCTTGAATGCTGACATCAACGATATTGGGTACGTTGAACAATAATTTTCTCGCACTCTTGCAATCAATCACGAAAAATGCGGATTTGCCGTCGATCTTTATCAGCTTCCAATCACGTTCAAGCGTTTTTTGCATTTTTACTCAGCAATTATCAACAGCCAATTTGCCGGGATTTACGGTTTTGAGGCAGCCAACCGGCTGGACTCCGGCCAGTCGATCTTCGCGCTGTCAGCCATGGCTCCGCCGATTGAGCGCATCAGTGTCTTGAGCTGAGCCTGTTCCATCACCTTGATCGATTCAATCTCGGCAATTCTCAGTTCAAAAGGCTGGTTGGCGCGTTTTGCGCTGTTGAATAAAAACACCCTGTAAAACAATGCGCTGAAATCCATCGAGAAGCTGCTGTTTGCATCCTTGAGCGCAATCAAATGCTCATGTAAGCCCTTGCTGCAAAGGATGCTGCCGTTGAAATGCTCATTATTGATACCAAGCGTGCCGATGTCCTCCGCGTTCGAGAAGGCGGCATCGTCGAAGTTTTCAATAAACCTGAATTCAATCGTGCCATGCAGAAAACGAGTGCGGCAGCCGGGAGTCGCGCCGGGGAATTCAAGAATTGCGCCGGCTTTTGTGCTTTTGATCAGGCCGAGCGATGAAAAGCCGATGTCCGCATCGATGGCTTTGATCTGCGTGACATGAATACGGCCGGCAGACTTTTTTTGTTGTTTCTGCTTGAGCCCGCGCATGCCGGAATCAAGATAACCATCGCGTTTCGCCAGCAAGATCAGCAGCAGTATGACAATGAGGGAAAGTAAAGTGATGACCATGGCGTCCCCTGGCTATTGAACTGCGCCAATATTTATTATCGGCATGAGGATTTAATATAAATGATAAAAGTAATACATTTATGGTATGACCGCAAGCGATACGTAGCGCAGAGCCAATGGCGGTTATGATGATGTGGCGGGGAAAGTGATGGTGGCGACCGTCCCTTGCTGATAGACCGACCTGAATTCAAGGCTGGCATCGTGAATGCGCAGGATTTCTCTTACGATCGCAATGCCGAGGCCGGTGCCCGGCGTTTTGCCGGAATCGTCCGCGCGCCAGAAACGTTCGCCGATATGCTGCAATTGATCGGGAGTCATGCCGATACCGTGATCCTGAATGCCAATCTGGATGCCTGCCTTGACAGCACGGAGCCGGATCAGGATTTCACCGCCTTCTGGTGAGTACTTCTGGGCATTGATGATGATGTTCATCACAGCCTGACGGATTTTGTCGGCATCGCCTTCAATGCAGACCCGCTTTGCGGGCAAGCTCAGTGTGACCGGCCAGCGCGTCTGGTCGAAAGGCACCTCATCGGCGAGTTCTTTCAGCATGCGCTTGAGATCAATCTGTTGCAGATGAAACTCTTCCCCGCGACGTGCCTCGATGCGCGCGAGGTCGAGCAGATCGTTGATCATGTTGACGATCAGGCGGATTTGCCGCTGCATTGCCGTCAGCATTTCCTGACGCACCGGCTGCTCGTATTCACGCGCGATCAGCAGTTCGGTATAGCCGAGGATGGTCGTCATCGGGGTCCGCAGTTCATGTGCTGCGTGTGAAAGAAAGTCGCTTTTCATTTGTTGTACTTCAGATTCATGCGTGATGTCGCGCATATAAAGTATGCGTGGTACGGTCGGCGAATGCGTGTGGATGCCGACCAGCTGTAAAACGGATTTTTTTGGCTTGTGCAGCTGCAACAAATGAACCGCCGGAGGCTGGTCGGGTTGACCGAAGAAATCCGTAACGCTTTTGAAAGGCTTGTTTTCTGCAATGTTGAGTTTAAGGCGCTGGTCGAGATAAGCGACGGCCTTGCCCCGGACTTCCGGCACGCCGGTCATGTGCAGGAAAGCAGGGTTGGCGTATTTGATGCTGCCATCTTCGGCGAAGGCGACAAAACCGTCAGGGCTGAAGGTGAAAATCGCGTCGAGCTGGGCGTTACGATCAGAGATGGCATCGCTTTTCAGCTTAAGCTCGAAGGTCTGTTCATCCACTTTACGCTTGATGGTGGAGGTGCGTCCGCTGATGATCAAGAGCATCATCTGCAACAAAGAGGCCAGCATCAGACCGCCAACGCCGACAGCCCATGCTGTCCATGGCCGGTTGGCCTTGATGAAAGCCTGAGTTGGAAACACTTCGACATGCCATAGACGGTCGGCCATCTGCAGGTTTTGTCGCCAGACATAACTGCTGGTCGTTTTCATACCGGCGGAGGATTGATAAATATCCGCTTTGCTCGAGGCCTGATCATAAATCCGGTAGACAAGATCAGGATTTCTGACAGCGTGTGTGGCAATCTCAATCATTTGATTGACCTTGAGCACCCCCACCGAAAAGCCAATCAGCCGGTCGCGACCGTTTTCGAACTTTGCGTTGTCACTGTGGAGAAATGCAGGATGCAACAGTAACAGGCCGACACTTCCGGTTTCTTCCTGAACAAGTTGAATCGGTGCAGTAACAGCGGGTTGTCCGCTGGCAATCGCCTTTGATATGGCGCGGCTACGCACAGGCTCGGAATTGATGTCGTAGCCCATTGCAGTCGCGTTCTGCTCGACAGGCGAGATGTACTGCACGGCGACGTAATAAGGCCGCTGCGCCGCCTCAATGATAGCGCCTGAGCTGTCCTTTTCACGGATGACGAAACCGGCCAGTCCGGGCGTGACCGCCATGCGCCGCTCGAATTGCGTTCGTTCGTCATCCCTTACATACGGGTTGAGCGACAAGGCGGAGATATCAGGGTTATCCATCAACGTAATTTCGGTGAAATACTGGAACTGACTGTAGGTCATGTCCGGCGTCACCTCTATCAGTCTTCTCAATGCCGAGAGCGCCTCCTGATGCGCGATGAAGCGCTGCTGCAAGCGATTGCTGAACGCCTCGCCCTGTTCCTGAATCTTCTTGTTGAGATTGTCGGCCTCAACGCTTGAAGTCATGATGAACGCGACTGTGACCAGACCGATCAGGAAAACTACGGGAAAAACCAGCGTGGCGAGGTTTTCACGCCAGGGAGAGGATTTTCTGTTCATCACGGCAATGCACAGAGGCAGGACGGTCATCACACCAAGGGTGTCGCCTACCCACCAGTTCCACCAGGTGAAACCGATTTCATCCGGGCTGAGGGTGCCGGCGAAATAAAGCACAGCGGTACCGTTACTGGCCGAAATCAGGGAGGCAATCGGGCCGGTCAGCACCAGGGTGAGGACAATGGTTTCGACCGATTCCATGGTGACCCAAGCGTTGCCCAGCCGGTGCCGGACCAATTTCGCTGCGATAAATGCCTGCAATGCAGAACCGCAGGCTATCGCCGTGGCAGGCAGTGCGGCGGATAACAAGGCCTGATCGGCCTGATAAGAGATGGCCAGATTAAGCAGCCACGAGCCCAGAACAATGCCGATCAAGGCGCGATGGCCATTGGCGAGTGCGATGGCCACGGCAAACCCGGCCGCCGGAAATATCGGGCTGGCGTAACCCGGCGCAATCGCAAGCGTGCTGCCCAGACTGCCCAGCAGCAGATAAATCAGTGTGGCGAGCAGAATCAGTCTGATTGTTCCGGGATTGATATGCATTGGTTTTCGGTTTGTGATTCTCTGGTTTTTGTTCCGCAAATAGCGACTGACAGATATTCAAGCCGAATCAATCCGGCGTCATCCAATGATAACTCCGGCAGCGGTTGATTGCCGCACTGACAGACATAAAGTTTCATTTTCGAGCGGATTTTTCATTTACTTGTATGACCGGGGTACTGCTTTCCTGCGGTGGTAGTCAAGCTTCAAAGTGCCTGAAAAAATATTTTGATAAAAACAAAAAAAATGATAATCTTTTGCTTAAGGTGCTTTGAAATGGGAACAATTACAAATTCAGAGTTGATCAAGGCCATCAGCAACAGGTTGCCTGAGCTGAATGAAGCGGATTGCGCTTGCAGTCTGGATCGGATGATCGACTATATGGCCGGGCAACTGGCTGCAGGAAACCGTTTCGAAATCAGAACTTTTGGTAGTTTCGGCGTCAGGGTGACAAGCATGCCGACTGCTGCAGATGCGTCTCAAGTGTGCCCGCAAGCCTATTTCAAATGCGGGCGGCAACTGGATATGCAATTGAATAAAAAGGAAACAGGCAAGCAGTAACTGAAATCGAATTCAAGAATTTTATTGCCCTCATGCTTGAGATCGTTAGGGCAATGAAATCCTCGCCCCTGCGAGGTCCCCTGTAAGGTAGCTTCGGCTACCTTCTTTTTTGGAGCAAAGCCCTGCGAAGCTGGTCGATACTGGATTGAAGTGCCGGTTTCGGATGGCGTTTTGATGCAATAAGGCAGAAAATATACGCATGAGCCATACGTTCCAATACACAGCGGGCATGCATGCCCTTTATCGGCGGGTTACACAGCGGGCGCCGACATGAAGAAAACCCTGATTGCCGCCGCATTCATGCTGCTCGTCCTGTTTCCGGCAGCGTGGTATTTGCAGAAAGACGCTAACGAGCTATCTGCCGACGCTTATGCGAAGCCGCGCCTGGCGCTCAGTGCCGAGGAGATGGCATGGCTCGGCAGTCATCAGAAGATTTCGGTTTCAATCCGCCCCGGTTGGGCGCCTGTCGAGTTTTTATCCGAGAGCAACGAGTTCAGAGGGGTGTCGATCGATTACCTGAAAAGAATCGAAACCATGCTGGGTATCCATTTCGATAAACAGCATGCCCGCGAAAATCTGGTACAGGAGCAAGCCGATGTCATTGCGGCTGTGACATCGGCACAAGCCGAGACTGAAACGCGCTACATGCTGTTGTCAAAACCGTTTCTGGTATCGCCATTCGTGATTTATACCAGAGGCGGCGATATTTCCATCAATAGTTTGGACGACCTGCACGGCAAGCGCGTTGCCATTTTCAGAGCCGGCGCAGTTGCCCGCAGCTTGGCTGAGAATCATCCGGAAATCGAGCTTTATGCTGCCGACATTGCTGAAGAAGCTTTGGAGGCGGTGCTTACCGGCAAGGTCGATGCCTATGTCGGCAATTCCGTGATTGTCAATTACGTGGCGCGAAATCAAGGCTTTGCCAATATTCGCGCCGCTGCAGAAACACCCTATAAATCCGAAATCTACATGGCGGTCAGAAGTGACTGGCCGCTGTTGGCTTCAGCGCTGAACAAGGCGCTGGCAGCGATTGCCGAATCCGAGCGTCAGGAAATTCTCGCAGCCTGGACCATGCGGGCGAATCCGGTCGATATCAATTACCCATTGGTTCTTTCCATATCGGCGGTATCGGTGCTGCTGGTCGGAGTTTTCTTTTTCTGGAACCGTCGCCTCAATCGCGAGATTTCCGAACGCAAGCTGGTCGAGGCGTCACTGATCGAAGAAAAGACCAAGGCGGAAGAAGCCGAGCGGCTGATCAGGCAGTACTCCAACGAGCTGGAACGGCTGGCGCTGGTGGCGAAGAATACGGTGAACGGTGTCATGATCACCGACGAGGAAGGGAGAACGACCTGGGTCAATCAGGCATTTACCAATTCGACCGGATATACCCTGGAAGACATGCTGGGCAGGAAGCCGGGGGAAGTGCTGCAGGGAGAGGAAACTTCGCGTGAAGCGATCCGTTTCATGAGCGAGGCGATCAGGAACAAGCAGGATTTCGAGATCGAGCTGATCAACTACAAGAAGTCGGGCGAGAAATTCTGGATCAGCCTCAAGGTGGCAGCGGTGGTCAACTCCGGCGGAGAGCACATTTTCATCGCAGTGCAGAACGATGTTTCAAAGCAGAAGCAGTATCTGGAAACGATACAAAACAATCAGGCTGACCTTGACGCCGTGTTTTCATTGAGCCCGGACGGTATCGTCGTTTTTGACCAGTATCACCGTGTCTCTCACGTCAATCAGGCATTCAGCAGGTTGACGGGTCTGAAAGCGAAAACGCTGCTTGGCATGCACGAGTGCGAGTTCGATCAGGCAATNNTGTAATCAAACAGATCAAAGTCAGCCCCGGTTCGATGTTGCAGAAAACCTCATCCGCTTTGAGATTCATGCCGATAGCAGCCGCGTGATCGAACGCTCATTCATTGAAACCAACCAGCTGCGCATCAGCCGTGTTTACTATTTCACTGATGTCACGCAGGAATCGATGCTGGAGAAGATGAAGACCGAGTTTGTGACGACTGCCGCGCACGAGCTGAGAACGCCGATGTCGGTCATTGTCGGCTATGCCGAATTGCTCAAACACAGAAAACTCTCGGAGGAAGTCAAAGCCGAAATGATTCAAGCGATCCATGTCAAATCGAATACCGTGGTCGGCCTGCTTAATGAACTGCTCGACGTTGCCAAGATGGAAGACAGAACCACCAAGGAGCTCAAGCTGGAATTGCAGCCCATGATGCCTTTGCTGAAATCGGTCGCCGATACCTTCATCATCAGCAACAACTACAANNTCGCCCAGCACCAGTGTGGTGAAAATGTACGCCCGTCTTCAGGAGAAAGCGGACGGTCGTGAAATATCGATTTCAGTGCAGGATGAAGGCATCGGCATGACGGCTGAACAACTCAGCCATGTGTTCGAAAAATTCTATCGGGCCGACCATTCCGGTCATATTCCTGGTACCGGCCTCGGCATGGTGCTGGTGAAAGAGATTGTTGCAGCGCATGGCGGCAGGGTGGAGATTCAGAGCGAGTATGGTGTGGGTACCACGGTAACGCTGCACTTCCCTGTGCTGACCGCGCCGGCCTGAGTCATATCAGGCGCATGTTTGCATGCCCAATGCGTGCTGTAATCGCGGCAAGCTAGTACAATCCCTCTTGTCTGATGC
>DIVE01000062.1:1083-1339 GCA_002423265.1 Methylophilaceae bacterium UBA6140 | reverse complement strand
GGCAATCGATGATTTGCTGGCTGACAAGCAATCAGCAATACAAGCAGTGGTGTATTATTTAAGCCAGACCGCTTAAAAATTGTTGCCTCAACGCCTTGAAAGAGAAGCCATGAATATTCCCATGTCCCGTCCGTTCAATATCAATGCGCGCCTGCTGATGGCGGCATTATCGACTCTTGCACTTGCGCCGTCGGCAATTGCCGGCGATGAGATCAATAAATCCGTAGCCGAGCAGATAGTCGATGCGCAGATCATC
>DIVE01000062.1:0-1037 GCA_002423265.1 Methylophilaceae bacterium UBA6140 | reverse complement strand
GCACCCGCGATTGAAGATACCAGCCCCGGCGCAAACCCGCGTGGCATCGCCATTCGTTTTGAACTGCCGGATGGCACCATTACCGATATCGTCAGCTTTTCCGTCAATGCTTTCCCGGTTTCCACGCCGGAAGCCTTTCTGGCATTTCTCAATGCACGGATTGCCACCAGGCCGGACAGCCCGAAACCTACCCCGGTAGAAAAAATGATTGCTGAAACGCCCTCGCTGCAACGCTTCATCGCCATACCAAAGCCCTTGCCGGTGAGCTTCGCCAGCCTGAATTATCACGGAATCAACGCCTTCCAGTTCACCAATGCCAAAGGGGAAAGTCATTACATCCGCTATCGTATCGAGCCGGTCAACGGCCCGGAATTCCTGACGCCGGAACAGGTGGCTGAGGCGACTCCCGATTATCTGTTTGAGGAATTGCCGCGACGACTTGGAAAGGGCGAAGTGAAATTCCGGCTGCTGGCACAAGTTGCAGAAAAAGGCGATGTGATCAACGACCCGACGGTTATCTGGCCGGAAGAAAGAAAAATGGTGGAACTGGGCGTTTTGCATCTGGATGCGCCTGTAGCCGACAATGCGGCTGTGGAAAAAGCGCTGGCTTTCAATCCGTTGATTCTGCCTGATGGCATCACACCCAGCAATGACCCGGTTCTGCTGGCCAGACCCGGTGCTTATGCCGTCAGCGTGAGTCGGCGCCTGGCACCATAGTCAATCGAAAAGCCCGCTGATCAATAGGAAAAGCGGGTTTCTCCCCAAGTCAATGTACACATTGCCCGTTGATTGAATCTGGCCGCGCGCTGCTAGCCGTAACGGAAAATTAACCGTTATCCGCACAGACCTAAAATTTTGATGCGATTTTTGGTGCCTTAAGGCTTGTCTGAATTTCCTTTTTTCTTGATGAACATGGCAACGAGAAATATGATGATCAACAGCCACAAGCTGATACCGTTGAATTTCATCTTATGTATCCAAGCTGTCTGAATTCAAGATTTGAAGCTTCAATCGTCAGCTTTTGTCGGTAATGTTAG
>DIVE01000036.1:4340-23730 GCA_002423265.1 Methylophilaceae bacterium UBA6140 | reverse complement strand
TATCCAACCTGCGCAAAACCGAAAGTCTGCTGGAGACCCTGCGGCAGCAGCATTTCGCCGCGACCGAGGCGGTGCAGCTGGCGCAGACGCGCTATTACGAAAGCAATGCCGAAGTATCCGGCCTGGAACAACAAGTCAAGCACACGCAGGAAGCACGCGAGCGTCTCAGCCTGCAGCTGCAGCAAATCACTGCGCAATCGGAAAAACTGGATACACAGAAGACCGGCCTCGACCAGAATCTTGCTGAGTTGCTGATCCGCCGCAAGGAGGCAGAAGGCGACGAACAGGCCGGCCTTGCCGAGCTTTCAATGTTGCGGGAGGCGCTGCCCGGCCATGAAGCTGCCTATTCCACCAGTCAGCAAGCGGTCAGCGAGGCGCAAAAGACGCTGACCGAAACCGAGCAGGCGTTGCGGCTGGAAACCAGCCAACTCGGATTTGCGGAAAAAGGTATCGACGAACTGCAGCAGCGCCTGCAGCATCTGACGCTGGATCTGCAAAATCTGCAATTGCCGGACGTGGATATCCTGCAGGGCAAGCGTGATGAATTGGCCGGCTTGCAGAAACAGTCCGGCCGACAGGAAGAAGAAATTCTCGCATCCCGGGCGCGCGAACAGCAGCAAACCGAAAAGATCAGAGCGCTGCGCCTGCAGCAGCAGGAAGCCCAGCACGAACTGGCGCATCTGGAAGCGCAGATCAGCTCCTTATCCAGGATTCAGCAAACCATAGGCCATGAAGCAAAGCTGGACCAGTGGCTGCAGGAGCAGGGGCTGCAGGACGCCGAACGCCTCTGGCAAAAGCTGTCGATTGTCAGCGGCTGGGAAACCGCAATTGAGGCCGTGCTTGGCGCCCGCCTCAACAGCGTACTGAAATCCGGGATTGATCTGGACACCGCATCACGTCCACCGTCAACCATCGTGCTGGCACAGCCCGGTGAGTTCAGCGACGACGGGCAACAATCGGCTCTGAAGCCGCTGGTTACCACGATTGAGCGGATGGCAGCCGATGTCGCTGCGCCCGTCCATGACTGGCTGACCGGGATCTACCTGCTGGAGGACGGCATGACAGCCAGCGCCGCGCGCCAGAAGCTCAAGGCCGGAGAAATGCTGGTGAGCAGGACAGGCGACATTCATACGCGCCATAGCCTGACCTTGTTCAGTCCGCAAAGCGCCTTGCATGGCGTGCTGGAAAGGCAGCGCGAACTGGACGCATTGAAGGCCTCATTGCCGGCGGCACGGGAAGCGCTATCTGCAGCTGTGGACGGACTGAAACAGGCGGAGGAGGAGATGCAGCGTTTGCAACAGACGCTGCACGATCTTCAGCGCGAGCTTCGCGAGCATCATCAGCGAGTGCATCAGCACACGCTGGAAATCCAGCGGATGGATCAGCAGTTGCAGCACGCTGCGGAAAGAAAGCGGGTGATCGAGCAGGAACAATCCGCACTCGAAGCAAAACTGGAATCTTCAACCAGGCAGCGAGCCGAACTGCATGCCCGTATCGAGCAGGCAGGGCAGCAGCTACCGCAGTTGAAACACACTTGCGAAGCGTTGCTGCAGAAACGCGAGGTGGCACAAAACGCCTTGAACACCGCGCGCCAGAACTTGCAGAACGCCGAGCGCACAGCGCAGGAAAAATCATTCAATATAAAATTTATAATAAACAATATCAATGAGTTAAATAATAGACTTGAGTCAGTTTGTGAAGAAATTAAGTCCTTGTCAGTGCGGCGGCAGGAAGCTTTGGCACTACTGGACGCGGCGCGAATGGAAGGGCTGAAAACCAATCTCGATCAAGCCTTGTCGCGCAAACAGCAAGCCGAGATGGGGCTGGCCGAGGCGCGCAATCAGCTGGCGCAGGCGGAAACCGAATTGCAGGACCAGGAACGCAACCGTATGCAGAACGAGCAAATGCTGCATCCCTTGCGCGACAAGCTGGAACAATCCCGTCTGGTCGAGCAAGAGGCCAGATTGCATTTCGAGCAATGCCAGAGCGAGCTGCAGGCAACCCGGCTGGATGAGGCTTCGCTGGCACAGGATCTGGCAGCCAACACGAAGCTCGTCGATCTTGAAAACAAGGTGACTTCGCTCAATCAGGACATTGAAACGCTTGGAGCGGTCAACCTCGCGGCGATTCAGGAACTCGCCAGCGAACGTGAACGCAAGGCTTACCTCGATAGCCAATCGGAAGATTTAACCGAGGCGATTGCCACGCTGGAAGATGCGATTCGCCGCATCGACAAGGAAACGCGCAGCCGCCTGCAGCATACTTTCGATGAAGCCAATCGCAACTTTGCCGAGCTGTTCAGTCTGTTGTTTGGTGGCGGTCAGGCACGACTGGAACTGCTGGGAGATGAAATACTGGATACCGGCATGCAGGTGTTCGCGCAACCGCCCGGCAAGAAAAACAGCACCATCCACCTGCTCTCCGGCGGCGAAAAAGCATTGACCGCCCTGGCGCTGGTATTCGCGCTGTTCCGGCTTAATCCGGCGCCGTTCTGCCTGATGGATGAGGTTGATGCGCCGCTGGACGACAGCAATACCGAACGTTTTTGCAATCTGGTCAAAAAAATGTCTGAACGCACACAGTTTTTATTCGTGAGCCATAATAAAATAACCATGGAAATGGCGCAGCAGCTGATAGGCGTTACCATGCAGGAATCCGGCGTTTCGCGTATCGTCGAGGTAGACATAGAAGCCGCCATGCAGATGCATGATCAGGTGTTGGCATAAAGCTGGGAGACGGAACAAACATGAATGATTTGCAACTGGCTTTGCTTGTACTCGGCATCGTCATTATCTTTGGCGTCATCGCATTCAACTGGTGGCAGGAACGCAAGTTCAGAAACGAGACCAATCGTCGTTTCGACACGCCCAAAGGCGATGCGTTGCTGAACGACGAATTCGATTTCGATCCCGGCAAGATACTGAAAGAAGAAGCGCAGCCGCAAAGACCGATGCAACCGGAGGACGAGTTCGAGGAGACGGCTGTCGTTATTACCCGCGTCAAACCGGCCGAACCCGAGCCGGAATCGCCCGTATCCACGCGATCTGAAGTGCCGCAAGCGGAACGGTTCGAGCCGGAATTGGAAGCATCAGTAGATGCACAAAATCATGCGATACAACACAGCGGCGAACTTGAAGAAGACATCAATGCCAACCGTTCTGAACCGCCCACCCGTTCTGAACCGGCTGCGGAAGAAGCGCCGCGAACGGAAACCACTGAAGCTTCGGAACCTTTGGCAGCCACTGAGCGCGCTCCTGTAGCATTGAGCGCAGAAAATGACTTGCTGGTGGATCTGGTCGCGCTGCTGGAATTGCCTGAAGCAGTCACCGGCAACAGTCTGCGCGAATTCATGGCGGCCGTCGCTGATATCGACAAACCCAAGGCTGTGCATGGGCTTGACACCGGGGGAATTTGGCGTTTGATCGGGCCGCAAGAGGATGCCACTGCTTTCAGCATGGCGACTTGTCGTTTGCAGCTGGCCGACCGTGCCGGCTTTGTATCGCAGAACATGCTGAATCGTTTTCAGCACGAAGTAGAGCGCATGGCAGCCAGAGTCGGTGCCGGGCTGACCTGGCAGCCCGAGGGAGATGCCTGGCAGATGGCCAATGAACTGGATCAGTTCTGCATCGACGTCGATCAGATGGTCGGTTTTCACTTGGTGCAGAGCGGTAACGGACCATTCACCGGCACCAAATTCAGAGGGCTCGCCGAGGCCAACGGGCTTGTGCTCGGAACGGATGGCGGCTTCCACTGCACGAATGAAGAAGGTTTGCGATTGTTTTCGGTGGTCAACCGCGACAACAATCCGTTCAGCGCGGAGATGCTGCGCACTTCCGTGATCTACGGCATTACATTTCAGCTCGATATCCCGCGCGTGAAGAGCTGCCTGGAGACATTCAACCAGATGGTTCTGACCGCACGGCAGATGGAGAAAAGCCTCACGGCCAATCTGGTCGACGATCACCAGCGCATCCTCGACGAAGCGCAGATCGAGAAGATCCGCCAGCAATTGAAGGTGATACAGGCCAAAATGCTCACACGCGGGATTATTCCCGGAAGTCCCACCGCTTTACGTTTGTTTTCCTGATTGATGCAAAATTCCGAGCAAGCCGCAAGGCAGATCGCGTCATTACGCGAGCAAATCCGTCGTTATGATCACCAGTATTACGTTCTCGATGCACCCACCGTGCCCGATAGCGAATACGACCGCCTGTTTCGCGAGTTACAGGAATTGGAGCAGGCATACCCGGAATTGGTGGTCGCGGATTCACCAACCCGTAGAGTGGGCGGTGCGCCATTGCCGGAACTGTTGCCGGTGCGTCATCGCTTACCCATGCTCTCGATCGAGACCGAGACCGATATCAGCGCGGAAGGCGCCCGTGCCTTTGACGCCAGAACGCGGAAAAAGCTCGGCCTGGCGGAAAGCGACCCCGCCGTCGAATATGCAGCCGAACTGAAATTCGATGGCCTTGCCATCAGCCTGCGCTATGAGCATGGCGTGCTGGTTCAGGCAGCTACTCGCGGCGATGGCGAAATCGGCGAGGACGTCACGCAGAACATTCGCACCATTCGCCAAATACCGCTTCGCTTGCAGGGCAAAGCGCCAGACGTGTTGGAAGTGCGTGGCGAGGTATACATGAGCCGTGCGGATTTCGAACGCTACAACGAGCGCCAACGCAAGCTCGGCAAGCCGACGCTGGTCAATCCGCGTAATGGCGCCGCAGGGGCTGTCAGACAGCTGGATTCCAGAGTGACGGCGCAGCGCATGCTTTCCTGCTTTGTTTACGGAGTAGGTGAAACTGCTGGCTGGGATCTGCCTGCCACCCATAGCGAACTGCTTGATTCCTTGCAGCATTTTGGATTTCCGGTCTGTGCCGAACGCACGACCGGGCTGGGCGCCGAACCCCTGGTCGCCTTTCACCGGGCTGTTGCCGCCAAGCGCGACAGCCTGCCTTACGACATCGACGGCGTGGTGTACAAGGTCAATTCTCTGGCCCTGCAACGTGAGCTCGGCTTCCGCTCACGCGAACCGCACTGGGCAGTCGCCCATAAATTTCCCGCGCAGGAGGCGTTGACCGAAGTACTGGCAATTGATGTGCAGGTCGGCCGAACGGGTGCGATCACGCCGGTGGCACGCCTGAAACCGGTGTTCGTCGGCGGCGTAACGGTGACCAATGCCACATTGCATAATCAGGATGAAATCGACCGCAAGGACGTGCGTGTCGGGGATACCGTCAGCGTGCGCCGCGCCGGTGATGTGATCCCTGAAGTGGTTGGCGTACTTGCTGAGCGCCGACCGCCGGATTCGAAACCTTACAACTTGCTGGCCGCCATCGATCATCGTTGTCCCGTATGCGGTTCCCATGTCGTGCGTCAGGAGGACGAGGCAATCGCGCGTTGCACCGGCGGCCTGTTCTGTGCGGCGCAGCGCAAGCAGGCGATTCTGCATTTTGCCTCGCGCCGTGCGATGGATATTGAAGGTTTGGGTGAAAAACTGGTGGATCAGCTGGTGGATGCAGAACTTGTACACACACTGGCTGACATTTACCGGCTCGACGGCTCGACACTGGCCAATCTGGAGCGTATGGCGGAAAAGTCTGCAAGCAACATCATCGACGCACTCGAACACAGCAAAAGAACCACGCTGGCGCGTTTTATCTTCGCCTTGGGCATTCGCAATGTGGGCGAGGCAACAGCCAAGGATCTGGCGAAATATTTCGGCAAGCTGCAGGGTTTGCTCGATGCCGACGCAGAAAAGCTGCAACAGGTTCCGGATGTCGGCCCCATTGTCGCTGATTCGATCGTGCAGTTTCTTTCAGAAGCGCACAACAGGGAAGTGATCAATGCGCTGATCGAGGCCGGTATACACTGGGAAGAAGGGCAGGGCAGCAATACCAGCGGTGTTCTTGCCGGAAAAACACTGGTGTTGACCGGTACATTACCAAATATGTCGCGCGAAGAAGCAAAAGCCTTGATTGAAGATGCCGGTGGCAAAGTGGCGGGGAGCGTCTCTCGTAAAACCGATTATGTGGTGGCTGGCACCGAAGCTGGCAGCAAGCTGGAAAAAGCGCAATCGCTGGGAGTTGCCGTGATTGACGAAGCAGGTCTGATGGAGCTTTTGAACAAGTGAACACAGAGCATTACACCGGCGCAGTGATTGCCATCGCGCGCGAGGCGGGCAACGCCATCATGCAGGTCTATGCCGGGCGCATCGCAGTGGAAAGCAAGGACGACAACTCGCCGTTAACTGAAGCTGACCTCGCCGCGCACCGTGTCATTGTGCAAGAGCTGCAAAGGTTGACGCCGGAAATTCCCATCCTCTCGGAGGAATCCGCCGATATCCCTTATGCCATCCGCTCGCAATGGCCCCAATACTGGCTGGTTGACCCGCTGGACGGCACGCGCGAATTCATCAAGCGCAACGGTGAGTTCACCGTCAATATCGCGTTAATCGATGGCCATCAGACTGTGCTCGGCGTGGTGTATGCCCCCGCCAGAGATTTGCTTTATTACGCAAATGAAAGCGGGGCATGGAAGCAGCAGGGATCTGATGCCGCTGCCGGAATACATGCGCGGCCGCTGGACCCGCAGCAAATCACAATGGCCGGCAGCCGGTCTCATGCCGATGCGAGATTGGCACGCTTTATTGATAACGTCGGGAAGAAACTTTCAGCGGTCAATCTAATCTCTATGGGCAGTTCCCTGAAAATCTGCATGGTCGCCGAAGGTGCAGCAGATTTATATCCCCGGCTGGGATTGACCTCGGAATGGGATACGGCAGCTGCCCAATGCGTGCTAGAACGTGCGGGCGGCAGTTTGCTGGATATGGAAGGCAATACGCTGCGCTACAACTGCAAGGATTCTCTGCTCAATCCGGAATTCTTTGCCTGCGGTGCCGGCGCGCACGATTGGCGGCAATATATGGCCTGAGCAACGATGCTGTAAGGCGGCTGCCACATCTGCGACTAACGTCAGTCAATCACGTTGTTCAACAGGCAGAGAAGGTGGCTATCATGCTGATCGGTAAAAAGCCGGATATTCTTTCATCGGAAATCACTCCACGCGCGATTTTTGAGAACCGTCGCCGCTTCATCAAGGCGGCGGGATTTGGCGCCGCCGCGGGCCTGATCGCATCAGCCGGGTTTGTTCCCTCATTGGCCAGTGCTGCCAATACGCGTCAAAAAATTGCTTCCTTCAACAAAACTGCATACGGTAAGGAGGAGCAGCTCACGAGCTACGACGACATTACCACCTACAACAATTTCTACGAGTTCGGCACCAGCAAGAGCGATCCGGCGGTACATTCCAGGCTGTTCAAGCCGACACCCTGGACGCTGTCAATCGAAGGGGAAGTGAAAAAGCCCAGGAAAATCTCGATTGAGGATATCTTCAAACTCGCCCCGCTGGAAGAGCGTATTTACAGAATGCGATGTGTCGAGGGTTGGTCCATGGTCATCCCCTGGGTCGGTTTTCCTCTCTCGAAACTGATTCAGTATGCCGAACCGACAGCCAATGCCAGGTACATTGAATTCATTTCGCTCGCAGACCCGAAAAGCATGCCCGGCGTGCGTGTGCCCATCCTCGATTGGCCATACAGGGAAGGCTTGCGCATGGATGAAGCGATGCATCCCTTGACCATCATGGCGGTCGGCCTCTACGGTGAAGTGTTGCCGAATCAGAACGGCGCACCTATACGGCTGGTGGTGCCATGGAAATACGGCTTCAAAGGCGCGAAATCGATTGTCGGCCTGCGATTCACGGAAAAAATGCCGGTGACCGCATGGATGAAGGCGGGCCCCTCTGAATATGGTTTTTATGCCAATGTGAACCCGGAGGTCGAGCATCCGCGCTGGAGTCAATCGACAGAACGCCGGATTGGCGGCGGCCTGTTTTCGCCTCGCATTAAAACCCGCATGTTCAACGGATACGCTGACGAAGTAGGGCAGCTTTATGCCGGCATGGATTTGCGCAAAAACTTCTAGCCGCCCAGCCGATGTTTTTCCGACAGCCAGATAAATCGCAGCTGACACGGATCAGGTTTCTACTGTTCCTGTTGGCGTTGATGCCGCTGGCGCGGCTGATATGGCTGGGCGCGACAGAATCTCTGGGGGCCAATCCTATCGAGTTTATTGAGCGCTCGACCGGTACCTGGGCGCTAGTCATGCTGCTGATTGCGCTGGCATTGACACCGATTCGTCTGCTGACCGGTATTGCATGGCCGATTCAGCTGCGGAGAATGGCCGGGCTGTTCATGTTCTTTTATGCCTGCCTGCATTTCACAAGCTATCTCTGGCTTGACCACTGGTTTGACTGGAGCGAAATCAGCAAACATATCATCAAGCACCCTTACGTCCTCGTCGGCTTCCTCGCGTTCGTTCTTGCCGTTCCGCTGGCGCTGACATCCAGCAATACCATGATGCGGCGCCTTGGCGGCCGCTGGAAACTACTGCACAGAATGGTGTATCCGATTGCGATCCTGGCGGTATTACATTTCTGGTGGCTGGTAAAAAAGGATATACGCGAACCGCTGTTTTATGCGGTAGTGCTGTTGCTGCTGCTGGGGGTCAGGGTTTTATACGCTGGCAGAAAACAGCTCAAAACACAAACAACATCAAAAATACAGGCGCACAACAGCAGCGCCTGATCAAAGCTTGTAATGTTGTCTCTCCCAGACCGACAAACACATACAAATAACAAATGTTCACGCTAATGGGAGGATATATGGCCAACATGACACAGACTTACTTTCACCTGACAGGCGCACTCGACAGATACGCATCCGTCATACCGCCCTTATTGTTGCGATTGGTGCTGGCATGGGA
The DNA here is from genome assembly GCA_002423265.1 of Methylophilaceae bacterium UBA6140. GTDB lineage: Bacteria > Pseudomonadota > Gammaproteobacteria > Burkholderiales > Methylophilaceae > UBA6140. The sequence goes on along the minus strand of DIVE01000036.1, from coordinate 14,908 downwards.
GTTTGGTGAAGCAGGGTACGCCAAGCTCACGGGGTTCAATTGGTTCGATCAAGTCGCATTTCCGTTTCCATTCAATTTGCTCCCGCCGGAACTCAGCTGGCAGATTGCAACCTGGTTTGAGTTGATAGGCGCGGCAGCACTGGTTCTTGGACTTGCGACCAGGTTCTTCAGCCTATCGCTGATGATACTGACAATGGTAGCTATTGCTGCGGTACATTGGCCGGCTGAATGGAACACGCTTGGCGACTTGCTCACCGGCTACCGCATATTGGATGAAAAGGGCGATGGTTTGGGTAACTACAAGCTACCGCTGATTTTTCTTGTGATGTTTCTGCCCCTGCTGTTTTCGGGCGCTGGAAAGCTCAGTATTGATGCAGTCATTCACAGAAAATTTCAATGATATAAAATTATTTATATATAAATAACAATTAGATATATTATTTATGTACAAACCACTTTAAATAAAGTGGCCATCTTGATTGCCTGCACAGCGGATATAAGGGAAAATCAGGCCATCCATCAAGCCTGTAATTAGTCGGCATCCATGTAAATCTCAGAGTTAAAAAATCAAAAGGAGGGCGCAATGCAAAACCAGATCGATATTTTTCTGATGTCTTTGAATGAATTCTGGGGGCAGGTGGCCACATTCTTCCCTAAACTACTGGCGGTAATCGTGATACTTTTCTTTGGCTGGGTATGCGCCAAAGTGGCTTGCTTCCTCGTCAAACGCCTGCTTGGGTTGTTGCGATTCGACCAATTCGCAGACCGGTCAGGCCTTGAACACTTTCTTAGCCACAGCGGCGTGGATTTAAGCCTCAGCAGCGTCATCAGCATGGTGGTGTACTGGCTGGTCATTCTGCTGTTCGTCATTACAGGCGCAAATTCCCTCGGCCTGACTGAAGTAGCCGGCATGCTCAATTCACTGGCCAATTATCTTCCCAAGATCATTGTCGCGATACTTATCCTTATTTTCGGCACCTTGCTCGCGAGATTCGTTAACCGGCTCATTTTTGCCTGGCTCAACGGCATAAAGTTCGAAGGGGCGCTTGGCATCAGCACTACGGCAGAATATGCGATTCAGATATTCGCCTTGTTTGTCGCGCTTGAACAATTGGATATAGGCACACAATTACTGACGGCTCTATTTGTGATCGTTTTTGGCGCCGTATTTCTTGCACTTGCAATTGCATTCGGTCTCGGGGGAAGGGATTGGGCTGCCAAGGTGATTAGCAAGTTCGACAAAACAAACAAACCCTGACCGCCATGAGTCAGCGCAATGTTTATTTTACATAATATACATTATGCGAAGTTAAAACTATTAAACTAAAATGCCGGGGGTGTCCCCGGCCTTTTTAATCGGCTGTTATTTATCTGTTGTTGAAGAATGTAATATTCATGACACGGTCATTTACAAAGGTCAGCTCAGTCTGTTTGTAGGTGCGCTTGGCGTCGTAACGCACAATGTTTGAGTAATACCACATTTCGACGTTAACCGGCTTGGATGTGTCACCAGGCTTCTGGCCCAGCTGCGCAATTGCAGCATTTGCACCTGAGGGTTTAACACCCTGCTCTTTCTTAAGGGGTTGCCCCAGCTGAGCGGCGATATCCTTGCGCGACTTGCCGCTGAAAGTATTGAGAAACTCGTCTTCCGTGTAAGTCTTTTGGGCTTTGGTCTGTTGTGTTGCGGTCTTGCTGGTGTCAGCAATGGCCGGGGCAACCATGAGTATGGATCCAATCACGGCCAGTGAAATACAGGCTTTTTTACTGAATTGCATATATTTGTCCTAACTTCTGTTAATCGATCAAAAACTTGTCTGCCGGATTATCGCACTTTTGTTGACGGCGTGCATTCCACTCAGCGTGACTGGATCACACATTGATTCTCAAGCCGTCGTAACCCAAACGTACTGCCGATGGTAGTCGTTGACTGACCTCTGTGTATTCAATCTCATGTGTCATATGGATCAGATAAGTCTGACGCGCGTTGATCAGACCGGCATATACAAGACTTTGTTCCAGGTTGACGTGAGTAGGATGTGGTTTGAATCTGAGACAGTCGAGCAAAAGTACTTCCAGTCCCTGCAGTAGCGCCAGCGAGCTGTCAGGAATGGATGAAACATCAGTGATATATGCCAGATTGCCAATCCGGTAGCCCAAAATGTCGCTATTGCCATGTTTAACGGGTATCGGGGTGATCTGGGCACCAAACAGCATAAATGGCTGTTCCACCGCATGTACGGCCAGTACCGGCAGATCCCAGAAATCAGCTGGCTCTCTCAGAACATAGGGAAACTTGTTGATGATATGCCGTACCGTATCCGGATTTCCGTAAAGCGGTATCTGCTGGCGCTGTATCTGACAGTAGGCGCGCAAATCATCAATGCCATGAAGATGGTCTGCATGCGTGTGTGTATAGAGGACTGCATCCACCCTTTTCAGGTTTTCGCGTAAGGCTTGCTGGCGCAAGTCCGGGCCGGTGTCGATCAGGATGGTTTTCCCATCCGGCAATCTGATGGCCGATGAACAGCGGGTTCTCTGATTGCGGCTATCAGCAGAGGTACAGGTACGACAACTACAGCCAATGACGGGAGTGCCGGCACTGGAGCCTGCACCTAGCATGATCAGCTGCATTTTCGAGCGTGCTTGAACAGGCGGAAGAAGTTTTCAGTGGTCGCAGTGGCGACTTCCTGCTCAGTTATGCCGCGCAGGCTGGCGATTTCCTGTGCGACATATTTCACATAAGCCGGCTGGTTGGTTTTGCCGCGATAAGGCACAGGCGCCAGATAGGGCGAGTCGGTCTCCACCAGTATGCGGTCGAGCGGGACTCGTTTTGCGACTTCTTTCAATGCGGTTGCATTTTTGAAAGTGACGATGCCCGAGAAGGAAATATAGAAACCCATTTTGATCGCCTGCTCTGCAACATCCAGGCTTTCGGTGAAGCAGTGCATGACGCCGCCGATTTTCTCTGCGCCCTCTTCACGCATGATGCGCAGGGTATCTTCAGCTGCCGAACGGGTGTGAATGATCAGCGGCTTGCCGGCTGCGATTGCGGCGCGGATATGAGTGCGGAAACGCTCCCGCTGCCACTCGAGATCCCCGGTCAAACGAAAATAATCCAGACCGGTCTCCCCTATCCCGATGACTTTCGGGTTGGCGGCCAATGTGACCAGCTGCTCAACTGTGAGCTGCGGCTCGTTTTCGTAATCAGGGTGCACCCCTACAGTGGCATAAAAGTTTTCGTAGGCTTCTGCGACGGCCAGCACCTGCGGGTACTCGCGCAAATTGACCGATATGCACAAGGCATAAGCGACCTGATGCTCATCCATTGCCCTTCTGACATCGGGCATGTTGTGAACAAACTCAGGGAAATTAAGATGGCAGTGCGAATCTACAAGCATGGGGGTACTTCAGTCGGGTAATAGTTACATGGTATAGGTGGGTTTGCCTGATTTCAGTGCCCCGCCCAGCAGCCCTTCAATTTTGTTTCTGGCTTCCTGTCCGCCATCTTTCTCGCTGAATTGCACGCCTATCCCCTGTGGTCTGTTGCCTTGTGTCACCGGAGTTATCCAGATGACGTGCCCGACGACCTTGAGTTTGGTTGGGTCATCCAGCAAACTCAACAGCATGAAGACTTCATCACCAATTTTGAAGCTTTTATTGGTGGGAATGAAAAGGCCGCCATTTTTGACAAAGGGCATATACGAGGCATAAAGCGCCGCCTTTTCCTTGATTGCCAGCGACAATACACCGGGTTTTGAGCTGGGGGCGGGCTTTTCTTCTGGTGTCGATGCAGACATCGTTTTATCCGGCTTTTTTCATAAACAGTTGGGTATAGGTAAGAAAGATCGTTTCAAGCTGCAACTCGTTGTTCAGTGGATGATTGGCGTTTCTTCTGGCCTCGTTGAGTTGCCGCTGAAAATCCAGCAAGAGGCTCAAGTCTACGCTTTTGGCCATGGCTTGCAAAGCCGTTGCATGCTGGTTGTAGTAACGCACCTGCCCTGTCAGGCTGGACAACAAAAGATCATAAATCCATTTCTGTAGCGCATCGAGTGCTATCTCCATACCTTGTGAGGCACTTTTTGATGCCGCAAGAAAAGGGTCCAGCCTGCCGCCCTGTAGAAACAGGGCGGCATTCTCCGCTGTTGCATTCTGATCGACGTTTCTGACAACATTCAGAGGCGCGCCACCGGCATAATCCAGTAGTTGCTCCGCATTTTCCTGGCCCTGCTGCTTGAGCCAGGAAAGCGCGACCTCCCGCTCAGGGAAAGGCATGTCGATCTTCTGGCAGCGACTGATGATAGTTGGCAACAAACGATTAATCTGATGACTGACCAGAATGAAAACCACGCCAGCCGGCGGTTCTTCCAGCATTTTCAGCAAGCCGTTGGCTGAGGCGGCATTGAGCGCCTCGGCCGGATGGATCAAGACAATCCTCAAGCCATCGCTCTGATGGCTGGATAATTCTAGAAAGCCGCCAAGCTCGCGTACCTGGGCAACGCTGATCTGGGTTTTTCTCGGGCTCTTTTTCGCCGTTCCTGCATCCTGCTCGTCATCTGTATCTTGTTCCGGTGACAGCAGACGAAAGTCGGGATGGTTGTCCTGCAGATACCAGCCGCAGCTGGAACATGTTCCGCAAGGCTCACCGTTGGAGGCAGGTGAAAGACACAACAGGGATTGCGCCAGTTGCCGCGCAAAATCATATTTGCCGATACCGCTGTTTCCGTAAAGCAGGATCGCATGCGGCAGACGCGCACGGCCATCGGAAATTTTCTTCATAAGTGCTGATTGCCAGGGATAGACGGGCATACCGGACTTACAGATCCGCAATGATGTGCAGCAGGGATTGTTCAACCAAGGTAATCGGTTGATTGCCGTCAACCACGCGAAAGCGCTCCGGCGACTCTGCGGCGCGCTGCAGATATGCGTTTCTGATACGAGTGAAGAATTCGGCGTCTTGCTGTTCGAACTTGTCCGGCCTGCGCGCGTTGGCAAGCCGCGCGATACTCACTTCGACCGGAACATCGAACAGGATTGTCAAATCAGGCTGCAAATGCGGATGCACCCAGGCCTCGAGTTGCAGAATCTTGCCTGCATCTACGCCGCGCGCGCCATGTTGATAGGCAAAGCTGGCATCCGAGAATCGGTCGGAAACCACGTAAGCACCCTCCGACATCGCCGGCTCTATCACTTCGGCAATATGCTGGCGGCGTGCGGCAAACATTAACAAGGCTTCGGTTTCCGGATGCATCGCTTCATGCAGAAGTATTTCGCGCAGGTGTTCGCCAAGACTGGTGCCGCCAGGCTCTCGGGTACTGACTACACGGTGGCCGGCGGATTCCAGGGCGGCAATAATGGTCGGGATATGGGTGCTTTTTCCGGCACCGTCCATGCCTTCCAGCGTGATGAATTTACCGCGCACCCTGATTTCTCCTGAGTTGGTATTTGACTACTGCACGATTATGTTCCGCCAGAGTTGACGAAAATGCGTGGCTGCCATCGCCCTTGCCAACAAAATACAGCGCCCTGGTCTTGGCCGGGTGCAAGGCGGCTTCGATTGAGGCAAGGCCCGGCATTGCAATCGGTGTTGGCGGCAGGCCGCTTCTGGTATAAGTGTTATAGGCCGTGTCGATCTGCAAATCCTTCTTGCGGATATTGCCATCGAACCGCTCGCCCATGCCGTAAATCACGGTGGGGTCGGTTTGCAGGCGCATGCCGATGCGCAAACGATTGACGAAAACTCCGGCGATCATCTTGCGCTCATCCGCGCGACCGGTTTCCTTTTCGATGATGGACGCCATGATCAGCGCTTCATATGGCGTCTTGTACGGCAATCCTGCTTCCCTTTGCTCCCAAGCCTCGTTCAGCCTGCTTTGCATGGCGTGGTAAGCACGCTTCAGAATGTCCTGATCGGACATGCCGCGACTGAAGAAATAAGTGTCGGGGAAAAACAAGCCTTCGGCATGAGATTCTGTCGCACCGATGTTTTCCAGTATCTGCTGATCGGTATAAGAGATCGTCATGTGCTTGATGGCATCGTTGGACATCATCGCAGCGCGCATCTGCTGGAAAGTCCAGCCCTCGATAAAAGTGATGCCTGCCTGGGTAGTTTTGCCGACAGTGATGATTTCAAACAGATCGTATGGCGTGATACCGCGTTCGATCAGGTAATTACCCGCCTTGATTTGGCCGGCCATGCCCATCGATCTTACCAGCAGCTCAAAGCTCCAGGCATTGGACAACACCCCCTGCTCTACCAGCTGTTCAGAAATACTGCGCAAGCTACTGCCCGACCTCAGATCCACTTCGACAACTTCATCCTTGAGTGCTACCGGTGAGGATACGAAATATAGCATCCAGCCTGCGAAGATTAGAACGAGAACCAGTGAAACAAGCGCCAGCCGATTGATTAAACGCATTTTAGCCCTGTAAAAGTTTTCTTAGTTGACTGGCCAAAGGCTGTGCTTGCCATGACTTCTCTCCGAGTGCCCGCACCTGCCAAACTCCAAACAGGCTGTTGCTGATCGTCACTTCATCCGCATCCATCAGTTCACTGAGCGGCAATTGCCGGATTTCTGTCCGATACCCCAGGGCGGATGCCAGCTCGATGACACGTTGGCGTGTCACGCCGGCTACACCGCAACGAGTGAGGTCAGGGGTCACCAGGGTTTGACCATAACGGGCAAAAATATTGCTCATGACGCATTCTACCGCGTTGCCCTCCATATCCAGCATCAGACCGTCGGCAATAGCTGGATCGTTCCATTCTGCACGTGCCAGAACATTTTCCAGCCGGTTGAGGTGCTTGATGCCAGCCAGTTTTGGCTGGTATCCCAGCCTGGTCTGGCAGAGATACAGGCGAACGCCATGCTCAAAAGCTTCAACTGGGTAATTGGGGAAGACCGATTTAATGAGTACTCGCGTCGGTTGCGCAAGCGAAGGCATGGAATAACCCCGATCACCTTCTCCGCGGGTCACAATGATTTTGGCCACGGCTTTCTGAGCGTTATCCGCAAACAAACGTTCGATGTCACCGAGCAGAACCGAGGAACCCGGGCAGACGATCCCGAGAACATGACAGTCATGTAGCAGCTTGGCATAGTGAAGCTGCCAGTGCTGTGCCTTGCCGTTCTGCACGATCAAGGTTCTGAACACGCCGTCGCCATAAGCAAAGCCGCGATCAAGCGGAGAAAGCAAGGCTGCCTTGCTTCCGTTTATCAGATACTCCTGTATTGCTGTGGTTGTCATGCAGCAGGCTCAGTTGTTGAGGTGACAAGACGCCATCGTAATGCATGCAGGCGGGAGGATAAAGGCTTGCGTTGCCAGAGTTTTATGATTCATGAAAGTCATCCACAGAAGCTGTGGATAATTTTGTGGATGACCTTTGAATAGCATAGCTAACCCACGCTAATTATTAGCTTTTTTCTGCAGTGATTAGATTTTAAACAATTCATAAATACAATATAATCAATTGGTTATAAAATTTTTCAACCAATCAACTGCTAACACCTGCATGAAGCTGCAATAAACAGCAATTCTGTGTATAAGCGCATTTTTTTAATTTGGTTTCACGAATTTTTGCGCTAAGTGTTTAACTATAAAAGCATTAGATTTTCTTGAACACCAGACTGCCGTTGGTGCCACCAAAACCGAAATTATTCTTCAGCGCATACTCGATTTTCAGGTCGCGCGCAGTGTTGGCGCAGTAATCCAGATCGCATTCCGGATCCTGGTTAAATATATTGATTGTTGGCGGCGAAATCTGATGATGAATCGAAAGCACGGTAAATACCGACTCGAGGCCACCTGCACCACCCAGCAAATGACCGGTCATCGATTTGGTTGAATTGATGACCAGATTCTTCGCATGATCACCGAAAGCGGCCTTGATCGCGTTCGATTCGTTGGCATCTCCCAGAGGTGTGGAAGTGCCATGCGCATTAATGAACTGGACCTGCTCAGGGTTGATGCCGGCATTTTGCATGGCGTTGCGCATGGAGCGGCGCGGCCCGTCCATATTGGGCGCCGTCATATGATAGGCATCCGCACTCATGCCGTAACCTACCAGTTCTGCGTAGATTTTCGCACCGCGCTTTTTGGCTGACTCGTATTCTTCCAGCACCATGACACCCGCACCCTCGCCGATGACAAAACCGTCGCGATCCTTGTCCCACGGACGACTGGCGGTTGCCGGATCGTCATTCCGGCTTGAAAGCGCCTTGGCTGCTGCGAACCCGCCTACTGCCAATTCCGTAATCGCGGCTTCGGCACCGCCTGCCACCATGACGTCCGCATCGCCGTATTCAATCATGCGCGCGGCATCTCCAATCGAATGCGTGCCAGTAGTGCATGCAGTGACGATGGAAACGTTCGGGCCCTTAAAGCCATACATGATGGAAAGATTGCCGGAGATCATGTTGATGATGGTGCCGGGGATGAAAAACGGCGATATCTTGCGCGGGCCACCCTCATCGTAGGTATCGTTCGTTTCCTCGATCAGACGCAGGCCACCGATTCCGGAACCAATGGAAACACCGATGCGCTCGGCATTTTCCTCGGTGACAACAAGCCCGGAGTCCTTGACCGCTTCAATCCCTGCAGCAAGGCCATACTGGATGAATACATCCATGCGGCGCGCATCCTTGGCGCTCAGATACTGCAATACATCGAAATCCTTGACCTCCCCCGCGATCTGGGAAGCAAAATTGCTCGGGTCGAACTTGCTGATTCTGGTGATGCCTGATTTTCCTGCGACAAGATTGCGCCAGGCTGTTTCAACACCGATACCCACTGGTGAAACAACACCGAGGCCTGTAACTACCACTCTTCGTTTTTGCATGCTTTATATGTAAAGAGCGCCATAAAGCGCTCTTTATTCAGATTGATTAAACTGCGGGGCTTACTTGAGATTGGCTGAAACGTAGTCAATCGCTTGCTGTACGTTAGTGATCTTTTCGGCTTCTTCATCCGGGATTTCGCAGTCAAACTCTTCTTCCAGAGCCATTACAAGCTCAACAGTGTCGAGTGAGTCAGCGCCCAGATCATCCACGAAGGAAGATGTGTTCTTCACATCAGCCTCATTAGCACCCAGTTGCTCAGCAACGATTTTTTTAACGCGTTGTTCGATGTCAGACATCTAAATACCCCTTTTAAAAATACAAGCTTATAAAACTCAGGCTATTCTAACAAAACTCCTGAGGAATTCAAAAATCTTAAATGCACATATCGGATGCGCATCAAACCATCAGCATACCGCCATTTACATGCAAGGTTTCACCTGTAATGTAGGCTGCATTGGGCGAAGCCAGAAACGCCACTGCTGCTGCTATCTCGGCTGATTGACCCAAGCGGCCAAGCGGAATGTGTTGCAACAATGCCCGGCGCTGTTCTTCCGGCAATTCGCGCGTCATGTCCGTATCGATAAAACCCGGAGCGACACAGTTCACCGTGATCCCCCGGCTGCCAAGTTCTGCGGCTAGCGACTTGGTGAAGCCGGTCATGCCGGCTTTGGCTGCTGCATAGTTGGTCTGGCCTGCATTGCCCATGTGGCCAACAACCGAAGAAATGTTAATGATACGCCCAGAGCGCGCTTTCATCATAGGACGTATAACGGCTTGCGACATGCGAAAAACTGATTTCAGATTGGTATTCATCACCGCATCCCAGTCTTCGTCCTTCATGCGCATGAGTAATGTATCGCGCGTAATGCCTGCGTTATTCACCAGAATACTGACATCGCCGAACTGCTCTGAAATGGTTTTCAGGAGTTGCTCAACCTGAGCGGCATCGTTGACGTCCAGCGCCATGCCTGCGCCATTGATCTGTTGAGCTTGCAACGCCTGTGAAATCTGTTCTGCGCCGCCGGCGGAGGTGGCTGTTCCAACCACTGTCGCACCCTGCTTCCCCAGCTCTTGAGCAATTGCCGCGCCTATCCCGCGGCTTGCGCCGGTAACCAGCGCGATTTGTCCATTCAGCATGTTGCCTCCTTGAAAACTCTTTTATTGTTATTGACTGAATTGCTCACGGGTTTCGTCGATTGCCTCAATATTAGTCAGCGCAACGCACGATAGCCCGGGCTCTATGCGCTTTGCCAGACCTGCAAGCACCTTGCCAGGGCCACACTCGGCACTCATCGCCACGCCATCGGCATAGACGCGTTGTACAGTTTCGACCCAGCGCACAGGGCTGTAAAGCTGCCTTGTCAACGCGTCCTTGATTTTCTCCGGTTCCGTGTAGGTGGCAACGTCTGCATTGTGCAGAACCGGCGTGTTGCCCGCTCTCATGTTAACCGTTTCAAGGTAGCGTGCAAGCGCTTCTGCAGCGGGTTTCATCAGTGCGCAATGCGACGGCACACTGACCGGCAAGGGCAACGCACGCTTGGCACCTTTGGCCTTTGCCAGTTCCATACCGCGCTCAACGGCGCTTTTGTGGCCGGCGATAACGACTTGTCCGGGCGAATTCAGATTGACGGCTTCCAGCACTTCACCTTCGGCAGCCTCGCTGCAAACAGCGCGCACGGCATCATCATCGAGGCCAAGGATGGCAGCCATCGCACCAACACCTTCGGCCAC
>DIVE01000036.1:0-4304 GCA_002423265.1 Methylophilaceae bacterium UBA6140 | reverse complement strand
GCCACAGGCGCCAGGTTGCGACACCGGCCGCCAGCATCAACGGTTGTGTATTGGTGGTCAGATTGAGAAGCTCGTTGGGCTCGGTAATCATGTGCCAGAAATCCTGCCCCAGAACCTCGGAAGCTTCAGTAAATGTCTGTTTGACGATGGCGTGATCGCCAAACCCTTGCATCATGCCAACGGATTGCGAGCCCTGACCCGGAAAGAAAAAAGCGAATTTCATCAGATTCTCTTAGGTGCGAAATGGATAGTTGAATTAAAACGTATTGCTGCGGGCAATTCTAGTACTTCATCAGCACCGAACCCCAGGTAAACCCGCCGCCAAAGGCTTCCATCAGAACGGTTTCACCACGGCTGATACGGCCGTCGCGCACTGCCACATCAAGCGCTAGCGGTATGGACGCGGCAGAAGTGTTCCCATGACGATCGACAGTTACGACCACGCGATCCATGCTCATCCCGAGTTTTTTTGCGGTGGATTGCAGGATGCGGATATTGGCCTGGTGCGGTACCAGCCAGTCTATGTCCGATTTCTCCAGGCCGTTGGCTTCCAACGTTTCGTCAACAATGGCATCCAGTGTATTGACGGCAACCTTGAATACCGAATTGCCTTCCATATAGATCGTGTTGTCACCGTCTTTTTTGGATACGCCGGAAGCGACATTAAGAAGATTTGCATAGCTGCCATCCGCATGCAGATGGGTAGAGAGTATGCCGGCCTCTTCGCTCGGCTTCAATATCACGGCGCCGGCGCCATCACCCCACAAAATGCAATTGCTGCGATCGGTCCAGTCGGTAATTCTGGACATTGTTTCAGCACCGATCACCAGCGCACATTTTGCGCTACCGCTTTTGATGAAGTTATCCGCCGTTGCCAATGCATAGACAAAGCCGCTGCAAACCGCCTGAATATCAAACGCCGGGCAATTCGACATGCCAAGCTTGTCCTGTACCAGACATGCCGTACTGGGAAAGATGCGGTCAGGCGTTGTGGTGGCTACGATGATCAGATCCACCTCTTCATGCTCGACCCCGGCTGCAATCATCGCCTTGCGTGCCGCTTCAACCGAAAGATCGCTTGTGAACTCGCCTTCAGCGGCTATGTGCCGCTGACGGATACCGGTACGGGTGACGATCCACTCATCTGTCGTATCCACCATGGATTCGAGGTCCGCATTGGTCAAAATCTTCTCTGGCAGATAGCTGCCCGTTCCCGCAATACGTGAATACTTCATGCAATGTCTTTCGGTGCAGCTTCAGCAGATGGCTCTGAAACGTTATTGTGTGGCTTGATATGTTCGATTTCCAACTGCTCGGTAATTCTTCGGAGGACACCGCTTCTGGCCTCCTCTGTAGCCGTCTCGATGGCATGCAAAAAGGAGAAATCATCAGCACCGCCATGACTTTTGACCACGATGCCGCGCAAGCCCAGAAAGCTGGCGCCGTTGTAACGACGAGGGTCGAGGCGGCGCTTGAAGGATTTGAGCACAGGCAGCGACACCACTGCCATCAGCTTCGTCAGCCAGTTGCGCTTGAATTCGGCGATGAGAAACTTGCTCATCATCTGCGCCACACCTTCGGAGGTTTTCAGGGCAACATTACCGACGAAACCATCGCAAACCACGACATCCGTTGTACCTTTGTAGATGTCTGTGCCTTCGACGTTGCCGTGAAAATTGAGGTGACTTGCACGCAGCAACTCGCCTGCCTGCTTGACGACTTCGTTACCCTTGATATCCTCTGAGCCGATATTCAACAGCCCGATGGACGGACGTTCCTTGTGTTCAACGCATGACACCAGCATGGCTCCCATGACGGCGAACTGCAACAGATGTTCAGGTGTGCAGTCAGCGTTGGCGCCCAGGTCGAGCATGTAAGTCTTGCCCTTCTGGTTCGGCAGAATGGCTGCAATTGCCGGACGGTCGATACCCGGCAGCGTTTTCAACACAAAGCGGGCAGTTGCCATCAGTGCACCGGTATTTCCGGCACTCACGCAGGCATTGGCCTCGCCGCTCTTAACGAGGTTGATGGCGACGCGCATCGAAGAGTCTTTCTTGTTCTTCAAGGCGCTTTGCGGGGATTCGTCCATGCTCACCACCTCGCTCGCGTGGTGAATACGCAGGCGTGGGCCGACCTCGGCTTTTCTGACCGTCAATTCAGCTTCAATCGCGTCAGAAAGACCAACCAGTATGATATTGAGCCGGCTGTCCTGCTTCAGCGCTTGAAGCGCAGCAGGTACCGTGACATGCGGGCCATGATCGCCCCCCATGACATCGATAGCGACAGTGATATCCATGTTCGCTATTGGGATCTGGAATTTGGAGTGGTGAAAACAGCTGACGGGTGAATTTCACCCGTCAGACCGATTTGAGTATGTCTTACTCGCCCTTCGCAGGCATGACTTTGCGGCCGCGATAGTAGCCATTCGGGCTGACATGGTGGCGCAAGTGGGTTTCGCCGGTGGTTGGCTCAACAGCCAGCGCCGGGTTGGTCAAGAAATCGTGTGAACGATGCATGCCACGCTTGGATGGTGACTTTTTGTTCTGTTGTACGGCCATAATAAATGCTCCTGTAAATACTACTTAATTAGCTTTGCCAGCCTGTCATTTGCTTTTCAGCGCTTCCAATCTGGCAAATGGATTGGGTTTTTTGTACGCGTCCGCGTTTACCCCGCCACTTGCATCAACACAAGAGTCATCCTCGTGTTTTGGCGCAATCGGCAAAGCCAGCAACAATTCGTCTTCCACAAGTCCCAGCACTGGCATTTCCGTCTGGGACAGCAAAAAATCCTCATCGTCACTTTCATCTTCCGGTGCCGGCATTTGAGTCTCGTCGCGTACAATCCTGTAACGCACATCAATGTCGATATCGAAATCAAAAGGCTGCAAGCAACGCTGACACATCAGAGGCAAAGTACCCTTTGCCTCCAACTGCAGATATGCTGAATTGTTCGCATCCTTGCCACCTGACAAGCGACAATCCAGCTCGCCTTCCTGGCCTGCCAACAAATCCCGCAAACGCGAAAATTGTAAAAGCGGGATTATACCATGAATTTCAAGCGCTTTCTGCGCAAACTCAATGTTGTTAATCACCGTGCTCTGATTGATTGATGCAGCCATAGGGGGCGCATGATATAATCTTGTAGATTTTGTGTCAAAAATTAAGATTTATCAGGCCAAACAAACGTTTGGTTTCTTTTTGAATTCGGGTTCGTTTGTGATCAAAAAAATTCTTATTGCTAACCGCGGTGAAATCGCCGTCCGTATTGTACGCGCCTGCTCGGAAATGGGGATCAAATCGGTCGCCATTTATACGGATGCAGACCGGCATGCGCTGCACGTAAAAAAGGCGGACGAAGCCTATAATATCGGTTCGGATCCGGTCATCGGCTATCTGAATGCACACAATATCGTCAATCTGGCAGTGGCTTCAGGTTGCGATGCCCTGCACCCCGGCTACGGCTTTCTCTCGGAAAATCCGGAGCTGGCAGAAATCTGTGCCAGGCGCGGCATCCGCTTCATCGGCCCGAAAGGTAAAGTCATTCGTCAGATGGGTGACAAGATTCAGGCGCGCAATGCAATGATTGCGGCCGGCATTCCTTGCGTGCCGGGCAGCGACGGCAACCTGGCCAATGTCGAGGAAGCGCGGGTGCTTGCAAAGAAAATCGGCTACCCGGTGATGCTGAAAGCAACGAATGGCGGCGGCGGGCGCGGCATTCGCCGTTGCAATGACGAAAAGGAATTGCTCGGCAATTATGATCGCGTGATATCCGAAGCCAGCAAGGCCTTCGGCAAGCCGGAAGTGTTTCTGGAAAAATGCGTTGTCAATCCGCGTCATATCGAGGTGCAAATCCTGGCTGATAGCCATGGCAATGTGATTCACCTGTTCGAACGGGACTGCTCCATCCAGCGCCGTAATCAGAAGCTGATCGAAATTGCTCCTTCGCCGCAACTCAGCAAGGCGCAGAGAGAGTACATAGGCAAGCTGGCGGTCAAGGCAGCCAAAGCGGTAGGCTATGAAAATGCCGGCACGGTCGAATTTCTGCTGGATTCCGACAACAGCTTCTACTTCATGGAAATGAACACACGGCTGCAGGTCGAGCATACCGTGACCGAAACCATCACCGGCATCGATATCGTGCAGGAACAGATTCGCGTAGCGGACGGCATGAAGTTGCAATACAAGCAGGATGAGGTTCAGTACCGCGGCTTTGCCATGGAGTTCCGCATCAACGCTGAGGATCCGAAAAACGATTTTCTGCCCAGCTTCGGTAAAATCACGCGCTATTACGCCCCCGGCGGCCC
>DIVE01000126.1:7314-14052 GCA_002423265.1 Methylophilaceae bacterium UBA6140 | reverse complement strand
GTGTGGACCGCGTTTTCTGTATCGGCGGCGCACAGGCGGTGGCTGCGCTGGCCTACGGCACTGCGACGGTGCCGCAGGTGGACAAGATCGTCGGACCGGGCAACGCCTATGTTGCAGCTGCCAAGCGTCGCGTGTTCGGCGTGGTCGGTATCGATATGGTGGCCGGGCCTTCCGAGATTCTGGTGATCTGCGATGGCAAGACCGATCCGGACTGGATCGCGATGGATCTGTTCTCTCAGGCCGAGCATGACGAGTTGGCACAATCTATCCTGCTTTCGCCCGATGCCGGTTTTCTCGACAAGGTGGAGACGAGCATTGCACGATTGATTGAAGAGATGCCGCGCAAGGAGATTATTCGCACTTCGCTCGAAGGTCGTGGCGCCTTGATTCACGTGAAGGACCTCGATGAAGCTGCGCAGATTGCCAACTACATCGCGGCGGAACACCTGGAGTTGTCGGTGGAAGACCCCTTGGCCTACAGCAGGAAAATCAAACATGCGGGTGCCATTTTCATGGGTCGCAGCACCTGTGAGGCACTCGGCGACTATTGTGCCGGCCCCAACCATGTGTTGCCTACCTCGCGCACGGCCAGATTTTCGTCACCGCTGGGCGTTTATGATTTCCAGAAGCGTTCGAGCCTGATCATGGTGTCGCCGGACGGCGCCCGGAAACTGGGCAGAATTGCTGCCACGCTGGCTCATGGCGAAGGTCTGCAAGCGCACGCCCGCTCTGCAGAGTACCGCCTCTAGTCCTGAGCGGCCGATCATGAGCAAATTCTGGAGCAAGGTGGTTCATGGCCTGACGCCGTACGTGCCTGGCGAGCAGCCCAAGCTCGCCAATTTGGTCAAGCTCAATACCAACGAGAACCCGTATGGCCCCAGCCCCAAGGTGCTGGAGGTTTTGCACGGTGCGATTTCGGACAACCTGAGGCTCTATCCGGACCCCAACTCCGACCGGCTCAAGGCGGCGATAGCTGCCAGTCATGGCTTGCAGCCTGATCAGATTTTTGTCGGCAATGGCTCCGATGAAGTGCTGGCACACGTGTTTCAGGCACTGCTTAAACACGATCTGCCCCTGCTTTTTCCGGATATCACCTATAGCTTCTATCCGGTTTATTGCGGTCTCTACGACATTGATTACGAAACTGTAGGGCTCGGCGAGAATTTCGAGATTTGCGTTGACGGCTATCTGAAGCCGAATGGCGGCATTATCTTCCCCAATCCGAATGCACCGACCGGCATTCCGCTTGCGCTTACCGAGATCGAACGCTTGCTTCAGGCCAATAACGATTCAGTGGTCGTGGTTGACGAAGCCTACGTGGATTTTGGCACTGAGTCGGCGGTAAGCCTGATTGACCNNGCGCTCGGCAATCGCGATTTGATCGAAGCCCTGATCCGCGTAAAGGATAGTTTCAATTCCTATCCGATAGACAGCCTCGCATCTGCCGGCGCCATTGCGGCGATGGAGGATCGCGAGTATTTTGAAGCGACCTGCAAGCAGGTTATCGATTCGCGCGAGCGGCTGGTTGCTTCCATGCAACAACTGGGTTTCGAGGTGCTGCCTTCGGGCGCCAATTTCATTTTCGCCAGGTATCCCGGACAGGATGGCGCGGAACTGACGGCCAGATTGCGCGAACGTAATATCATCATTCGTCATTTCAAAAAGCCGTCGCGCATCAGCCCCTATTTGCGTATCACCATAGGCACCGAGCAGCAAAACCGGCAATTGATCGAAGCCTTGCAAACCATCCTGAGTGAGTGATGAGGGTTGAACTCCGCCAGTTCGGGCGGAATTTCTGCAAAATTGGCCAATTATGGTTTTAATGTCTTAAAATTTATGAAAATTCCCCCAAAATCCAGAAAAAATGTATCATTACGCGGTTACTAAAAACAAATCGCACAACCCTGTTTCTTTAGAGTGGAGGAAATATCGTGGCACTAACTCAAATGGCATTAGATTCACTGGATTTTGACGCAACCGTTGCATTGGCAAGCAAAGTCGCTCCGCATGTGGACATCCTGGAAATCGGTACCCCGTGCATCAAGCACAACGGTATCAAGCTGCTGGAAACGCTGCGAGCCAAGTTCC
Organism: Methylophilaceae bacterium UBA6140; assembly: GCA_002423265.1. Taxonomy (GTDB): domain Bacteria; phylum Pseudomonadota; class Gammaproteobacteria; order Burkholderiales; family Methylophilaceae; genus UBA6140. Next base: position 11,964 of record DIVE01000126.1, on the reverse strand, counting down.
CTAACAACAAGATTCTGGTCGACCTCAAGACCATGGATGCCGGCTATTACGAAGCAGAGCCTTTCTACAAGGCCGGTGCTGATATATGTACAGTTCTCGGTACTGCAGACCTCGGCACCATCAAGGGTGTGGTCGATGTGGCCAACAAGTACGGCAAGGAAGCGCAAGTCGATCTGATCAACGTTGAAGACAAGACGACTCGCACCAAGGAAGCAGCCAAACTGGGCGCACACATCATCGGCGTTCACACTGGTCTTGACCAGCAAGCTGCCGGTCAGACCCCATTCACCGATCTCGCGCTGGTTGCAAGCCTGAACACCGGCCTCAAGATTTCCGTGGCTGGTGGTGTCAAGCCTGCTACCGTCAAGCAGGTCAAAGACGCTGGCGCAGACATCATCGTAGCTGGCGCAGCCATTTACGGTGCTGCCGATCCTGCTGCTGCTGCTGCAGAAATCACTGCTCTGGCACGTGATGGGGGTTCAACCGGCGGTTTGTTCGGCTGGCTGAAGAAGCTGTTCAGCTAAAACAACGTTAAAGCAACAACACTAAACCGCTGCAAAACAATTCAACATGTTTTGTGGCGGTTTTCCTTTGTAATCACCACTTACGTAGTAAAATCCAATTATGCGTATTGCAGAAGTCAGTCGTAACACCCTGGAAACCCGGATTGCCGTTTCGATCAATCTGGACGGTACCGGTGTATCCAAATTTTCTACAGGTTTGCCATTTCTCGATCACATGCTGGATCAGATTGCACGGCACGGCATGATGGATATCAATGTCGAAGCACAAGGCGACCTGCATATTGATGCACATCACACGGTTGAAGATATCGGCATTACGCTGGGTCAGGCGTTTGCCAGGGCGATAGGCGACAAAAAGGGCGTTTGCCGCTATGGCCACGCTTACGTTCCGCTCGATGAGGCGCTTTCAAGAGTTGTGCTGGACCTTTCAGGCCGGCCCGGGCTGGAGTTCGGCGTCGAGTTTATGCGTGCGCGTATCGGCGAGTTCGATGTCGATCTGATTCATGAGTTTTTTCAGGGTTTTGTTAATCACGCGCAGGTCACGCTGCACATTGACAACTTGCGCGGCGATAATGCCCACCATCAGGCAGAGACCATTTTCAAGGCATTCGGCCGCGCATTGCGCATGGCAGTGCAATCTGATTCCCGCATGACGGGCATCATGCCGTCTACCAAGGGTTCCCTATAGTCCTTGGTCGTTGCAACACAAAGGCTGGTTCAAGTACATGATGATTGATATCGCGGTAGTCGATTACGGCATGGGCAACTTGCGATCCGTGTCGAAAGCATTGGAGCATGTGGCGCCGGACCGGCATATTGTGGTCAGCAGCGATCCGGCCGAGATCGATGCTGCCGAGCGCGTCGTGTTCCCCGGTCAGGGGGCGATGCCTGACTGCATGCGAGAACTGGATTCCAGAGGTTTGCGTCAGTCTGTGATCAAGGCCGCAGCGAGCAAGCCTTTTCTCGGTATTTGCATAGGGCTGCAACTCCTGTTCGAGCATAGCGAAGAAGGCAATGCGGCCGGGCTCGGTATTTTGCCGGGCAAAGTCGTCAGATTTGAAAAATCCGGTATGCGGGATGCTGTCGGCCACAAGCTCAAGGTGCCCCACATGGGTTGGAATCAGGTCTACCAGACCCAGAAACATCCGATGTGGCAGAAAATTCCGGATGGTGAACGTTTTTACTACGTGCACAGTTATTATGTGGTACCGCAGAATCCGGAGATCATCGCTGCTTATAGCGAGTACCCGGCGCGCTTTACCTCGGCCGTGGCAGAGGATAATATTTTTGCTGTGCAGTTCCATCCCGAAAAAAGCCAGCATGCCGGTTTGCAACTTTTGTCCAATTTCGTCCACTGGAGTGGGCGGCCCTAAATTACGTTTATTGAATGTGTTGAATTTACCATGTTGATCATACCTGCCATTGACCTCAAGGACGGCCACTGCGTTAGACTCAAACAAGGCATGATGGAAGATGCCACTGTGTTTTCCGAAGACCCCGGCGCAATGGCGCGGCACTGGGTCGATCAGGGTGGCAAGCGTTTACATCTGGTTGATCTCAACGGTGCCTTTGCCGGCAAGCCGGTGAACGAGGGCGCGATCAAGGCGATTGTCGAAGCTGTCGGTGGCGATATCCCCATCCAGCTNNNNTTTCTGCATGAGGCTTGTGACGCGTTCCCGGGTCATATCATGGTTGGCCTCGACGCCAAGGACGGTAAAGTGGCGGTTGACGGCTGGTCCAAGCTGACCGGGCACGACGTCGTCGATCTGGCGAAAAAATTCGAGGATTATGGTGTTGAAGCCGTGATTTATACCGACATCGGCCGTGACGGCATGCTCACCGGCGTCAATATCGAGGCTACGGTCGCGCTGGCACAGGCGCTGCATATTCCGGTCATTGCCAGCGGTGGCATTACCAATCTTGAAGACGTAAAGCGTCTTTGCGCTGTCGAGCCGGAGGGCATCATGGGTGCCATAACCGGCCGTGCCATTTATGAAGGCTCGCTGGATTTCGCCGCTGCGCAAAAGCTGGCGGATGAGCTCAGTGCGCGCTAAATGAGCCTCGCCAAAAGAATCATTCCTTGTCTCGACGTCACCGATGGCCGTGTGGTCAAAGGCGTCAATTTTCTTGAGTTGCGCGATGCCGGCGATCCGGTGGAGATCGCCAAGCGCTATGATGACCAGGGTGCGGATGAGCTGACCTTTCTGGACATCACCGCCAGTTCTGATAATCGCGGTCTTATCCTGCACATCATCGAAGAGGTCGCTTCACAGGTGTTCATTCCGTTGACGGTGGGTGGTGGCGTACGCGAAGTCGATGACGTGCGCCGGTTGCTTAACGCCGGTGCCGACAAGGTTAGTATCAATACGTCCGCCGTGCTCAATCCGCAGCTGGTGGCGGATGCTGCAGGCCGCTTTGGATCGCAGTGTATTGTGGTGGCGATCGATGCCAAGCAGGTTGGTGATCATTGGGAGGTCTTTACCCACGGCGGCCGCAAGGCGACCGGAATTGACGCCATTGAATGGGCGCGCAAAATGGAGTCGCTGGGCGCTGGTGAATTGCTGGTGACCAGTATGGACCGCGACGGCACCAAGAGCGGATTCAACCTGCCGCTCAATCGCGCCATCAGTGATGCAGTCGATGTGCCCATTATCGCCTCCGGCGGTGTCGGCAATCTCACGCATCTGGTCGAAGGTGTGCAGGAAGGCGGTGCCGATGCGGTGCTGGCGGCGAGCATCTTTCACTATGGCGAGTTCACCGTGCGCCAAGCCAAGGAGTTCATGCGTGATCATGGCATTGAGGTGCGACTGTGAGCGACCACTGGCTTGATGAGGTGGCGTGGACTGCGGACGGGCTGGTGCCGGTCATTGCGCAGGAGGCCGGCAGTGGTCAAATCCTGATGTTCGCTTTCATGAACCGCGATGCTTTGCGATTGACCGTTGAAACCGGGCAAGCCGTCTATTGGTCACGGTCTCGCAACAGGCTCTGGCACAAAGGCGAAGAATCCGGGCATGTACAGAAAGTGCATGAAATCAGGCTCGATTGTGACGAGGATGTTATCCTCATTACTGTGGAGCAACTGGGCGGCATTGCTTGTCATACAGGCAGGCATCATTGTTTTTTCAGGAAGCTGGTTGATGGCGAATGGGTGACTGACCAGCCGGTGCTGAAGGATCCGCAGGAGATATACCGTCATGAATGATGTCCTCGACAGATTGGCCGAACTCCTCGAACAGCGCAAGGCAGCCGATCCTCAGAGTTCGTATGTTGCAAAGCTCTACAGCAAGGGGCTGGACGGCATTCTGAAGAAAGTCGGCGAAGAGGCTGCGGAAACGATCATTGCGGCCAAGGGCGGCGATGCGGAAAAAATTATCTATGAAACTGCTGATTTATGGTTTCATTGCATGGTCATGCTGGCCCATGCCGGACTCAAGCCGCAAGATGTGCTGAACGAGCTGGCGCGTCGGGAAGGTTTGTCCGGCATTGACGAGAAGTTGAGCCGCGATCAGGATTGATAAGGTTAAGTGATATGAGCTGCATTTTCTGCAAAATCATCGATGGTGATATTCCATCCGCCAAGATATATGAGGATGATGAGGTCATCGCCTTCAACGATATTCGCCCGATCGCACCTGTGCACTTTCTGATCGTACCCAAACAGCACATCGAGAGCCTTTCCGATTGCGATGCAGAACAACAGGCGCTACTCGGAAGAATACTGTTGCTGGCGCCTGAGCTGGCCCGGCAACAAGAATTGAACGGATTTCGTACCATGATCAATACCGGCCGCGAAGGCGGGCAGGAAGTTTTTCATCTGCACGTCCACGTATTCGGCGGCGGGCAGACTTTACCCAAAACCTAATATTCAGGAGAGCAATGATGGGCGCATTTAGTATCTGGCACTGGCTGATCGTGCTTCTGGTGGTGGTGTTGATTTTCGGCACCAAAAAGCTGCGCAATATCGGGAGCGATGTCGGCGGCGCGGTGAAGAGTTTCAAGGATTCGATGAAAGATGAGCAGGCCTCGGAAAAACTCGATGACAATGCCAAGTCCGAAACGGTCGAAGGTGAAGTGACCAATAAAACCAGGCAGTAAATACTCCCTTGTTCGATATAGCATTTTCCGA
>DIVE01000126.1:1815-7276 GCA_002423265.1 Methylophilaceae bacterium UBA6140 | reverse complement strand
GATGAATTGCAGAAACTGCAGCAGGATATTCAGCGAGGCTCGCATGCACTCAAAAGTGAAGTCGAGAACACGATTCAATCCAATATGTCTGGCGTGAAGCAGGCGGCCGGGTCTTTGGAAGAAAATACAGCGCAGGCAGAAGCAAAACCTGCCAAAACAGATCGCGACAACCATGGTGTTTGATGAAAGCCGGTTGATACGGTGAGCAATTCCGAGACATTCATATCCCATTTGATCGAGCTGCGAGATCGCTTGCTACGTGTTGTCATTGGGATCGTCCTGACGTTTCTCGTGCTTTTTCCTTTTGCCGACCAGATTTATACCTTGCTGGCTCAGCCCCTGCTATCCAAGTTGCCGGTTGGCGGCCAGATGATTGCGACCGAGGTGACGACGCCTTTTTTCGTGCCGATGAAAATGGCCATGATGGCGGCATTCATTTTGTCGCTGCCGCATACACTCTATCAGGCCTGGGCATTCGTCGCGCCCGGCCTTTATGCACACGAGCGGCGTTTCATGATGCCTTTGGTGATTGCCAGCACGTTACTTTTTCTGGCGGGCATGGCCTTCGCCTATTTTCTCGTTTTTCCCGTGGTTTTCGGTTTTATTACAGGCTATGCCCCGCAAGGCGTGGCGGTAATGACGGACATCGGCAGTTATCTGGACTTCGTCATTACGCTTTTCATGGCTTTCGGGCTGGCATTTGAAGTGCCAATCGCGGTGATCGTGCTGGTCGGGTTTGGGTTGGTGCAAATATCCACCTTGAAGGAGATCCGATCCTATGTGATTGTCGGCGCCTTTGTACTGGGTGCCATCTTTACGCCGCCGGACATCATTTCTCAGTTCATGCTGGCGATTCCGCTCTGGCTGCTCTATGAAGCCGGCATTTTTCTTGCCGGGTTCATAGAGCGCAGAAAAATATCAAGCTAGCGCTGCTGCGCCAGCTGCGGGGTCGGGCGCTTGCCTATGGTGACGATGATATCGAACTCGCGCTGATCTCGCGCGATCCTGAGCGTGGCTTTTTCATCGGGTTTCAGATTGGCAATCAGGTTCAGCATGGTGGAGCTGTCGGTGACCTTGTTGCCGTTGATTTGCAGCAAGATGTCTCCAGGTTTCAGACCGGCCTTTTCCGCAGGGCTGTTACGCAAGACCCCGGCAATCAGTGAGCCTCTGGTATGCGACAAACGGAAGGACTCCGCCAGTTGCGGAGTAATGTCCTGTGCCTCTATGCCGACCCATCCGCGCACCACGCCACCCTGTCGTATGATCTGCTCCATGACCTGCTTTGTGAGACTGACCGGAATCGCGAAGCCGATACCCATCGAACCACCGCTACGCGAATAAATAGCGCTGTTGACGCCAACCAGGTGCCCGTTGGTGTCGACCAGCGCGCCGCCGGAGTTGCCGGGGTTGATCGAGGCATCGGTCTGAATGAAATTCTCGAATGTGTTGATGCCGAGGTGACTGCGTCCCAGGGCGCTGATAATGCCCTGTGTGACGGTCTGGCCAACGCCGAATGGATTGCCGATGGCCAGCACGACATCACCCACGTGGGACTGGTCGGGATCTGCCAGTGTGATGGCCGGCAGGTCCTTGGCATCGACCTTGAGTACCGCGAGGTCGGTTTCCGGGTCCGTACCGACAATGGTGGCAGCCAGCGTGCGCCCATCTGCCAGCGCGACTTCGATTTCGTCCGCAGATTCGATGACATGGTGATTGGTAACGATGTAGCCTTGGGGACTGACGATAACGCCGGAGCCGAGACTGTTGTCCGAGCGCTGCTCATCTTCGAACTGATCGCCGAAGAAATGCCGGAACAAAGGGTCATCCATGAACGGATGGCGCGCTCTTGGGGCGGATTTCTTGCTGGTGAAGATGTTGACGACGGCCGGCATGGCTTTTTTGGCCGCGCTACTATAAGAGCCTTCCGTATGAACTATCTTGTCAGCCGAGACCTGGTTGACCAGAACAGGTTGCTCTGTGACGGGCTTGAGCGATTTTCCGAGAAGTTCGGGGTAAAAGGTTTGCAGCACAAATAGTGCGCCGAGACTGATCGTTACGGTCTGTGCAAAAATAAGCCAGAGTTTTTTCATAAGGGCTGCTGTGACAAAGGTGAAACATAATGAATATTAAAGAGATATTGGATTATACCGGACAAATCCTGGAGCCTGAGCGCTTTCGTGATTACTGCCCGAACGGTCTTCAGATCGAAGGCCGTCGCCAAATCGGGCGAATTGTGACCGGTGTTACAGCCAACATGGCATTGCTTGAGGCGGCGCAAGCGGCCAATGCTGATATGGTGCTGGTGCATCACGGTTTTTTCTGGCGCAATGAGGATCCGCGGATTGTCGGCATCAAACAAAAACGCATTCGCTTTTTGCTGGATCACGAAATTAATCTGGTGGCTTATCATCTGCCGCTCGATGCTCACCCTGAGCTTGGCAACAATGCGCAGTTCGGGCAACTGATGGGAGTCGATATCGAAGGACGCGCCGGCGAGCAGTCGCTACTGGCCTACGGAGCTCTCGAGCACCCGGAAACGCTGGAAAGCTTCAGTGCCAGGCTCGAGATGCTGCTTGCTCGCCGGGCTATGGTGATTGGTGATCGCGGCAGGGAGGTGCGAAGTATTGCCTGGTGTACCGGCGCGGCGCAAGACTTTATGCAGCAAGCGATTGAGTTGGGTGTTGATGTTTTTGTCAGTGGCGAAATCTCCGAGCAGACTGTGCATTTGGCACGCGAATCAGGCGTCGCCTACATTGCAGCGGGTCATCATGCGACCGAGCGTTATGGTGTGCAGGCGCTTGGCAAGCACCTTTCTGCCAGATTCGGCCTCGGGCATGAGTTTATCGACATCGATAGCCCTGTTTAAGCATCGGATAAAGGTTTAATTTTTAATGCCGAAGCTGTAAAATGCGAAACTTGCAAGCTGAGTAGTCTGGAATGCGCATGTTGCATGTCCATGGCGCGAGCTGTACCGAATAATTATTAAGGGCAAGTAATGGCAAATCAACCAGTTGATCAGGGCAAGCGGAGATTCTTGATCGCTGCTACCACCGCCGTTGGCGGGGTTGCGGCTGTTGCAGTGGCAGTACCTTTTGTGACCAGCATGTTGCCCAGCGCCCGTGCCAAGGCCGCCGGCGCGCCAGTTGAAGTCGATGTCAGCAAGATTGAGCCGGGCGCCATGATCACGGTTGAGTGGCGTGGCAAGCCTGTCTGGGTTGTCAGTCTGACCGATGATATGGCTAAAACACTTTCCGGGCATGATGACAATCTGGCGGATCCCAAGCTGGAAGTAACCAGTCAGCAGCCGGAATATTGCAAAAACCCAACCCGTTCGATACGCCCCAACCTGATGGTGATGGAAGGCGTATGTACTCACCTTGGGTGTTCGCCTTCGCCCAAATTACAGCCGGGCGGTGATATGGGGGGTGATTGGCAGGGTGGTTTCTTCTGTCCTTGTCACGGTTCCAAGTTTGATCTGGCCGGCCGCGTATTCAAGGGTTCGCCGGCTCCGACCAATCTTGTGGTTCCGCCCCACAAGTATTTGAGTGATGCGATATTGTTGATCGGTGAACATAGCGAGGGGGCAGTATAGCCATGATGAAAAATGTAGAAAAATGCATGGTAGGTACCCTTGCCTGGGTGGACAAGCGCTTTCCGCTGACCTCCAATATCAAGGCCCATCTGACTGAGTACTACGCACCAAAGAACTTCAATTTCTGGTATTTCTTTGGCTCGCTGGCACTTTTGGTGCTGGTGCTGCAAATTGTTACCGGCATCTTCCTCACCATGCATTACAAGCCGGATGCGACCTTGGCTTTCGGTTCGGTCGAGTACATCATGCGCGATGTTTCCTGGGGCTGGCTGATCCGGTATATGCATTCCACCGGTGCCTCGATGTTCTTCGTGGTTGTCTATCTGCACATGTTCCGCGGTCTGATCTATGGCTCATATCGTGCGCCACGTGAGCTGATATGGCTCTTTGGCGTTGGTATTTTCCTGGTGTTGATGGGTGAGGCTTTCTTCGGCTATCTGCTGCCGTGGGGGCAGATGTCCTATTGGGGTGCTCAGGTCATTATCAACCTGTTCACATCCATTCCGTTTATCGGGCCGGATGTCTCGGAGTGGTTGCGTGGTGATTATGTTGTTTCTGATGCGACGCTGAATCGTTTCTTTGCGTTCCATGTGATTGCATTGCCTCTGGTACTGCTCGGTCTGGTTGTGGCTCACCTGATTGCGTTGCATGAGGTGGGTTCGAACAACCCCGATGGTATCGAAATCAAGGAAAAGAAAGATCCCAAGACACATATTCCACTGGATGGCATTCCATTCCACCCCTATTACACGGTGAAGGATATCGTCGGCGTTTCCGTGTTTCTTATCGTGTTCTCGGCCATTCTGTTTTTTGCGCCGGAGATGGGTGGTTACTTCCTTGAAGCCAACAATTTCATCCCGGCAGACCCGCTTCAAACGCCAGCACATATTGCTCCGGTCTGGTACTTCACGCCCTATTACTCAATATTGCGTGCTGTGCCGCCTATCTTCAATTCGCAGTTCCCCGGCGTTGCTGCCATGGGTCTGTCGGTGATGATATTTGCCTTGCTGCCCTGGCTGGATCGTAGTCCGGTCAAATCCATCCGCTATCGCGGTGCGCTTTACAAAAAGTGGCTTGCATTGTTTGTAGTCAGCTTCGTCGTACTCGGATATTTGGGCACCAAGCCTTCCAATGTATGGGGAGTGTTTGATGCGGGCACGTGGATTTTCGGGGGGGTTGACCGTGCCACAGTGGTCGCGCGTATTTTCACGCTGACCTATTTCCTCTTCTTTATTCTGATGCCTTGGTATACGAAAAAAGACAAGACAAAACCAGTGCCTGAAAGGGTCACCGTATGATGAAGTTTCAAAAAATTATTGATGCTGTCAGGCATGGATTATTGGCGGCCATTTTTCTGGCGATGCCGGTTTACGCGAACGCCGCTGGCGGGGATGTTCATCTGGACAAGGCGCCAATCAACCTGAACAATCAGGAATCGTTGCAGCGTGGTGCAAAGCTGTTCGTCAATTACTGTTTGAATTGCCATAGCGCCAATTACATGCGCTACAACAGGCTCACCGATATTGGTCTCAGCGAAGAACAGATCAGGGTCAATCTGCTTTTTACCGCCGATAAGGTTGGTGACACGATGCAGGTAGCAATGGCCAAGGGCGATGCGAAGGCCTGGTTCGGGGTAGTCCCACCGGATCTGACTGTCGAGGCGCGTGCAAGAACGGCGGATTGGCTCTATACCTATCTGCGCGGTTTCTATCGTGACGACACACGTCCGACCGGTTGGAACAACGTGGCGTTTCCCAATGTCGGCATGCCCCATATTCTCTGGGAGTTGCAAGGTCAGCAAGTGCTGAAGGCGGATGAGCCGTTGGCTGCTGGTGGTGCCCAAACGCATCACCTGGTGCTGGACAAGCC
>DIVE01000126.1:0-1715 GCA_002423265.1 Methylophilaceae bacterium UBA6140 | reverse complement strand
CAGTTGAATGGAGGCCGCTCCCGTTTTGCTTTTTAGTTTTAAGGAACCCGCAATTATGATGACTTTATATTCAGGCACCACGGACCCGTACAGTCACCGCTGCCGCATCGTGCTTTTTGAAAAAGGCATGGATTTTCAAGTCATTGATGTCGACCTTGCCAACAAGCCCGAAGATCTGGCGGTTATCAATCCGCACAATGAAGTGCCGGTGCTGGTTGAGCGCGACCTGGTGTTGCAGCAGGCAAACATCATCAACGAGTATATTGATGAGCGTTTTCCGCATCCGCAGCTGATGCCTGCAGACCCGGTCATGCGCGCGCGCGCGCGCTTGTTTCTGCACAATTTTGAAGAGCAGCTTTTCAGCCATATTGCCGATATCGAGTCTGGTGACCAGAAGCTTGCAGACAAAGCGAGGGCGACCATCCGTGACAATCTGACGCAAATCGTGCCTTTGTTCGCCAAGCAGCAATATATTCTTGGCGACGAGTTTTCCATGCTCGATGTCGCCATAGCGCCATTGCTCTGGCGTCTCGGACATTACGGTATTGAGTTGCCGAAGCAGGCAGCACCTTTACTTAAATACGCGGAACGTATATTCTCTCGCCCGGCGTATATTGAAGCGATGACACCTTCCGAAAAGGCCATGCGCAAGTAATCGGCTGATTTGATGAGCGAGCTGACCTCAACCAAGCCCTACATGATTCGTGCAATGCATGAATGGTGCACTGACAACAGCCTGACACCGCATCTTCTGGTCGCGGTTGACGGTCATACGCGTGTGCCGGTGGCTTATGTCAAGGATGGAGAGATTGTACTCAATATCAATTATTCGGCTACGCGCAATTTGTTGATCAGCAACGAGGCGGTGACGTTCTCGGCACGCTTCGGTGGTGTTGCCAGCGATTTGTATGTTCCCATGCATGCGATTCGCGGAATTTTTGCCAGAGAGAATGGACAGGGTATGTTTTTCCAGTCGGAAGAGTCCGATGTAACGGTCTCGGAGCCTGGGGAGTCAGATGCAGAGGGGTTGCCCCGCAGCGATGAGGGGCTTGAAAAAAAACAAAAACCAATCAAAAAGAAACCTTTTTTGAAGTTGGTTAAATAAGCGTAATACGATAAAATTACGCTTTTGCCGGATTAGCTCAGTTGGTAGAGCAGCGCACTTGTAATGCGAAGGTCGTCAGTTCGATTCCGACATCCGGCACCAGTTCCCTTCTATAGCGTTTGACACGCTGTCAGATTATCAGCATAATCATGGGTTCGGTTGGGAGGGGTGGCCGAGTGGTTAAAGGCGACGGACTGTAAATCCGTTCTCTCAGAGTACGAAGGTTCGAATCCTTCCCCCTCCACCAACGTTAGCAACTAGCAATATCAGATTCAGAGCCGATAGGCGCTGGTTTTTACTGGATGATCGGGTAGTTTGCTCATCGAAGCGGGTGTAGCTCAGCTGGTAGAGCACTTGCCTTCCAAGCAAGATGTCGCGAGTTCGAACCTCGTCGCCCGCTCCATATAAACCGGCAACAGATATTTAGCGCCCATGTGGCTCAGTGGTAGAGCACTCCCTTGGTAAGGGAGAGGTCGCGGGTCCGATTCCCGCCATGGGCACCATTCGATTGGTGTGGTGTTAAGTGGTCTTGTAGCTCAGTGGGCTTGCACTTAACGTGATTAACTTGATAAAGAAGTCAGTTAAAGGGAAACGATTATGGCAAAAGGTA
>DIVE01000054.1 GCA_002423265.1 Methylophilaceae bacterium UBA6140 | reverse complement strand
CACCACCAGATCAAAAAAGGGTTTAGCGCTGAGCTAAGCCCTTTTTTGTTTCTGAACGTGACTAAAACGTGATTTCCAACACGTTATCTGGAGCGTTCTCTATCCTGGACGCTGCGTGCGCTAAATGATTGGTCGCAAACTTCGCATAGCGATCCACTATTGAGCGTGTTTTCCATCCGCCGAGTTCCTTCAATTCATCTCAACTTGTTGCGGCCCTGGATACCAGGATGGGCTCCCACTCCCCTGTTTCACACTCTGGATTTTGGGATGGTTTATTCACAGCATTGCGGATAAAAATCCCGTTACTTCTTCCTGGGCAAGGGAATAATCATCGAAACCTTTTGCTGATAGTCTTCGTATGCTTTGCCATGAAACTTCAGCAAGTCATGCTCTTCAAACCGTAACGCGATCAAGATATAAGCCGTTGTAGTAACAGAAAAAACCAAATGGCCTACGCTCATGTCCGGCGTTGCCCAGAAAGCGATGACAAACCCGAGCATGATAGGGTGTCTTACCAGCTTGTAGAGAAATGGCGTCTTGAAACCCGGGTAGGTATATGCCTTGCCTTTAACGTACAGGTAGACTTGCCTCAGGCCGAACAGGTCGAAATGATTGATCAGAAAAGTGCTGATCAGCACCAATATCCAGCCTGCCCAAAACAGCCCCCAAAGCACATTGCGTCCTGCGGTGTTTTCTATCTGCCAGACCACGCCATCCATAGGTTGCCAAAGCCAAAACAGCAGAATCAATGCCAGACTTGATAGCAACACATAGGTACTGCGCTCGATGGCTGGTGGCACGAACCGGGTCCACCAATGCTTGAAAGCCGGGCGTGCCATGACGCTATGCTGGATGGCGAAAATGCTCAGCAATCCCAGGTTGATCAGAAGCGATTGGGCGAAAGCAGTCGTCGTAGTGGAATCTATGGATTTTGGAACGAGCAGATTTCCGACAAAACCGATTGCGTAGAGGAATGTTACGAAAAAAACCGAATAGGAAAAAACGCCATACAACAGAGCCAGAATGCGATGCATGATATAGCCCCCCTCGTATAAAGTTATTAGGCATTTGCCGATTACCAATAAACGATGAATAGCTATTATTTTTTCCGAATAATGCGCGCATTTCTCAGCAAAATAAAGCCCTTACGCAGATTCCGGCTGATAAATACACAACTTGATCGACACTTCTTAATGTCCGCTCAGGTCGGCGGTATGTAATCCGAGCGGCAATCTGAAGGCACATAGCCCCACTCCGTATTCTGTGAATAACAGTCCCAATATCCGCCATCCGGTGAAAACAGCGCCAACCTCACCGTCCGTTTTTTTGCGACCCCGGTATTCACGATGGCATCCAGCCTGACACCCGTTCCGGTGTCATTGCAGGTGACCACTGTTTTGTTCTTCTTGATCACCCCCGCCATCCCGATGCCGATGCAGCCGGATTGGCTGTTGGCCAGGTTTTCTGAAACCGTTGCTTTGGCGCCTCCGGCAAGATTCAGCGCTTCAGATACCATCGCACGAATGGAGTAGTCCTGGTAAGCCGGTAGCGCCACAGCGGAGAGTATGCCGACAATTGCAACGACAATCATCAGCTCGACCAGTGAAAATCCCGCCTGGCCCCGGTTCTCAAACGCGTGTCTCATTATCTTCCCTGGGTCTTTTATCCCGTCGCAAAAGTATTTTTGCCAGTTCCGGACTGGCCACTATCTTATCTATTGTTTCACTTTTATCATATTTGGACAAATTTCATCGCAATAAGCGCCCGCAATGTTATCCGTCCGGTCTGGCGATACCCACTTATTGAATAAGGTTTGCCACTTGCTTACTCGCGGCTAAAATAGGGATGATGTACCAACCAACGCGGTAATTTTTCAGGGCAACCCGATATGACAGGTTTCAAGGAAATCGAGGCTAACGATCTGCACAGCCTCATGACCGATCAACGCATCACGCTGGTGGATGTACGCAACGACGACGAGGTGGCGCGCGGTGTCATCCCCGGCGCGCTGCATGTGCCGTTGGCCTTGCTGCCGATCAAGCATGACAATCTGCACGGCGATGAAACGCTGGTGTTCTATTGCCACAGCGGCATACGCTCGGCGCAGGCCGCTGCATTTCTGGCTGCAAGAGGCCGCGATAACGTATTTAACCTGATCGGCGGCGTGCTGGCCTGGGGCAAGGCAGGTTTCCCGTTCGAACGCATTTAGCCGATCTGAAGGATTCAAAATGGATTTTGACAAGGAACTCGACGCACGCGGCTTGAATTGTCCGCTCCCCATTCTGCGCTGCAAAAAGGCACTGGCGGAAATCACGGACGGCCAGGTGCTGAAGGTGATGGCAACCGACCCCGGATCGGTGAAGGATTTTCAGGCCTTTTGCAAGCAAACCGGGCATGAACTGCTGTCGCTGGAAACACAGGAGAAAGAATTCATTTTCCATATCCGCAAGCAGATAAAGTCATGAGCAAGAAACTCGCGCTGATCGCCTCCAAGGGCACGCTGGACTGGGCCTACCCGCCTTTCATCCTCGCATCCACGGCTGCCGCGCTGGATTATGAAGTGCAGATTTTCTTCACTTTCTACGGCCTGACCTTGCTGAAAAAGGATATCAGCGACCTCAAGGTTTCGCCGCTCGGCAACCCCGGCATGCCGATGCCCGTGCCCATGCCCAACCTGCTGCAGATGATTCCCGGCATGGAGTTGATGGCGACCATGATGATGAAACAGAAAATCGCCAACAAGGGTGTGGCATCGATTGAAGCCCTGCGCACCGCCTGTCTGGAGTCCGGCGTCAAACTGATCGCCTGCCAGATGACGGTAGACCTGTTCGACTTCAAGCCGGAAGACTTCGTGGAAGGCATCGAATTCGGCGGTGCCGCGACCTTCTTCGAGTTCGCCGGCGAATCGGACGTCAATCTCTTCATCTGACCGTGCCGCTTCCCGCTCGGCCTGCAGCAGAAAGCCCTCTTGCGAGGGCTTTCTGATTAAGAAGACACTGATTTATTCGGTTTGTCGTTCCGGCGCAGGCCGGAACCCAGTTAAACCAAGGCACTGGATACCGGCCTGCGCCGGTATGACGAATAAATCAGCGCTTTCTTAAGGGTACAAAGACGCTATTTCAGCTTGGCGAGCTGGGCCTGCAGTTTTCCCAGCGTCGCATTGAAATCGGCAAGGCGGTTTTTCTCCTGCTCCACCACGGCCGCCGGTGCGCGGGCGACAAAACCCTCGTTGCCGAGCTTGGCATTGGCCTTGGTAATTTCGCCCTCGATGCGGGCGATTTCCTTGCCGAGGCGCTCCTTCTCCGCCGCCACATCGATTTCGATCTTCAGCATGAGCCTGAAATCGCCCGCCAGTGCGACCGGCGCATCGGCTTCCGGCAGCTCGGCAACAATCTCGACTTCCGCCAGCTTGGCCAGCGCCTTCAGATAAGGCGCCAACGCTTGCAGCTGTTGCATATCACCGGCAGCAATCAGCGGCACGCGCTGCGCCGGGGAAATGTTCATCTCGCCGCGCAGGCTGCGGCAGGCGTCAACGGCCTGCTTCAAGGTCGCCACCCAGGCTTCCGCCTGTTCGTCGATCTTCTGCGGCTGGCTCTGCGGGTAGGTTTCCAGCATGATACTGGGGCCAGTCCTGCCGCTGAGTGGGCCGACGGTCTGCCATAGCTCTTCCGTGATGAACGGAATAATGGGATGGGCCAGACGCAGGATGGTTTCCAGCACGCGCAGCAGGGTGCGGCGGCTGGCGCGCTTTTGCGCGTCGGTGCCACTCTGCAATTGTCCCTCTTCTTTGCGTTCCGCTTGCAGCTGCACTTTTGCCAGCTCCAGATACCAATCGCAGTATTCATCCCAGACGAATTCGTAAATGGCCTTGGCGGCGAGGTCGAAACGGTAGTCGGCAAATGCTTTTTCCACCTCGGCTTCTGTGCGTTGCAACTGGCTGACGATCCAGCGGTCAGCCTGCGAGAAGTCTAAATATCCATCAGGTCCGCAATCGTGCTGGCAAGGTTCCAGACCGCAGTCGTGCGGCGTGCCATCTTCCTTCACGCAATTCATCAGTACAAAGCGGGTAGCATTCCACAGCTTGTTGCAGAAATTGCGGTAGCCTTCGCAGCGGTTGAGGTCGAACTTGATGTCGCGCCCCGGGCTGGCGAGGCTGGCAAAGGTGAAACGCAAAGCATCGGTGCCGAAAGCCGGTATGCCTTCCGGGAATTCCTTGCGCGTGCGCTTTTCGATTTTTTCCGCATCTTTCGGGTTCATCAGCCCCGTGGTGCGCTTTTTCACCAGATCTTCGAGGCCGATGCCGTCAATCAGATCAATCGGATCAAGCACGTTGCCCTTGGACTTGGACATCTTCTGGCCTTCCGCATCGCGGATGAGACCGTGCACGTAGACGTCCTTGAACGGAATCTTGCCGGTGATGTGCCTGGTCATCATGACCATGCGCGCCACCCAGAAGAAAATGATGTCGAAACCGGTGACCAGCACGGAAGACGGCAGGTA
>DIVE01000072.1:38236-42908 GCA_002423265.1 Methylophilaceae bacterium UBA6140 | reverse complement strand
CGCTGCTGGCCGGTGCCAAGTTCCGTGGCGAGTTCGAGGAGCGACTGAAAAACGTGCTCAAAGACCTGGCCAAGGACGAAGGCCAGACCATCGTGTTCATCGACGAGCTGCACATCATGGTCGGCGCCGGCAAGGCCGAGGGCGCGATGGACGCCGGCAACATGCTGAAACCGGCATTGGCGCGCGGTGAGTTGCATTGCGTCGGTGCCACTACGCTGGACGAGTACCGCAAATACATCGAGAAGGATGCAGCGCTCGAGCGTCGCTTCCAGAAAGTGCTGGTGGATGAGCCGACCGTCGAGGCGACCATCGCCATCCTGCGCGGCCTGCAGGAGAAATACGAACTGCATCACGGTGTCGAGATTACCGATCCGGCAATCGTTGCGGCAGCCGAACTTTCCCACCGCTACATCACCGACCGTTTTCTGCCGGACAAGGCGATTGACCTCATTGACGAGGCGGCTTCGCGCATCAAGATGGAAATCGACTCCAAGCCGGAAGTCATGGACAAGCTCGACCGCCGTCTGATTCAGCTCAAGATCGAGCGCGAGGCGGTGAAGAAGGAAAAAGACGAAGGCTCGCAGAAGCGTTTCGCCCTGATCGAGGAGGAAATCGCCAAGCTTGAGAAGGAATACGCCGACCTCGAAGAAATCTGGAAAGCGGAAAAAGCGCAGGTGCAGGGCAGCCAGCACATCAAGGAGGAGGTCGAGAAGCTCAAGTTGCAGATGGAAGAAGCCACGCGCAAGGGCGATTGGCAGAAGGTTTCCGAGTTGCAGTACGGCAAGCTGCCGCAGCTCGAAGCGCAGTTGAAGCAGGCCGCCAAGGCCGAGGCTTCGACCGAGCAACCCCGGCACAAGATGTTGCGCACCGAGGTCGGCGCCGAGGAAATCGCCGAAGTGGTTTCGCGCGCAACCGGCATACCGGTTTCCAAGATGATGCAGGGCGAGCGCGACAAACTGCTGACCATGGAAGACAAGCTGCACGAACGTGTGGTTGGTCAGGATGAGGCTGTGCGCCTGGTGTCGGATGCCATCCGCCGCTCGCGTTCCGGACTTTCCGATCCGAACCGGCCCTATGGTTCCTTCCTCTTTCTCGGCCCGACCGGCGTCGGCAAGACCGAGTTGTGCAAGGCGCTGGCCAATTTCCTGTTCGATTCGGAAGACCATTTGATCCGCATCGACATGAGCGAATTCATGGAGAAACACTCGGTCGCCCGTCTCATTGGCGCGCCGCCGGGATACGTGGGCTACGAGGAAGGCGGCACTCTGACCGAAGCGGTGCGCCGCAAGCCCTATAGCGTGATTCTGCTGGACGAGGTGGAAAAGGCGCATCCGGATGTGTTCAACGTGTTGCTGCAGGTGCTGGACGATGGCCGTCTGACCGACGGACAGGGCCGCACCGTGGATTTCAAGAATACTGTCATCATCATGACCTCCAACCTCGGTTCGCAGATGATCCAGAACATGGCAGGCGACGATTATCAGGTGATCAAGCTGGCGGTGATGGGTGAAGTGAAAACCCACTTCCGTCCGGAGTTCGTCAACCGTATTGATGAAGTCGTCGTCTTCCACGCTCTGGGCGAGGCGCAAGTGAAATCCATCGCCGGCATCCAGCTCAAGTATCTGGCGGCACGTCTGGCCGGAATGGAGATGCAGCTCGATGTGAGCGATGCGGCGCTGGCAGAAATCGCCAATGCCGGTTTCGACCCGATCTATGGCGCACGGCCATTGAAGCGCGCCATCCAGTCGGAGATCGAGAATCCGCTGGCGAAAGAAATTCTCAACGGGAATTTTGTTGCCAAGGATACGGTCAGAATTGATTGCAAGGGCGGAAAAATGCTGTTCAGCAAGCGTTGATCGGTAGCCTGGATTCGGGAGAAAAGAATGCGCAGACTGATATTGGGATGTTCGCTGTTGATACTGGTATCGGGCTGCGCGACAACGCAGCCGCAGGCGCCGCAGATTCAGCGTATTTCGCCTGAAGAGCTGGAGCAGATCATGCCGAAACCGGTCCCGAACCTGTCATTGAACGAACTGGTGGTGCTGTCCAATAGCGGCATATCGCCGGACGAGATCATCGAGAAAATCAAGGCCAGCGGCTCCCGTTACGATCTTGCGCCGTCGCAGGCGCTGCAACTGAGCAAGGAAGGGGTGGACAGCAAGGTGCTGGACTACATCCATGCCAGCCGCGAGCAGGCTTTGCGTGACGGCGTGGCGGAAGAGATCAACAAGCGCGAGCAGCAGAAACAGCAGGAATTGGAACGCGTGAAGCGCGATTACCAATTGCGCTCCTATCCTAATCCTTATTACTACCCTTATTTCGGTTACGGCTACTACCCCTGGCGTCATCCGCGCTACCACCCCTATTACGGTATCGGTTTCGGCTGGTAGCACCGCAGGCATGAGCTGAGCGCCGCAGGCATTAACTGGTAGCACCGCTGGTGGCGGCTGATTCGGATATCTGGGCGGATGCGGATTACAATGGAATTTTTATTTGAAGTGCTCTGCCATGCGTCAATTCACTCATGAACTGCATCTTAAAACCAACGGTCGCCGCCTCTACGACATCACGCCCGATGTGCTGAAATGGGTCGAGCGCAGCGAGATCGAGACCGGCGTGCTGACACTGTATATCCAGCATACCTCCGCCAGTCTGCTGATCAACGAAAACTACGATCCCGATGTGCTGATCGATATGGAAGCTTTCTTTGCCAGGCTGGTGCCTGACGGCGACCCGCTGTTCGTGCACACGGTTGAAGGCCAGGACGATATGCCGGCGCATATCCGCAGCGCGCTGACGCAGAGCAGCCTGTCGATCCCCGTGCTGCAGGGCGATCCGGCCCTGGGCCAGTGGCAGGGCATATTTCTTTATGAACACCGCTTCATGTCGCACTCGCGCCGTGTGCTGATGCATCTGATCGGCGAGTGATCCTTGCACATTCCAGATTTCAGCATTTCCGCCATCCCGAGAATCCTCTTCGGTGCCGGCACGTCGCTTCAGCTGCCGGCGCTGGCGGCGCAGTTCGGCAGTCGTGCACTGCTGCTCACCGGCGCGCACTCCTATAGCGGCTCACAGCATTGGCCGGCCCTGCAGGCGGCACTGGATGCGCATGGTGTTGCCTGGTTGCACGATACCGTATCCGGCGAGCCGTCGCCTGCACTGGCCGATGCACTGGCGAGTCGTTACCGCAATGAAGGCATTGCGGTTGTCATCGGCATCGGTGGCGGTAGCGTGCTCGATGCGGCCAAGGCCGTCGCCGGTTTGTTGCGCGTGCCCAACAGCGTGATGGACTTTCTCGAAGGGGTGGGGCCTGAGTTGCCTTATCCCGGCCCGGCGGTGCCTTTCATCGCGGTGCCGACGACTGCAGGGACCGGCTCCGAGGCGACGAAAAATGCGGTGCTGTCGCAACAGGGCGCAGGCGGTTTCAAGAAATCCTTCCGTCACGAAACGCTGGTGCCCGCCTATGCAGTGATCGATCCGGAACTGCTCTCGACCTGCCCGCCAGCGCTGATTGCGGCCAACGGCATGGATGCGTTCACTCAGCTGCTGGAATCCTATGTTTCCACGCGCGCCAACCCTTTCACCGATGCGCTGGCGATGTCGGGCATGCGGGCGGTGCGCGACAGTCTCCCGGGCTGGTACTTGAATCAAGGCGACGTTGCCGCCCATCGTGCCAACATGGCTTATGCCGCCCTGCTTTCCGGTATCACCCTGGCGCAGGTGGGGTTGGGGTCGGTACATGGCCTGGCGGCGCCGTTGGGCGCATTTTTCCCGGTTCCGCATGGCGTCGTTTGCGGTACGCTGGTGGCCGAGTGCACCCGCGTCAATATCCGGCTTCTGCGCGCGCGTGAACCGCAAAGCCCAGCCTTGTGGCGTTATGCCCACGTCGGCAAGGTGCTGGCGAACGACATGAAGCTTGATGAAACCGGCGGTCAGGATGCGCTGGTCGATGTGCTGGAAAAGTGGACGCTGGAAATGGGTTTGCCGCGGCTGGGCGAATACGGCATGCGGTCTGCGGATATTGCACGCGTGGTGGCCAATTGCCGCGGTAGCAGCATGAAGACCAATCCGCTGGTGCTGACCGACGAGGAAGTCGCAGCCATCCTGCGCGCGCGGCTTTGACGCCGTTTTAATCTGCGCTGAGGAAGCCGGCTTCGCGCAGTGCTGCGTGAAGTTTCTCCGCCACCAGGCGATGACCGGCAGCGTTCGGATGGATAGCATCCGCCTTCAGCGAATTTTTCGATAGTACTTCCGTGAACAATTCCTCGATCAGTGGCGTGCCGGTTTCTTCGGCCAATTGCCGGTAGAGCGCATGATCCGACAGCAGACCTGTCGCCGCGCCGAAAGCGCTGGGTCGGGGAATGGCGACCAGCAAGGCTTGCACGTTGGCGGCCCGGGATTCGGCCAGTATCGCACGCAGGTTGTCAGCGGTTTCTTCCGGCGAGAAGCGCCTGAGAAAGTCGTTACCGCCCAGCGCAACAATCAGCAGGTCGATCTCGTAAGCATCCAGCAATTCAGGTAGCCGTTCGAGGCCGCCCGCGCTGGTGTCGCCCGGCACACCGGCATTGATTACCTGCCAGCCGGTGCCCGCGGCCAGCAGGCTGGGATAATCCTCGCCATTACCGGCGCCGGTGCCGTAGCTCAGGCTGTCGCCGAGAATGACGACGGTAGC
>DIVE01000072.1:1532-38133 GCA_002423265.1 Methylophilaceae bacterium UBA6140 | reverse complement strand
TTGACGTCATCGCCGAGGTTTTTCAGTAAAGACTGATTGTTGCCGTACAGGCTCATGTAGCCGTCGCCGTGATCGACGATAATCAGATTGCCGAAACCGCGCAGCCAATCGGCAAAAACCACGCTGCCCTTGGCCACGGCCTTGACTTCGGCGCCTTCCTCGGCGCGGATGAACAGCCCTTTCCAGGAAACGCCGGTGTCTTCGCGCGCGGCACCGAAACGGTTGGCGACCTCGCCACGCACCGGCAGGTTGAGTTTGCCTTTCAGTGCGGAGAAATTGCTGCCGTCATACTGGCTGCTGGGCAGTGCCTGATTTCTGGCAACGGTTCTGGGCGCGGTGGATTTCTGTGCCGGCGTTTGTGCCTGTTTGCGTTTGGCCGCTTGTTCGCGCGCGATTTTTGCCAGCCGTTCGACCAGGCTGGAAAGACGCTTTTCGTCGCGCTTCAGCTTGCTGATCTCGTTTCTTTGCGTAGCGATCTTGCTGGAGAGTTTTTTCAGCACCTTGCTGCGTTCGGCTTTCTGCGCCTGCAGCGATTTCCGCTCTTCTTCCTGTGCAATCTTGAGCGCTTCGATTTCCTTCAGTGCTGCTTCGGTTCTTTCATTCAGGGCTGCCATTTGCGCGAGGTTGCCCTGCATGTTGGCGATCACTTCGGCGCGTGCCTTGGAAACATAGGTGAAATAGTGCAGCTGGCGGGCAATCTGGTTCGGGTCCTGCTGTTCGAGCATGATCTTCAGCGGGTTTTGCTGACCGTAGAGATACTGCTGATAGAGCTGGTTACCGAGCAATTGCTGTTGCGAAGCCAGGGTTTGATTGAGTTCGGCCTGCTGTTTTTCCAGGGCTTCCAGCGTTTCACGGTTCTGCTGCTGCTGCTGATTCAGCTCATAAAGTTTGCGGTTGGCGGCGCTGATGGCTTTTTCACTGTCTTTCAACTCGTCGGCCGCGTCCTTGTGCGCTTCGCGTGAGGAGTTGAGCTCCTTGTTGAGCGCTTCGATCTTTTTGTGCAGCGCGTTAAGTTCGGCTTTCGAAGTTTCAGCCTTTGGATTTGCCGCCGCCGGCAGGCTGGCGCAGAGGACTGCCGCCAGCATGAGCACCGACAGTCCGCTGTGCGCGAAGTCGGGAATGGAAATGCGGCAACCCGGCATGCGCGATCAGGCAGCGAAATCGAGCAAAGGCTTGCCGGTCATTTCTGCCGGTTGCGGCACGCCCATCATCTTCAGCAGGGTTGGCGCGATATCGGACAGGGCGCCGGCATTGGCCAGTTTCGCCTTGCGGCCGACATAGAGCAGCGGCACCAGATTGGTGGTGTGCTGGGTGTGCGGCTGATTGTTGATGGTGTCGCGCATCATTTCGACGTTGCCGTGGTCGGCGGTGATGATCACTTCGGCGCCAACCTTTTGCGCAGCAGCGACAATGCGGCCGATGGAGGTGTCGACAGCCTCGACTGCCTTGATCGCCGCTTCGAGTATGCCGGAGTGGCCGACCATGTCGCAGTTGGCGTAATTGCAGATGATGGCCTGATATTGCCGGCTCAGGATCGCTTCTTCCAGACGGTCGGTGACCTCGTGCGCGCTCATCTCCGGCTGCAAGTCATAGGTGGAGACCTGCGGCGAGGGTACCAGAATGCGGTCTTCGCCTTCGAACACCAGCTCTTCGCCGCCGTTGAAGAAGAAGGTGACGTGCGGATATTTCTCCGTCTCGGCGATACGCAGCTGCTTGTAGCCCAGTTTGGCGACATATTCGCCGAACGTGTTTCTGACTTCGAACGGCGGGAATATGGCTACGGCACCGGCTTCATTCTTGTCATGCATGGTCAGCGTGAAATACCCGGCCAGCTTGCGTACATGGCGACGATGGAAACCGTCGAACTGCTCGGCCAGCAGGGCGTGAGTGAGCTGGCGCGCGCGGTCGGAACGGAAATTCATTTGTACGATGATGTCTCCATCCTCGACATGTACCGGCGGCTCGTCCGGTGCGGTGATCACCGTGGCCTTGACGAACTCGTCATGCTCATCGCGCGCATAGGCTGCCTGCAGGCCTTCCATTGCCGTGGCGGCGTGGAATTCGCTGATACCTTCGGTCAGCATGTCATAGGCGGCTTCGACGCGGGGCCAGCGCTTGTCGCGGTCCATCGCGTAAAAGCGGCCGCAGATCGAGGCGATCCTGCCGGCGCCCAGCGATTGCAGCCTGGCCTCCAGTTTTTTGATATAAGGCCCGGCACTGACCGGCGGCGTGTCGCGGCCGTCGAGGAAGGCGTGCACATATACTTTTTTCAATCCGCGTTTGACCGCCATTTCGACCATGGCATGAATGTGATCCTGGTGGCTGTGGACGCCGCCGTCGGACAGGAGGCCGAATATATGCAGCGCCTTGCCGCTTGTTTTCAGTGTGTCGATGGCTGCGGTCAGACTGGGGATATTGAAGAATTCGCCGGACTGGATCGACTGGTTGATCCGCTCGAAATCCTGATAAACGACGCGACCAGCACCGATATTCAGATGGCCGACTTCAGAGTTGCCCATCTGCCCGTCCGGCAGGCCGACATAATGCTCGGAAGCGTTGATCAGCGTATGCGGATGCTCGGCCCAGAGCTTGTCCCAGTTGGGTTTGCGGGCTTGCGCAATGGCGTTGTCGGCGATTTCTTCACGGTAACCGAAACCATCGAGAATCAAAAGAATCACAGGTGTTACGTTCATGGTGTTGCTCTGTTGTTTGGTTGATACATGATTGTATTATATTCCCCGGCGTGGCATGGCCGTTACCACAGCCTGAATTAATCGGCATTTGCCAGAGGCTTTTTTGCCCGATATGGTCGATAATGTCGGCTTTCCGCAGTTATTTTAGAGGTGCAGCGTGGAGTTTTTAACCGATAATGTTTTGTTGATTGGTCTGGCGATTGGTTCCGGCCTCATGTTGTTGTGGCCCATGCTCAACCGCAGTGCCAGTGGTGTGGTCAATGTGTCTGCAAGCGAGGCGGTGCTGTTGATGAACCGCAGCAACGCCATCGTGCTGGATGTGCGTGATGATGCCGAGTTTGCCGCAGGCCATATTACCGATGCACGTCATATTCCGCTGGCCAGTCTCGGCGAAAGAATAGGCGAGCTGGAGAAGTTCAAGGACAAGCCCATTCTGGTCAATTGCCAGGCCGGTGTCCGCTCGGGCAAGGCGTGCGATATTCTGCGCAAGCATCAGTTTACCAAGCTGCATAATCTGCAGGGTGGCCTCAATGCCTGGATCGCCGCCAAGCTGCCTGTGGTCAAGGGCTGATCATGGCGAATGTCGTCATGTACACCACGGCCTATTGCCCCTATTGCATGCATGCCGAGCGCCTGCTGGCAAGCAAGGGGGTCGAGGTCAGCAAGATCCGGGTTGACCTCGATCCCGAGCAACGCATGCTGATGATGGAAAAAACCGGCAGGCGCACGGTGCCGCAGATCTATATCGGCGAGCGGCATATCGGCGGTTTTGACGAATTGCGCGCGCTCGATCAGGCCGGCGGCCTGGACCCGCTATTGGGCAGGCAGACCTGATTTTTGCGTGGTGTAAAAACCCTTGAAGCAGTAGGCGGATTCAAAAGCCCTGCATAAAAAGATAGAATGACGGATTAAAAATTTCCGCGATCATGAAACCGGCAGGGTTTCGTCGCTTAACCCAAGCATCCGGACTCAAGCACCCGGCGTGCATAACTAGGAAGTGTCATGGCAGAAGACCAGAACCAAGCAGCAGAAGTGCAAGAACCGTTATTCGGTATCGAGAAAATCTATGTCAAGGATTTGTCCCTTGAGATTCCGAATGCACCGCAGATTTTCCTTCAGCGTGAAACGCCCCAGGTTGGCATCGAGCTGAGCAATTCCGCGCGCAAGCTGGAAGACGGTCTGTTCGACGTCAGCATCACCGTGACGGTGACTTCCAAGATCGAAGACAAGACGGTATTCCTGGTCGAAGTGGCGCAAGCGGGTATTTTTCAGGCACGCAACATTCCGGAAGAAAACCTCGAAGGTCTGCTGGCAGTGACCTGCCCGAACATTCTTTTTCCGTATGCCCGCGAAGCGGTTTCCGATCTCGTCGTCCGTGCCGGCTTCCCGCCTGTGCTGCTCAATCCGATCAATTTCGAAGCCTTGTATCTGCAGCAAAAACAACAGCAACAACAGGCTGCGGCAGCAGAAGCAGAAGGCACCAGCACTCATTAAGCCCGGGCGCTTGACGTGACGTCCTTTTTCCGCCCGTTACTGTGCCTGTTGCTGGTACTGTTGCCGCTGACGGTATCGGCACTGGAGTTCCGTTCGATCGCCGTTCCGAGAGCGGTATTGTTCGATGCGCCATCGGCGCAGGCAAAGAAGCTGTTTGTGATCTGGGAAGGTTATCCGGTCGAAATCATCGTCAATCTGGGCGACTGGGTGAAGGTGCGCGACAATCAGGGTGGCCTGACCTGGATTGAATCGCGCCAGCTCAGCCCCAAGCGTACCGTTATCGTCGTGCAGGATAACGCCGAGATGCGCGAGTCGGCGGATGCAGCGGCTCCGCTCGTTTCGCGTTTGCAGAAAGACGTCGTGCTGGATTACCTGGAAACGACTTCCGGCTGGGTCAGGGTCAGGCATCGTGACGGTCTTGCCGGCTATGTGCAAACGACGGCAGTCTGGGGGTTTTGATGGCCCCGCAGGCGATATGCGAGTGATGCAGGAAGCGAGTCGGGATTGAAAAAAATAGCCGTTCTCGGCGCAGGTGCCTGGGGTACGGCGCTTGCCATACAACTGAGCCAGCGTCATCAGGTTGCGCTCTGGACCCGTAACAGCGAGCATGCTGCGGCAATGCGTAACGCGGGATGCAACAGCCAGTATCTTGGCGATTTTCCTTTTAATTCCGGTCTGACCGTCGAACAAGACCTTGCCGCCGCGATTGACGCTGCGAGCTTGATCATATCGGTTGTGCCGAGCAGCGCCTTCCGACAGATGCTGGCCGATATTCGCCGTACCGGTTGCAAGGCACCGCTGGTCTGGGCTTCCAAGGGTCTGGAGCCGGCAAGCGCCAAGCTGCCCTACGAGGTGGCCGAAGAAGAGCTGGGTGACGATCATTGCTGGGGTGTGCTTTCCGGGCCAAGCTTTGCCGCAGAGCTGGCGCGCGGACTACCGACGGCCGTGACCATCGCATCAGCCAGCGGGCAGTTTGCAAACGAGGCGGGTGTGTTGATTCACGGCGGTAATCTGCGCGTTTACACCAGTCATGACGTCATTGGTGTTTCGGTCGGCGGCGCGGTGAAGAATGTGATGGCGATTGCTGCCGGTATCAGCGACGGCATGAAATTCGGCAGCAATGCGCGCGCTGCGCTGATCACGCGCGGGCTGGCCGAGATGACCCGTTTCGGCGTTGCACTCGGCGGCAAAAAGGAAACCTTCATGGGCTTGACCGGCGCGGGCGATCTGATACTGACCTGTACCGGCGAATATTCACGTAATCGCGAGGTCGGCCTGCGGCTCGCAAGCGGTCAGACCTTGGCCACGATACTGCAGCAACTCGGGCATGTCGCCGAAGGCGTGCACACCGCCCGCGAAGTGTTCAATCGCGCCGCCACGCTGGGGGTTGAGATGCCGATCACGTCGGAGGTGAATCAGGTTCTCTCGAACGGACGTTCGCCGCGCGAAGCCGTCGAGAACCTGCTTGGCCGCGAACAAAAGCCGGAAGCACTCTGACATTGGCCTGCGGCCAGCACATGCGGCCGCAGGTTTTCTCCCTATCCCAATCCGTTTTCAGCGCAGTTGTTAACGCTCAATTGATCTTGAGCGCTATTCTTAACCGCTCAACCTACTGCTTGAACTCTATCAGCGGCCGTTTGCCATCAGGGTTGCCGACCCACAGCGGGTGTTCTACGAACGCGTCGCTGATCAGGCTTTTCTGTTTATCCCAGTCGTCGAAGCTGAGGCCGGTCAGGTCGGCCCAGGTGTGAATGAAATGTGACAGGCTATAGGGTCTGTCCGTGTAGGCGGAAAAGTCGCGCGGGGTGGTTGCCTGCCAGGCGGGCGAAGTCCAGAGCATGAAGGGTACGGCGTACATCGCCAGCGTCGGGCTGCTTTCATTGCGTCCCAGCATCTTGTGCGGCGGCGTGTCGTAGACATCTTCGCCATGATCGGCGAAGTACAGCATCAGACTGCGCGTATCCCTGGCGGCCAGTTTCCCGATCAGGCTGGTGACGACGAAATCGTTGTACAGCACCGCGTTGTCGTAGCTGTTGATGACCTCGACCTGGTCTTCGTTCATCACCGGCAGAATACCTTCACGGTCGTTGAATCTGGCGAATTCCGGCGGATAGCGGTAGTCGTATTTCATGTGCGTGCCGAGCAGGTGGACGACAATGAACTTGCGCGGCGCATCGTCGTTCAGCACCTCCTCGAACGGCGCGAAGACGTTCTCGTCGTATTCGCGCGAATTCTGCGCGCGGCTGTTGTTCATGTAATGCTGCACATCCATATGTTTGGAGAATGTGGTCAGCATGGTATTGCGCTTGGTGATGGTTTGCTGGTTGGTGATCCAGTAGGTCTTGTAGCCCGCCTGTTTCATGATGTTCATCAGCGAAGGTCTGGTCAGGCTGAGGTCGGGGTTCTGCTGGTCGGCGAAGGTCAGCACCTGTTCCAGTGACTCGATGGTGTAGGGTCTGGGCGATACGACCTGATTGAAAACGGTTAGCTGGTCTTTCATCGCATCCAGTCTGGGCGTGGTCGGGCGCTGATAGCCATAGAGGCTGAAATGCTGGCGGTTGGTGGATTCGCCGATCACCATCACCAGCGTCGAAGGCAGATCGCGATAAGCATCCTGCAGATTCTCGACCGGCGGCAGCGCGGCATTTTTTTCCAGCAGGCTTTGCATGTTGTTCAGTTGCTTGCGGTATTGCAGATAGCCGACGACCATCTGCCATGGTTCCGCCGGTTCCATCCGTCTTTGCAGTTTGTCTACCGCTTCATCCCAGCCTTGCCCCTTGACCACCGATTCCTTGAACAGAGGAAACAGGAACAGGAAGGTCACGATGACGAGGCTGGCGATCTTTGCTGTGCGGGGCGAAAGAGCAGGTGTGCGCAAACGCCGCCAGAGGAAGATCGCTATCGCAGTGTGGGCGGCAAACACCAGCAACATCCACCAGCGAAAATACTGGGCGATATATTCGCTCGATTCGGCAGGGTTGGACTCGAAGATGATGAACAGCACGCTTTGTGAGAACTCCTGCCCATAGATACAGAAGTAACCCAGGCTTACCAGCGATGCGGCCCACAGCACCACGCCGATCACGGCTGCAATGGCGCGGGTCCTGTCCGGGAACAGCAGCACCGGCACCAGCCACAGCAGGCTCATGTAGACCGCTTGCCTGAAGCCGACGAAGATCGTGCTGTCGCTGAGTTGCAGTAGCAGGTGGGTAATGCCGGAAAAATAGAAGAAAAACAGATAAAGGTTTAAAACGATGTGCCAGTTGGGCTGACCGGAGGTCTGTTTTGACGGCATTGTGCTCTCTTTGAACTTGACGAAAAAACGCCTGAAATTCTTCAGGCGCACTGGAATCCGTGGCGGAAGTTTACCCGATATCGGCTTAAAGTTTAAAGGCCGCCGTTAAACCCACTCTGACGCCAGGCTTCATAAACCAGCACCGCGACCGAGTTCGACAGGTTGAGACTGCGGCTTTGCGGCAGCATCGGCAGCCGCAGCCGTTGTCCGGGCGCGAATTCGTCGCGGATTTCTTGCGGCAGGCCGCGCGTTTCCGGGCCGAAAACGAAGACGTCGTCCGCTTGAAACTGCACGTCCGTATGGCGTTTGCTGCCTTTGGTCGTCAGCGCGAACATGCGCTTGCCGCTCAGTGCCGTCTTGCAGGCTTGCCAGTTTTCGTGCACCTGCAAGCTTGCGTATTCGTGATAATCCAGCCCCGCGCGCTTCAGTTGCGCGTCTTCCAGGCTGAATCCCAGTGGCTTGACCAGATGCAGGCGGGCGCCGGTATTGGCGCAGAGCCGGATGATATTGCCGGTGTTGGGCGGGATCTCGGGTTCGAACAAAACGACATGAAACATGGGGGTGCCTATCCTTTGGCTTGTGTGCGGGCAACAACCCAGCATTCTACATGCGAAGCGCCGGCAGCTTTTACTGTGGCCGCCAGAGCGTGCAGGCTGGCGCCTGTGGTCATGACGTCGTCGATCAGCAGGACACGCTGGCCGTCGAGCCGCTGTTCGCAACGAAAGGCGCCGCGCATGTTCTTGACACGGGCTTTCAGTGGCAGGCTGGCTTGCGGCGGCGAAAAACGGATGCGCTGGCAGGATGCGGTATCGAGCGTGCCATGCAACTGCTTGTTGAGCAGGCGGGCGATCTCCAGCGACTGGTTGAAGCCTCGCTCGGCCAGCCGTCTCGGGTGTAGCGGCATTGGAATGATGCGGTCGAAACCTGAAATTCCGTAAAAGCGTTGCAGCATCAGCGTACTGAAACTTTGCGCGATGTGCAGCGCCTGCCGGTATTTGTAGCGTTGCAATATCTGGGCGAGCGGATAAGCGTAATTGAAGAGTGCGCGCGTGCGATCGAAGGCCGGCGTGGATTTGAGGCAGTTGCCGCACAGCTGGCTGTCGTGCGATGGCAGGCCGCATTGGGGGCAGGCCGAAGATGTCTGCCATGGCAGGTCTTGCAGGCAATCCGGACACAGTGCGAGTTCACCGCCGGCGGGCGCTGCACAAAGCATGCAGGCTTGCGGAAACAACAACTGATTAATTTTTAATCTATAGTTAATCAATATTGGGTTTTTTCCTTAACAAGTTATAATGTCGAAAATTTTTTCGGGATCCGTCCATGTCGATTAAAACCTGTTCCGCTGCGCAGCAAATGCGCGCCGCGCAAACGTTTACATTCTTTTCCATTCTTGCTGTCCTGCTTCTGCCGGCCGTGATTCCGATGCTGTTATGGATCGCCGCTTCCATTTTCGTCTATGCGGCGGCGGCTTGCCACCCCAACCCCAAGGTCTGCGGATACATCAAGTATTCGGCTTATCGTTTCTACGGCATTGTCGGCGCGCTGGTCGTCGTCCTCAATTTTAGCCCACAAATGGCCAAGGCGATGGGCGGTTGGCTGCCTTTGGCAATCGCGATCTGGCTGGTTTGTATCCTTGTAGTCGTTCCTTTCGGCGTGCGCGACCTGCTGCGAGCGAAGAAAGAACCCTGGCAGGATATCCAATTTGAATCTGACGAACATTAATGAAAAAAGGGAGATCAGCATGATTGAAGCTGTCGTCGATACGAGCAGTATGAAAAAGGATATGCCCGCTGCAGAAAACGCAGCACGCTGGCGCGTGGCGGAGATCGTCGAACTCTTCGAGCTGCCGTTCAGCGATTTGATTTATCGCGCGCAGACCGTCCATCGTGCAAACTTCGATCCGAACCAGGTGCAGGTCAGCACTTTGCTGTCGATCAAGACCGGCGGCTGCTCGGAAGACTGCGGCTACTGCCCGCAGGCCGCGCGCTACCAGACCGATGTCGAGAATCAGGACCTGATGCAGCTGGAAGAAGTGCTGGCCGCTGCCAGAGCTGCGAAGGAAAGCGGCGCCAGCCGTTTCTGCATGGGGGCGGCATGGCGCAGTCCCAAGCAGCGCGATCTGGAGCCGGTGCTGAAAATGGTGCAGGAAGTCAAGGCAATGGGGCTGGAAACCTGTGCCACGCTTGGCATGTTGAAAGAAGGCCAGGCCGAGCAGTTGAAGGAGGCGGGGCTGGACTACTATAACCACAACCTCGACACCTCGCCCGAGTTCTACGGTGACGTCATCAGCACGCGAACCTATCAGGACCGCCTCGATACCCTCGACCGTGTACGCGAGGCCGATATCAACGTTTGTTGCGGCGGCATCATCGGCATGGGCGAATCCCGCGTTCAACGCGCCGGCTTGATTGCGCAGCTGGCGAACATGACGCGCCCGCCGGAGAGCGTGCCGATCAACCTGCTGACACAGGTCGAGGGNNTCGATCCGTTCGAGTTTGTGCGCACTATTGCCATCGCCCGTATCACCATGCCCGCAAGTCATGTGCGCCTTTCCGCCGGCCGTCAGAGCATGCACGAAGGCATACAGGCGCTTTGCTTCATCGCGGGCGCCAACTCGATTTTCTACGGCGAGAAACTGCTGACCACCGGTAATCCGGAAGCGGAAACCGACAAGAAGCTGTTCGCCAAACTCGGTATCAGGCCGGAAGGCCGCTAAGGTTTGAGCCAAGGCACTCAGCGCAACCTGCCTGGTTGCGTTGTTTGCTGCGGCTCTGCGATACCCGTGCAAAATCATCTCAGGTCTTCAATGCCGTTTGCCGTACTCGAACAGGAACTGGCCGAACGCCAAGCTGCCGGTCTGACACGCAGGCGGCGGCTGCTCGAAAGCCCGCAGTCGGCGCATATCCGCGTTGACGGTAAAGACGTGCTGTCGTTTTGCAGCAACGATTATCTGGGGCTGGCCAATCATCCGGCATTGATTGCCGCCATGCAGCAAGCGGCGGCCAGCGCCGGTGCCGGCAGCGGCGCATCGCACCTGATCACCGGCCATCATGTCTTGCACGATACGCTCGAGCAGGCGCTTGCAAGCTTCACCGGACTGCCTGCCGCACTCTGTTTTTCGACCGGCTACATGGCCAATCTCGGTGTGGTTGCGGCGCTGATGCGTCGCGGCGATGCCATGTTTGCCGACAAGCTCAACCACGCATCGCTGAACGATGCTGCCGTCTTGTCGCGTGCCAATCTGCAACGCTACCGTCATAACGACCTCGGTCATCTGGCGCAGTTGCTGGAAAAAAGCACTGCCGTGCGCAAGCTGGTGGTGGCCGATGCCGTGTTCAGCATGGACGGCGATATCGCGCCGGTGCCCGAACTGCTTGCCTTGTGCGAGCGCCATGATGCCTGGCTGTTGCTCGATGATGCCCACGGTTTCGGTGTGCTCGGCGCGAATGGCGAAGGCGTGCTTGGACATTTCGGCGTGCAATCGCCGCGCATCATCTACATGGCGACGCTGGGCAAGGCAGCCGGTGTGGCCGGTGCCTTCGTCGCAGCCGAGCAGGTGGTGATCGATTATCTGCTGCAACACGCACGTACCTATATCTATACGACGGCGTCGCCCCCGACGCAGGCGGCTGCCGTGCTGGCGGCGCTTGAGCTGATCGCTGCGGATGACGCGCGCAGGGCGCACCTGCAGGCATTGATCGCTTATCTGCAGTCGCGGCTGCAGCTCGAACGCTGGTCGTTGATGCCTTCCGCTACGGCCATACAGCCTGTGCTGGTCGGTAGTAATCATGATGCGCTACGGCTGAGTGAGCATTTGCTTACCCAGGGTCTGCTGGTGCCGGCGATTCGACCACCGACCGTGCCACAGGGCACTGCCCGTCTGAGAATATCCCTGTCGGCAGCGCACGATTTTGCAGATGTGCAGCGCCTGATCGATGCGTTGGCAGCGGCGGAAAAGACCTGGACAGCAACATGACACGCGATCAGCTGCATATTCAAACGCATGGTTCCGGCGGACAAAGGCCGCTGGTGCTGATTCACGGCTGGGGCATGCATGGTGGTGTCTGGCAGCCGCTGGTGCAACGGCTGTCGCACCATGTCCGCCTGCATGTGGTGGATTTGCCCGGTATGGGCTTTAGCCGACCGATCGAGCCGGTGCATCTTCATGCCATCGCCGAAAGCCTGTTGGAGGTGTTGCCGGCCGAGGCCGATATATGCGGCTGGTCGCTAGGCGGTCTGGCCGCCATGCGGCTCGCCTTGCTGCAACCGGAGCGCGTGCGCCGGCTGGTGCTGGTGGGCAGTACGCCGCGCTTCGTCAACAGCACACGATCCGACGGCCACGGGCCTTGGCAATATGGCGTTGACGCGGAGGTGTTCCACGAATTCGCCGCACAGGTAGGCGCTGATTATCATGCCACGCTGATCAAGTTTCTGACCTTGCAATGCATGGGTTCGGCGGATTCGAGAAGCACCGTCAAGCAGCTGCGGGCGAGCTTTGCAGAACGTCCGGCGCCAACGGAAAAGACGCTGAAAGACGCCTTGCGCATGTTGCTCGATAACGATCTGCGCACGGAAATAGCTGCGCTGAACAAGCCGACCTTGCTGATTCATGGCGATCGTGACAGCCTGGCGCCGGTCGCCGCCGCACACTGGATGGCGCAACAGTTGCCGGCCGGGTATCTGCGCGTGATTGCAGGCGCATCGCACGCACCGTTTC
The DNA here is from genome assembly GCA_002423265.1 of Methylophilaceae bacterium UBA6140. Classification (GTDB taxonomy): domain Bacteria; phylum Pseudomonadota; class Gammaproteobacteria; order Burkholderiales; family Methylophilaceae; genus UBA6140. The sequence goes on along the minus strand of DIVE01000072.1, from coordinate 25,934 downwards.
TTTCGCACCCCGAGCAGTTCAGCCAGGCTTTGCTGCAATTTCTGGAAGCCGACAAACCCCGATGAGCAACGACGTTTACCATATAGACAAGGCACGCGTGCGCGCCTCTTTCGACCGCGCGGCAAGCAGCTATGACGCGGCGGCGGTATTGCAGGCCGAAGTCAGGAACCGCATGCTGGAGCGGCTCGATCTGGTCAGGATTGCGCCACAGCGCATTCTCGATGCTGGTTGCGGTACCGGGCACGCCACTGCGGCATTATCCGGGCGTTTCAAGAAAAGCGAGGTGCTGGCGCTGGACATTGCGCTCGGCATGCTGAAGGCCACGCAGGCCGGACAGGGTATGTTCGAGCGTTTGCTCGGCACCGGTCGCCAGCGGCACGTCTGCGCCGATATTGAACAGTTGCCGCTGGCTTCTGCATCGTTTGGTCTCATGTGGTCCAATCTGGCCATCCAGTGGTGCAACGATCTCGATGCCGCATTCGGCGAGGCCCATCGCGTGTTGCAGGCAGAGGGCCTGCTGATGTTCAGCACGTTCGGGCCGGATACGCTGAAAGAGCTCAGGCACGCTGCGGCTGCCGACCCTGCCCACGTCCACGTCAGCCGTTTCATCGACATGCATGACATTGGCGATGCCCTGGTACGGGCCGGCTTCAGCGCGCCGGTGCTGGATGTGGAACGCTATACGCTGACCTATGAGGATGTGCTCGGCGTCATGCGCGATCTCAAGGCCATCGGTGCCCATAATGCTGCCGATGGCCGTGCGCGCGGGTTGATGGGCAAGGGTTTTCTGCGCCGGTTGACGGAAAATTACGAACAGTTCAGAACGGCAGGCAGGCTGCCCGCAACCTTTGAAGTGGTCTACGGACATGCCTGGAAACCGGCCCCCAGACCGCAATTGGGCGATGGCGTGGCGCCCGTCACTTTCAGGCCGCGCAGATGAAACAGGCTTTTTTCATTACGGGTACCGATACCGGCGTCGGCAAGAGTCTGATCGCGGCTGCGCTATTGCATCTCTATGCAGAAAAAGGCAACAGTGCTGTCGGTATGAAACCGGTCGCTGCAGGGGCGAGTCCGGTGGACGGGCGCCTGCTGAACGAAGATGTCGTACAGCTGATGGCGGCGGGTAACGTCGATGCGCCGCCGGATTTGATCAATCCTTATGTGTTTGCGCCGGCGATCGCGCCGCATATCGCCGCGCAGCAGGCGCATGTGGAAATCTCGATCGCTGCTGTGGTCAGGGCGTTTGAAGCGTTGGCTGCCGGCGCGGAGGTGGTGGTGGTGGAAGGCGCGGGCGGTTTCTGCGTGCCGCTGACTGCCACCGAAGACATGGCCGATCTGGCACGCGCACTCGATTTGCCGGTGATTCTGGTGGTCGGCATGCGGCTCGGTTGCCTGAATCACGCCCTGCTGACGGTGGAGGCGATACGCGCGCGCGGCTTGTTGCTGGCGGGTTGGGCCGCCAATCGCATAGACCCGGAGATGCCCTGTTTCGAGGAAAATCTTGATAGTCTCAGGCAACGTATGCCGGCACCTTGTCTGGGTGTTGTTGGCTGGCAAGCCGGTATCGGTTATCAGCTCGCCGCTCGTTCCCTGCGTCTGCCGGAGGATATTCCAGATTAGTCCGTAGCCGGGTTAAGTTAATCCGCCAGCGCCGCGCGCTCGATCACGACCCGGTAAAGTTTCAGTTCCTCCTGCGATTTCAACTTGACGCCCTGCACCTGCAACTGCCCCTGTTTGCCTGCTGCCACATTGCCGCTGATGGTTAGCGGACGGCTCTGGTCGACCGCTCTGCCGGTTTTCTCATCGTAACGTATGACTCTTAGCTGTACACCGCTGACCGCTACCGGTGTCGGGTTCTGCACGACGGCGTAAAGGTTGCCGCTGCTGTCGGTTCTCGCCGCAGTTTTCAGATATTTCCCCGGATTTTTCGGCAGGTCGATGCGCACGTAGCGTTCGGTCGAGGTCTTGCCGATGTCGGAATTGGAACCGGCGGCGATCTGGTAATTCTTCATTGCAGTATCGATGTCGCCGCGCGATTCGGCGATCTCGGCGAGGAAGAAATGGCCGGGCGCGGTCGGCAGCAGCTCGTTGCTGCGCTTGAAATAGGTTTCGGCCTCGGCCTTGCGGCCGCTGTTGTAAAGCGCGATACCGCTCTGGATATGCGGCTTGAAGTAATCCGGCTGCATCCTGATGGCTTCGGCGTAGTGTTTCAGGGCTTCGTCATATTTCTTCTGCGAGAGCGCGATGTCGCCGAGCAGGTCACGGAATCTCGGTTCGCGCGGCTCGGTTTTCAGGGCCTGCTGTGCCAGTGTTGTCGCGGTTGCCGTATCGCCCCTGGTCAGCGCGGCATTGCCTTCATCGTAAGCCTTGTAGGCAGGCTGCGCGGCTTTCAGCTTGCCGACTTTCTGCGCATAGACTTCCCGCCCCCATTCGCCGCCGGCGCCGATTTTCGCCAGTGTCACCTTGTTGGCTTCCACCCGTGCCTGCGAGGGCGGGTGGCTGGCGAATAGTCCTTCGAGGAAATTGGTTTTTTTGCTTTCGCTCAGACGCACGAAAGTTTCCTGCAGGCTCACTGCCGCAGCCGGGTCATAACCGGCCTTTTTCATGTAGAGCATGCCGTAGTAATCGGATTCCGATTCGGCATCGCGGCCGTATTTTGAGGACAGCAGCTGCGCCCCCAATTGCGAGCCGCCGACGATGAGGTTGCCGTAGTTGCTGTTCTGCGCGCCGATACCGACCGCCATCACGGCGCCCTGCAACAGGATGCCGCGCTCCATGTTCTGCGCGCTGTGGCGCGCGGCGGAGTGAACGATTTCGTGCCCCATGACGGCCGCCAGCTCGGCCTCGCTGTTCAGCTCGTAAAGCAGGCCACGGTTGAAAGCGATCTTGCCGCCGGGCAGCGCCCAGGCATTCGGCACCGAATTGTTGATGACGACGAATTCGTAAGGCAGCGGCCGGTCGGAAACGGCGGCGAGCCGTTGACCGATGCCTTGCACATAAGCCGTCAGTTCGGGGTCGATGATATAGTCGCCGCCCTGCGATTGGCGGGCCGGCACGTAATTCTGCCGACCGATGGCGATTTCCTGCTGTTCGGAGACCAGCTGTAATTCGCGCTTCTTGGTGACCGGGTTGGTGCCGCAACCGGAGATGGTGAACGTCAGCAAGACGACCAGAGCCAGCGCTGCGCGGGTGGAGGCGTGCAGGCGGGGTTCGAGTCTACTCATGTTGCGGTCCTTATTTCAGTGGTTTGGTGTAGAGCTGATGGCGTTCGATGTAGGCGATGACACTGTCCGGCAGCAGATAGCGCGGGCTGCGGCCGTTCATCAGATCGTTGCGGATGCCGGTGGCCGAGATGTCGAGCGCCGTCATGCGCTGGATGCTGATGCGGCCCGCAGGCGAGCCGGCCAGCAGGGTGCGGTCTTCGACATAGCGGGCGCGCAACAGTGCCTGCAGTGGCGGGCGCAAGCTTGCTGCCAGCTCGACGTTCGGTCTTTCGACCAGCGCCATGTGGCAATGGTCGAGCAGCTCTTGCCAGCGGTGCCAGCCATCCAGTTCGGCGAAGGCGTCGCTACCCATGATCAGGCAGAGTGCGACTTCGCCGCCAAGTTCCTCGCGCAGCGAGCGCAGGGTGTCGATGGTATAGGAAGCGCCTTCGCGCTGCAGTTCGCGGTCATCCAGAACGAAGCGAGGATTACCGGCAATCGCCAGCCCGACCATCGCACAACGATCCTTTGCCGGGGTTTCAGGCAGCTGACGGTGCGGCGGGTTGGCTGCCGGGATGAAGCGCACTTCATCAAGGCCGAGCTTGTCGGCCAGCGTTTCTGCCAGCCGCAAATGGCCGTAGTGTACCGGGTCGAAGGTGCCGCCCAGCAGGCCGATCAGTCTGAGCCTGCGGGCTGGTTCAGGCGCGGATTTCGCCATCACCCAGCACAACGTATTTGAGCGAGGTCAGGCCTTCCAGTCCGACCGGGCCGCGTGCGTGCAGCTTGTCGGTGGAAATGCCGATCTCGGCGCCGAGTCCGTACTCGAAGCCATCGGCGAAACGGGTCGAGGCGTTGACGATCACCGAACTGGAATCGACTTCACGCAGGAATCGCCGTGCATGGCTGTAATTCTCGGTAACGATGGCCTCGGTGTGCTGCGAGGAGTAGCGGTTGATGTGCTCGATGGCTTCGTCCAGGCCGGCGACCACCTTGCAGGAAATGATGGCGTCCAGATATTCGGTGTAGTAATCCTCTTCACTGGCAGTCTTTGCTTGCTTGACCAGTCCCTGAGTTTCAGCACAACCGCGGATTTCCACGCCGTTGGTGGTCAGCATGGCGGCCAGTTGCGGCAAGGCATGGGCGGCGATGCTGCGCGCCACCAGTAAAGACTCCGCCGTGTTACAGGTGCCGAGGCGCTGGGTCTTGGAGTTTTCCAGGATGCGCAGCGCCTTCTCCAGATCGGCGGCATCGTCGATGTAGACGTGGCAGTTACCGTCCAGATGCTTGATGACCGGGATGCGGGCTTCGTTCGAGATACGTTCGATCAGGCCCTTGCCGCCGCGCGGCACGATGACGTCGACGTATTGTTTCATGGTGATCAGCTCGCCGACTGCGGCGCGGTCGGTGGTTTCCACTACCTGCACGGCGGCTCTCGGTAATCCTGCGGTCTGCAGGCCATCGTGCACCAGCGCCGCCAGCGCACGGTTGCAGTGAATCGCTTCAGAGCCGCCGCGCAGAATGGCCGCGTTGCCGGATTTGATGCACAGACCGGCAGCGTCTGCAGTGACGTTCGGACGCGCCTCATAAATGATGCCGATAACGCCGAGCGGCACGCGCATGCGGCCGACCTGAATGCCGGAAGGGCGGTATTTGAAATCGCTCATTTCGCCGATCGGGTCCGCCAGGGCGGCGATCTGTTCCAGTCCTTCGGCCATGGTGGCGATGGATTTTTCGCTCAGGCTGAGCCGGTCCAGCATCGCCGCTTCCAGACCGTTGGCTTTTGCTGCGGCAAGGTCGGCTTGATTGGCCGCCAGCAGCGTTGCCTGTTCCCGGCGGATGGCTGCCGCGATGGTCCTCAGTGCCAGGTTCTTGGTGCGTGTCGAAGCCTTGGCCATTTCGCGCGAAGCGGCGCGGGCCTGGATTCCCAAGTTTTGCATGTAGTGCTTGATGTCCATTGTCATCCTTGATTTTAAAGTCTTTACCCACGCAAGAGCAAAGGCTCCGGGCAGTGCTTCGTCATGCGGTGTGCCCGGCGGTAAAAGCTTTTATCGCCTTACTTTCTGCGCGGCCCCACTCTTGCCAGACCAAAACACAGGCGCGAGATTTCCAGCCAGGCGTCGCCTTTGATCAGGCCTTTTGCGGTTTTGTCGATTTCCGCCAGTTTATGCAGCGCGGCCTGTAATTGCCTGAGGCTGAGTCTGGCCAGCGCACGCTGGAACAGCGCCTGCTGATTGTAGCGGACTTTCGCCTGCTGCATGGCGCTGCTGACACTCTCGCCGCGCACTTCGGCCTGTTTGATTCTGGCCAGCGGGCGTAGCACCCACATTAGCGGATTCATCACAGCGACCGGTTGCGTGCCTTCATCCTGCAAGCCTTGCAGGATGCGCGCCGTGCGGGCGGCATCGCCGGCCAGAACGGCTTCGCCCAGCTGGAAGGCATCGTAACGCGAAACGTTGAGCACCGAGGCGCTGACTTCTTCACGGCTGAGCATGCCGGTAGGGTAGAGCAGGCCGAGTTTCTGGATTTCCTGATGCGCGGCCAGCAGGTTGCCTTCCACCTGATTGGCGATGAATTCCAGCGTTTCCGCATCGGCCTGCTGTTGTTGCGCTGCAAGCCGGCTCGCGATCCATTTCGGCAGCTGTGCAGCGGGCACTTCTTCCAGCACCAGCATCACGGCAGATTGCTCCAGCGCCATGTACCAGGCGCTTTTCTGATCTCTCCAGTCGACTTTGGGCAGAATGATAATGGTGATCGTATCTGCCAATGGTTGTGCGGTGATGTTCTGCAATACCTTGCCGCCCTCGATGCCGGGTTTGCCGCTGGGGATGCTGATTTCCAGAATGCGGCGGCTGGCGAACAAGGATCTCGATTGGCCGAAGGCCGTGACCTGCTGCCAGTTGAAATAGCGGTCTACTGTCAGGCTGTTGCGTTCATCGCAACCGCTCTGGCGCGCGGCATGCCGGATGGCATCGAGACTTTCGCGTTGCGATAGCGGCTCGTCACCGGTCAGCACGTAGCAGGGCTTGAGACCCTGAGCCAAATGCTGTTGTAGTTGCTGAACCGGCAGGCGCATCTGCGGCTTTCCGCCTCAGCGTACCGCTTGAGGCTTCTGTACGACCAAGAGACGCATGATCTCGCGTGTTGCGGCATTGCGCATGTCTTCGAGCAGGCGCTCTTCTTCTGTCTCTTTGGCCAGCAACTGGCTGTCATCATAGGAAAAGTCGCGGCGGTTCTCCACGGTTTGCACCGGCCCCCAGGTCTCGCTGGACGGGCTGCGCAGACGGAAACTGACGCGATAGATGATTTCGAACTCGCGCACCTTGCCGCCGCCGCTGAGCGAGAGAATCTTCTGCTCGCGCTGTTCGCTCAACATTTCCAGAAAGAGTTCGGCCTTTTCCGGGTTATCGACCACGGTCACGCCATTCACCTTCAGCGACCGCGTCAGGTTCTTGTTGATCGTCAGCTTGGAGCCCTGCATGTAAAGGTTCTTGAATGCCAGGTCGGCAGTGCCGCGCAGCTGAAAGCCGCAAGCGGTGAGTGCCAGCAACAGTGCCAGGAGCAGAATGCGGGGAGTGCGAAACAGCATCATGGTCTTATCCTATGACGATATTGACGAGTTTGTTCGGTACGACAATGATTTTACGCACACTGCCGCCGTCTTCCAGATATTTTTGCACGCAGGGCTGTGTGGCCGCCAGTTGCTCGATCGCCGCTTTTTCCAGCGTGCGCGCCACCGTCATGCTGCCGCGCAGCTTGCCGTTGACCTGGATCACCAGCTCGATCTCGTCCTGTACCAGCGCCGATTCCTCCGGCTGCGGCCAGGCGGCGGCGAGGATGTCGTCGCCGTAGCCGAGTTCTTTCCACAAATTTTGCGTGATGTGCGGCGCAATCGGCGACAGCAGGCGCAAGAGGATGGAAAAGCCTTCGCGGGCAACGCCGAGCCAGCCGGCTTCGGCGTCCTTCTGCAGTTTTTCCAGTGCGTTCAGCATCTTCATCGCGGCCGAGGCCACCGTGTTGAACTGTTGGCGCTCGAGATCGTAGTTGGCCTGTTTCAGTGTGGCGTGGACCTCGCGGCGGGTACTGGCCAGACTGCCGCTCAGTTTGGCAGGCAAATCCGCTGGGGTTTCGCTCGAGAGCGCATGGCCGTAGGCCCAGACGCGCTTGAGGAAGCGGTGCGAGCCTTCGACGCCGCTGTCCGACCATTCCAGCGTCTGTTCCGGCGGCGCGGCGAACATCATGAAGAAACGGGCGGTGTCGGCGCCGTACTGGTCGATCAGCGATTGCGGATCGACGCCGTTGCGCTTGGATTTGGACATGGTGCCCATGCCCTGAAAATCGACCGGCAGGCCATCGGCCAGCAGCTTGGCGCCGGTTACCTTGCCATGCGCGTCATGCACCAGCTCGACTTCTTCCGGTGCGAAGTATTCGATGCCGCCCTTGTCCGTGCGGCGCGAGAAGATGTGGTTGAGCACCATGCCCTGAGTCAGCAGGTTGGCGAACGGCTCGTCGTAATCGACCAGACCCAGATCGCGCATGACCTTGCTCCAGAAACGCGAGTAAAGCAGGTGCAGGATGGCGTGCTCGATGCCGCCGATGTATTGATCGACCGGCATCCAGTGGTTGGTTTCGGCATCCACCATGGCGTCATTCTTGAAGCCGCTGGCATATCTAGCGTAATACCAGCTCGAATCGACGAAGGTGTCCATGGTGTCGGTTTCGCGTTTGGCCGGTTTGCCGCATTTTGGACAGGTGCAGTTGATGAAGTCTTCGCGGCGGTTCAATGGGTTGCCGGAACCGTCCGGTACGCAGTCTTCCGGCAGCTTCACCGGCAACTGATCGTCCGGCACCGGCACGTCGCCGCAGCTGTCGCAGTGGATGATGGGGATGGGGCAACCCCAGTAGCGCTGGCGCGAAACGCCCCAGTCGCGCAGGCGCCAGTTGATCTGCTTGTCGCCGAGGCCCTTGGCTTTGAGGTCCGCGGCGATGGCGTCCACAGCTTCTTCATAATTGAGGCCGTCGTATTTGCCGGAGTTGACGCACACGCCGTATTCTACAAATGGAAGATCAGGTGAAGGGTGAAGGGTAAAGGGTGATGCCCCCTCACCCCGACCCTCTCCCCCTGCCGGGGGCGAGGGCGTGTGGTTTCCCCCTTTCCCGTGCTGGACAACAGCTTTGATCGGCAATCCATATTTCCCCGCAAACCCGAAATCGCGTTCATCATGCGCCGGCACCGCCATCACCGCGCCTTCGCCATAGGTCATCAGCACGTAGTTGCCGACCCAGACCGGCACTGCTTCGCCTGTGAGCGGATGGGTGACGGTGAGGCCGGTATCCATGCCTTCCTTTTCCATGGTGGCCATATCGGCTTCCATCACCGAGCCTTGCTTGCATTTCTCGATGAAGGCGGCGAGTGCCGGGTTGGATTTTGCAGCCAGCGTCGCCAGCGGGTGTTCGGCGGCCACGGCGCAGAAAGTCACGCCCATGATGGTGTCGGCGCGGGTGGTGAACACCCAGAGCTTGCCGTCGTCGATCAGCTGGCCGTTGTCGCGGATGTCATGGGTGAAGGCGAAACGTACGCCGACACTCTTGCCGATCCAGTTGGCCTGCATGGTTTTTACGCGCTCGGGCCAGCCCGGCAGTTTGTCGAGGTCGTCCAGCAGTTGTTGTGCATAGCCGGTGATGTTGAGGTAGTAGCCGGGAATTTCGCGCTTTTCCACCGGCGCGCCGGTGCGCCAGCCGCGGCCGTCGATCACCTGTTCGTTGGCCAGCACGGTCTGGTCGACCGGATCCCAGTTGACCACTTGCGTCTTCTTGTAGGCGATGCCTTTTTCCAGCATGCGCAGGAACAGCCATTGGTTCCATTTGTAGTATTCCGGCTGGCAGGTGGCCAGTTCGCGCGACCAATCAATCGCAAAGCCCAGCGATTTCAGCTGCTTCTTCATGTAGGCGATGTTGTCCCAGGTCCACTTTGCCGGCGGCACCTTGTTCTGGATGGCGGCGTTCTCCGCCGGTAACCCGAACGCATCCCAGCCCATGGGCTGCAGCACGTTGTAGCCCTTCATGCGGTGATAGCGCGACAGTACGTCGCCGATGGTGTAGTTGCGCACGTGCCCCATGTGCAGCTTGCCGCTGGGGTAAGGGAACATGGAGAGGCAATAGTATTTCGGCTTGCTCTGGTCTGGCTGTACGCGGAAGGCCTGGCTGGTTTCCCATTGTTGCTGGGTATTCTGCTCGATGTCGCGGAATGGATATTGCTGTTGCATGACGGCTCAGGTTCTTGAATTTTAAGTGGATTGAATTATACCCCGAAGGGGCGCTGTTTGCCTTTTGGCGGCCGGCCGACACGAACGAAAAAAGCCCTGGACGGGCTTTTTCAGGCAAAACGGCAAGGCTGCCAAAGCGACGGATCAGCTCAGGGCGTCGAATATCTGCTGTTTGATGTTTTCAACTGCACCGATGCCGGCAACTTTCACGTATTTCGGCGCTTTCTCGCTGCTTTTTGCCAAGTTCGAATAATATTCGACCAGTGGCTTGGTCTGGCTGTGATAGACCTCAAGCCGTTTCATGACGGTTTCTTCCTTGTCGTCATCGCGCTGCACCAGGTCTTCGCCGGTGACGTCATCCTTGCCGGCCACTTTCGGCGGGTTGAAGATGACATGATAGGTACGGCCGGAAGGCAGGTGCGCGCGGCGGCCGCTCATGCGTTTGATGATTTCCTCGTCCGGCACATCGATTTCGACCACGTAATCGATGTCGACGCCGGCCTGTTTCATGGCTTCGGCCTGCGGAATGGTGCGCGGAAAGCCGTCGAACAGGAAGCCATCCTTGCAGTCGGTTTCCTTGATGCGTTCCTTGATCATGCCGATGATGACTTCATCCGGTACCAGGCCGCCAGCGTCCATGAACTTTTTGGCTTCCAGTCCCAGCGAGGTGCCTGCCTTGACGGCAGCGCGCAGCATGTCGCCGGTGGAAATCTGCGGAATGTTGAATTTTTCCTTGATGTAGGTGGCCTGGGTGCCTTTGCCCGCGCCGGGGGCGCCCAATAGTATGACTCGCATGGTGGTTATCCTTAGTTAGAAGCTGAAATCGTCTGACCACTTAAGCGCACTGGGTTTGTGCTTTCTGTGCTCCGTGGTTCAAGGTTTTGCCAGATTATATCAGGCGAGGTAATTTGCTATCGCGACAAACTGCGCGACCGCCAGATTTTCCGCCCGCTGCTGCGAATCGATGCCCAGTTTCTCAAAGCCTGCATCGTCGAGTATGCCCTTGAGCGTGTTGCGCAAGGTCTTGCGGCGCTGGCCGAAAGCCGCCAGCACGATATCGGCAAACAATCGTTCATTGACAGCGGGATATGGCACCTGGGCATGGGGCACGGCACGCACGAACGCCGATTCCACCTTGGGCGGCGGATCGAAGGCTTCGGGCGGCACGGTCAGCAGATATTCCATTTGCAGGCGGTATTGCAGCATCACCGAGAGACGGCCGTAAGCGGGCGTCGACGGTTGCGCGACCATGCGCTCGACCACTTCTTTCTGCAGCATGAAATGCATGTCGATGATGGCGCCGGTGTTTTCCAGCAAGTGAAAAAGGATGGGGGTCGAGATGTTGTAGGGCAAGTTGCCGACGACGCGAATCCGTCGCCCATCCGTGCCATTGCCTGCGATGGCGTTAACTTCAGTATCTTGCTGCTTTGCCGGTGTCTGCGGCTCGGAGGCCGATGCCATCAGTGAGCTGAAATCGAATTTCAGCGCATCGATGTTGTGGATGGTGATTTTGTCGGCGGGATAGTGGCGATGCATCCAGCCCACGATGTCGCGATCGAGTTCCACCACATGCAGGTGTTTCAGCCTGCCGAGCAACGGCTGGGTCATCGCGCCGAGGCCGGGGCCGATTTCGACCATGAGGTCATCAGCATGCGGGTCGATTGCGGCAATCAGGCTACTGATGATGGATTGGTCGGTGAGGAAGTTCTGACCGAAGCGTTTTTTCGGGATATGTTTCATGACTGATTGCCAGCCAGTTCGATTGCCAGGTTGATGGCAGCAAGCAGGCTGCCGGTTTCGATGCCGCCTTTGCCGGCCAGATCCAGCGCCGTGCCGTGATCGACCGAGGTGCGGATGATGGGTAGGCCCAGCGTGACGTTGACGCCGCCGCCGAAGCTGGCGTATTTGAGTACGGGCAGGCCTTGGTCATGGTACATGGCGAGGACGGCATCGGCATCTTGCAGATGGCGCCGGGTAAACAGGGTGTCGGCCGGCAGCGGGCCGGTCAGCCGCATGCCTTCGGCGCGCAGTTTTTCCAGCACCGGCGTGATGACAGTGATTTCCTCGTCGCCGAGATAGCCGCCTTCGCCGGCATGCGGGTTGAGTCCGGCGACCAGAATATGCGGCGCGGCAATGCCGAATTTTTTCACGAGATCCGCATGCAGGATACGGATGGTGGTTTCCAGGCTGTCTGGCGTGATCGCGGCGCTGACCTGGTTGAGCGGCAGATGCGTGGTGGCCAGCGCCACCCGCAGGCCGCCACCGACCAGCATCATGACGACTTGCCTGGTCTGCGTGTGTTCTGCAAGGAATTCGGTATGGCCGGTGAAGGGGATATGGGCCTGGTTGATGATGCCCTTGTGTACGGGCGCAGTGACCATGGCGTCGAAGGTTCCGCGCAGACAGCCGTCGGCCGCAGTGGTCAGTGTATTCAGCACATACTGGCTGTTGACGCAGTTGAGTTGACCTGCCGTCACAGTTTGTGCGCAGGCCTGATGCAATACGTTCAGCGTGCCGTCACCCGCATGCGCTGCTGTGCCGGGTTGCCGGTTGATCTTTAGCGACAGGCCCAGCGTTTGTGCGCGTTGCTGCAGCATGATCTGGTCGGCGATGACGACAAGGTTTGCGGCAACCGGTTTGTGCGCCAGCATGACGCAGAGGTCGGGGCCGATGCCGGCAGGTTCGCCGGCCGTGATGGCGATGCGGGGCAGGGAGGTGTTCAACTGTGCGTGCGTGAATTTAGTATGAACACGCCCTAATACTTGTCCTCGAGCTGCAGCTCGACATAGGCGCGGTCGCGCAGTTCGCGCACCCAGTCTTCATAGGCTTCTTCCGCCTTGCGCGCACGGATTTCCTGACGCGCCTTGAATCTTGCCGCTTCCTTGGTCATGTCCTGCTTGCGGCGATCCTGCACCTGAATGATGTGATAGCCGAAAGGCGTGCGCACCGGCTCGCTGATCTCATTGGGTGCCAGCTGGTTCATCACCTGCTCGAACTGCGGTACGGTATCGCCCGGATTGACCCAGCCCAGATCGCCGCCGTTGTTGGCAGAGGCGTCTTCCGAATATTGTCGTGCAAGCTCGGTAAAATCACCGCTGTTATCGAGCCGTTCCTTGATCATGGTCATTTTTTGTTGAGCATCGCTGTCAGAGACGATCTCGCTCAGTTTGATCAGAATGTGTCTGACCTTGGTCTGGTCGACCACCAGCGGCGATGAGCCGCCGCGACGATTGGTCATCTTGAGGATGTGAAAGCCGTTGGGGCTGCGCAGAATCGGCGTCAGTTCGCCGGGCTTTAGAGGTTGCAATGCTTCATTGAACAGGTCGGGGATCTGGGTCGAGGTGCGCCAGCCCAGATTGCCGCCCTCGAGCGCATTCGGCGCATCGGAGAGGCTGGCAGAGACTGCGGCAAAATTGGTGCCGGCCTGCAATTCCTTCAATGCCTGCTCCGCCTTGTCGCGGAACTTGCGCAGTTCTTCCGGTGAGCTGTCTTCCGGCGTGCGAATGAGGATGTGCGAGATTTCGAACTCATCCTGTACGTCTGTACGTGCCGATTGTGTGGTCAGGTAGTTGTCGATTTCTGCTTCGGTGACGTTGACTCGGTTTTCGACTTCCCGCTCACGCAGGCGGGCGATGGTGATTTCATTGCGGATATCCTCGCGGAACTTGCGGTAGCTGATGCCTTCCTGTTCCAGCGCCGCACGAAAATCCGCCACACTCAGCTGGTTCTGCTCGGCAATACGTTCCACCGTCTTGTCGAGCTGGGTATCGTCGACACGGATGCCGGTCTGCGCCGCATATTGCAGCAAGAGGCGGTCATTGATCAGTCGCTCCAGAATCTGTTTCTGCAAAACGTCGCGCGGCGGCAAGGTCGCGCCTTGTTTTTCCAGCTGGCTGCGTACCGTCTGGATGCGGTCAATCAATTCGTTTTCCGTGATGACGACCTGATCGACGATGGCAATGATGCGGTCTATTTTTCTGATCTCGCCGCCGCCCGCGTGGGCCAGGTTGCCGACCAAGGCGATGCCCGTGAGCAGAATCGGCAAAAGATAACGGAATAGCGATAGCTTCATGGGAACTTACTCATCTCTTTATTCGTAGGTGTTCGGTATCAGGCTGGAAGCACTGTAACCGGGAATCCCGCGCTGCAACAGCGAGAGCGGATTGGAGCCGATCGAGGCGAGACCGCCGAGTTCGAGCTGGAAGTAAAGCGCATAGTTGGCATCAGCCGTTGCGGTCGAAACGCGTTGCAACACCGTGCGTGCCTGCCAGCAGCCAGCATCGTATTCGATCCCGGCCAGCCCTTCAATTGGACGGTTCTCCAGCATGGAATAGTTCCATCGTCCCATCGCATACCAGCCTTGACCGAGCGGCCATTGGCCGGAGAGGTCAACCTGTTCGAGGCTATCTTCGGTGTAGCGGTAGCTCAGGTTCAAGACCTTGCCGGGTGCGGGGTTGTAGCGTGCGCCGACATTCGATTTGACGGTTTTCGAGCGGTCGGTGTTGTACTGCCAGGCGAGGTCGATGTTCCAGTCGTTGGCGAGACGCGCGGTCAGTACGGCGACAATGTCGGAGCTGTTGTTGGTTCTTTCCGGCACGCCGGGCATGGTGACCTTCTGGTCGGAGAAGTAGAAGCGCTGGCCCAGTGTCGCAGCCAATCTCTGGCGGCCGGTTCTGGCGTCGATCATGCGGGAGGTCAGCGCCAGCGTCAGCTGGTTGGCATCGTTGATACGGTCGTTGCCGGTGAACTGGTTTTCGGAGAACAGCGAGTCGATATTGAGGTCGGTTTCGCCGGTATCGAATACCGGGAACATGGATTGGTCGCGGTAGGGGATGTAGACATAGAAGAATCTGGGTTCCAGCGTCTGCGTGTAACGGTTGTTGACGACGCGGAATTCGCGGTCGAAGAACAAGCCGCCGTCGAGGCTGAAAATCGGCAGACTGCGGTTGCCGGATTCAAATTCGCCTGGGTTGCCGTTGAGCGTATAGCTCTCGTTGTTGAGGCTGTAGGTCGTATAGTGCAGGCCTAGCTTGGGCGTAACGTAGCCATAGGGCCGCTCGAACGGCACGCTGATGCTTGGGTAGGCGGTGAAACGGCTGCCGGTGACGACGGTTTCCAGCCCCCCCAGCCGGTACGGCTCATCTTTCTTGCGGTCGAAGCTGACCCATTGGGTGTAGAGGTTGCCGGTACCCAGCTCCCAATCCTTGACGCCGGACAGCGTCAGCTGAGGCAGCCGTTCGTAGGGAAAGGAGTTCTCGTCCAATGTCTGGAATTTCTGCACCAGACCGTTGAAACTCCAGGCGTCATCGTTGTAATTGATGAACGCCTGTTGTGGCAGATTGACCCGGCTGGTCACGGTGATACGGGTCGACAGTTCGGAGAAGTACTGGTCGTCAGAGACGCGCTCGATGTTGTAGCCGCCGGTCCAGCCGCTGCCGAAAGTATGGCGGTGGTTGAGGTTGAAGTAGTAGCGGTTTTCGCCGGACAGGTTGTCCGAAGGCAGATACTCCGCACTGCTGACGCCGGAATAGTCTTCGTCCAGGTAGCGGAATTCGCCTTGCAGCTGGACGCCGCGCTTGCTCAGCAGGCGTGTGCCGAAGGTTGCATCCATGTCGGGCGCGATGTTGAAGTAGTAAGGCACCTGAACTTCGAAACCGCTGCGGCTGGTGGTGCCGATGGTGGGCGAGAGGAAGCCGGACTTGCGCTGATTCATGAACGAGAAATTCATCCAGGGCGTGTAGAGCAGAGGCACGCCTTTGAACTCCACGCGCGCGTTGCGGGCGGTGCCGGTCTTGGTGTAATTGTCGAGCTCGAGTTCACCGGCCTTGATGTACCAGTCGTCCCGATCCACCTCGCAAGTGGTGTAGCGGGCGGAGGTCAGACGCTTGCGGCTCTCGCCTTCAAAGAAGATCATGTCTGCATCACCGCGCGAGTGGGTTTGCGGGGTGCCCGCTACTGCGTCATGGGAAGACTTGTCTTCGATGTTCTGACTGAGAATGCTGCTGCTGTTCACGGCATTATCCAGGCGCATTGCATCCTTGCTTGAGAGATCCGTTGCCTTGATCAACCCTACCTGCGGCAGGCCGGAAAATGTGTTGTCCATCTCGAAAGAGGGATTTTTCATTTCGCCGACATTGTCATAGAGCCGCATTCTGAGTTCCGGCCCCCAAACCTTGATGCCTTCGAATTCAATGCGGGTATTGCCGATGACGTGCAGCTCGTCGTTCTGCACGTCGTACTCGATACGGTCGCCATAGATTGACTGGTCGTCCTTTTTCATCGAGGCGTTGCCGATGGAGCGCATGCGGCGTTCGAGCTGGAAATCCATGGTATCGCCTTCGAGCACGATACTGCCGGCCGGTAATACGGGTTTTTCATCTTCAGTGCCTGCGACATAAGGCATGTCGATGTCGTGTTCGAGTTTGAGCCTGAGCTGGCTGTCCGGGGTCAGAATCGCCCGTGAGGGGGCGGCGGCAGGTGAAGAAGATTTCTCGCCGTTCGATGTGCCAATGCTGTCGTCCAGTTCCAGCTGCGGCTGTTCGTCGGGGGAAGTCAGCCTTTGCTCGGGGTAAACCTGGGCAGGTGTTGCTTCCGGCGTCGATACGTCATCCATCGCGAGCAGTGTGTCATTCGCCGCCAGCATGAGTGCTGTGGCGATCGCGATAAGATTGGATTTGAGCATTGTTTTGCGGGATGGGGAGCTAGGATTTTTTGTCAGTGATAAAATCTCATAAAACGCGTGTTTAGGCAATCCATAATTGGCGCTTGACCAGATATCAGCACCAAAACATCCATATTTCAGAGTAAAGCGACAGGGCAAATGCAAATGACGAAAACCGGGGCGAACGAGGATAGAAAGGCGGCATTGACCGCCTGGTTGCAGGAGGTGCTCGCGCCGCAAACATTCGAGCTGTCGATTGCCTCGGCGGATGCCAGTTTCCGCCGTTATTTCCGGGTACATNNCGGCCGTTCGTGCATGTTGCCGGGCTGATGCTGGATGCAGGCTTGAACGTGCCAAAAGTAATGGCACAGGATATCGAGCGGGGGTTTTTGCTGCTCAGCGACCTCGGCGACACGACTTATCTCAGCGAGCTCAACCAAACCACAGCCGACGCCCTCTACCGCGATGCATGGAGCGCGCTGGTGAAGCTGCAGCTTGCCAGCCGGGCCGGTGTGCTGCCGCCTTATGACGAAGCCTTGCTGACCCGCGAAATGCAGTTGTTCCCGGACTGGTATGTCGCCCGCCATCTGGGGTTGACGCTGGACGACAAGGATAGCCGGCTGTTGCAGAACACCTTCGCCGTACTGAACCGTAATCTGCTTGCCCAGCCGCAGGTCTACGTCCATCGCGATTATCACTCGCGCAACCTGATGGTCTGCTGCGACAAGCCGCAACAGAATCCCGGTGTGCTGGATTTTCAGGATGCCGTTTACGGGCCCATCACTTATGATCTGGTATCGCTTCTGAAGGATGCCTATATCGCCTGGGAGGAGGAGCGCGTGCTGGACTGGACCGTGCGTTACTGGGAATCTGCGAGACAGGCCGGTTTGCCGGTTGCAGAGGATTTCGCCGATTTTTACCGTGATTTCGAGTGGATGGGCGTGCAGCGTCACATCAAGATATTGGGCATATTCGCCCGGCTTTATCATCGTGACGGCAAGGAGGGTTACCTCAAGGATATGCCGCTGGTGATGGATTATCTGCGGCGCGCCTGTGTCCGTTACATCGAATTGCGTCCGTTCCTGAGGCTGCTCGACAAGATCGAAGAAACCCGGCCGCAGGTGGGATACACATTTTGAAAGCCATGATACTGGCGGCCGGGCGCGGCGAGCGCATGCGGCCGCTGACCGAGCATACGCCCAAGCCGTTGCTGCAAGTGGCAGGCAAGCCGCTGATTGTCTGGCATCTCGAACGGCTTGCGGCGGCCGGCTTCACCGAACTGGTGATCAACCACGCGCATCTCGGCATGCAGATCGAGCGCGCTTTGGGGAACGGCAGCCAATGGGGTTTGTCCATCGACTATTCACCCGAACGGCAAGCGCTGGAAACAGCGGGCGGGATTGCCAACGCGCTGCATCTTCTGGGCGGCGATCCTTTTCTGGTGGTCAATGCCGATATCTATACCGATATTGATTTTGCCGGATTGAGAGATGCCTTGCGCGATAAGCAGCGCGCGCATCTGGTGCTGATCGACAACCCGCCGCAGCATGCGCAAGGCGATTTCTCCTTTGCGAACGGACAGATCGGTTTGCATGGCGAACCGATGCTGACCTTTTCCGGCGTTGCCGTCTATGAGCCGGAATTTTTTGCTGCAGTACCGGCCGGCAGCCCGGCCAAACTGGCGCCGCTGTTAAGACAGGCAATCGAGCGGGGTGAAACCGGCGCCAGACATCATCGCGGTATCTGGCATGATGTCGGAACCCCGCAACGGCTGGATGAACTTAACCGGGATTTGATGACAAGATGAAACTCTGTATGAAAGTGGAACATGACTGATCACCGGCAATTTTCGGCACGCAGGCTGGCGCTCATGCAAAAGATGGATGAAGGCGTCGCCATCATTCCGACGGCGCCGGAGACGATACGTAACCGCGACAGCCATTACCCCTATCGCTTCGACAGCTATTTCTATTACCTGACCGGTTTCGCCGAACCTGAAGCGGTGCTGGTGCTGATTGCCGGAGCGCAGCCGAAAAGCGTCCTGTTCTGCCGCGACAAGGATATGGAGCGTGAAATCTGGGATGGATTCCGCCATGGGCCGCAAGGCGCGCAAACGCAGTTCGGCTTCGACGAGGCACATTCGATCTCAGAGCTGGATGCGTTGATGCCCGGCTATATCGCTAATCAGCAGAAGCTCTTCTACAGTCTGGGCGCCGATGCAGCATGGGACAGTCGCATCGGCAGCTGGCTCAACCAGGTTCGCGGTCAGGTGCGTAGCGGCATCCACGCGCCGGCCGATGTTGCCGATGTCCGTGCGCTGCTCGATGAAATGCGGCTGTACAAATCGGCCGAGGAACAACAGCTCATGCGCCGTGCTGCCAACATCTCGGCGGCAGCGCATGTGGCCGCCATGCAAGCGACCCGGCCGGGCATGATGGAATACGAGGTCGAGGCCGTTCTGCTGCAGCATTTCTACCGCAACGGCAGCCGCTCGCCGGCTTATTCCTCGATTGTTGCGGGCGGCGCCAATGCCTGTGTGCTGCATTATGTCGAAAACAACCGTCCCCTCAACGATGGCGATCTATTATTGATTGATGCCGGTTGCGAGCTTGAGGGTTACGCCTCCGACATCACGCGCACCTTTCCGGTCAACGGCAAATACAGCCCGGCGCAAAAGGATATGTATGAGCTGGTGCTGGCGGCGCAGGCGGCAGCCATTGAGCGCATACGCCCCGGCAACCATTGGCAACAGCCGCATGAAGCCGCACTCGAAGTGCTGGTGCGCGGCTTCATCGATTTCGGTTTGTGCAAGGGCAGCCCGGAGGCGGTGCTGGAGTCCGGCGACTACCGCCGCTTTTACATGCACCGTACCGGCCACTGGCTGGGGCTGGATGTGCATGACGCCGGCGAATACAAAACTGCTGCGGGCGAATGGCGCCCGTTGGCTGCGGGCATGACGCTGACGGTGGAACCCGGCTGTTATGTGCGGCCGGCCGATGACGTGCCCGAGCATTTCTGGAATATCGGCATCCGCATCGAGGACGATGCGCTGGTGACGCCGGAGGGCTGCGAGATTCTGACCGCAGGGGTGCCCAAAAGCATTGCTGAAATCGAGCAACTGATGGCGGCAGCGCGATGAGTGCCAATCACGCTATCGTTATCATCGGCGGCGGCCCTGTCGGTGCCACCCTTGCCTTGTCGCTGTTGTCCCGGGGAATTGCCTGTACGCTGCTGGAAGCCAGAGCCAGGGGTGCTTCGCACCACGATCAGCGCGCGCTGGCCTTGTCTTACGGCACCCGTTTGATACTGCAGCGCCTCGGTGTCTGGGAGCCGCTCGCGGCACATGCGACAGCGATCAATACGATTCATATTTCTCAGCGCGGCAGCATCGGCCGCACGCTGCTGCAAGCCGAGGATCAGGGACAGGAGGCGCTGGGCTATGTGGTGTCCTACGGCGCGCTGACCAGCGTGCTCGATCAGGCGTTGGCCAATCACGATGGCGCGCAGATCCTCCATGAAGCCGAGGTCAGCGAAGTGCTGCCGGGCAGTGCCGGCACACGCGTGATTTTCAGCCAGCGGGGGCGATCTATCGTGCTGGATGCCCAACTGGCGGTATTGGCTGATGGCGGCAGAAGTTTGGGCAGTATCCCCGGCCTCGAACGCGAAACCCGCGAGTACGGACACGACGCGCTGGTGAGCAAGGTGAGCGCGGAATTGCCGCACAACAACATTGCCTACGAACGATTTACCCCTGCCGGACCCATGGCACTGTTGCCCAACGGCGAGCGCGATTTTTCGCTGGTGTGGACCGGCGAGCAACAGGCCATCCAACAGGTTCTGGCGCTTGATGACGAGGTTTTTCTGACAGAGCTGCACCGGCATTTCGGTGACCGCGTCGGCCGTTTTCTCAGCGTCGGCAAGCGCATGAGTTTCCCGCTCCGGCTGTCGCGGCTCAACCCCGTCGTGCTGCCGCATTTTGCCGTGATCGGCAATGCGGCGCAGACCATGCATCCGGTTGCAGGCCAGGGTTTCAATGTCGGCTTGCGCGATGCCTGGGAGTTGAGTCTGCAGCTGGCAGAAGCCGCCCCGGCAACATGGGGAGAAACGTCCATGTTGCATGCCTACGCAAAAACCCGTCAGCGCGATACCAGAAACGGGCTGCTATTTACCGATTTTCTGGTCAATATCTTTTCCAACGAGATTCTTGGTGTTTCCGGTTTGCGCGGTGCCGGGCTGGGTCTGCTCGATATCGCCAGCCCTGCCAAACGTTTTTTGATCAACAAGATGAGCTTCGGTGCCCGTGGATAAATTATCAGATCAGCATTTCGATGTCGTCGTCGCCGGTGCCGGCCTGGTCGGCCTTTCCTGCGCTCTGGCGCTGAGCCGGCAGGGCATGACGGTTGCGCTGGTCGAGAGCCGGCCGCGCCCACAGACCAAGTCTGGTGATGAGGCATGGGATGCCCGCATTTACGCCATCAGCCCGGCCAACGCTACCTGGCTCGCTGCCATGGGCGTATGGCAGCGCTTGAGCCGTCAGCGTGTTTGCCCCATCGCACAGATGCAGATATTCGGTGATGCAGCGAGTCATCTGCAATTCGATGCGACAGAGGCCAATGTCGATCACCTTGGGTTCATCGTCGAAAGCGGGCGGCTGGAGGCGGCTTTGTGGGAAGCGCTGACCGATTCCACGGTCGAACTGATTGACGGCGTGACCCCGGTTACCGCGCGGTTCGGTGCGGATCAGGCGGAACTGCAGCTCGCCGGTCAGCGCAAGCTCGGCGCGGCGCTTCTGGTGGCTGCCGATGGTGCATCATCCTGGTTGCGGCGCGAGGCCGGCATCGCTGTGCAAACCCATGATTACCGGCAGATGGGGGTGGTTGCCAACTTCGAAACCGCACTTGCTCATCATGAGGTCGCTTTTCAGTGGTTCAGCGCGGAAGGTGTGCTGGCGTGGCTGCCGCTACCGGGCAATCGCATATCGATGGTGTGGTCGGCAGATGAGGCGCTTGCCATGGAGCTGCTGGCGCTGGACGCCCAATCCCTGTCGGAGCGGGTGGCGCTGCAAGGGGGCATGAAACTGGGCAAGTTGAAACTGCTGACGGCTGCCCAGGCTTTTCCGCTGCGTCAGCAACGCGCCGATGCCTTGGTCAGGCCGGGGCTGGCGCTGGTCGGCGACGCAGCGCATACAGTGCACCCGCTTGCCGGTCAGGGCGTCAACCTCGGTTTCCGCGATGTCAAAACCCTGGCGGAAATTCTGTCGGCGCGACATCACCCGCAATCTTTCGGCGATCTGATGCTGTTGCGTCGCTATGAACGGGCGCGCAAGGCAGATATGATGGCGATGCAGTCGGTGACCAAGGGGCTTTCCGAACTGTTCTCGCATTCACAACCGCTGGTCAGGCATGTAAGGAACTGGGGATTGAATCTGACTAACCAGCATGCGCAAATCAAAAAATTCCTCATGCAGCAGGCCATACGCTAATTCGCAATCAACTCTGGGACGCAAAAATGCAAAAAAAATTACTTGGTTTCTTTATCGGCAGTTTCCTCATGGGCGGCGCCTTTCTGATGAGCTATGCCAATGCTGACGATGCTGCGCTCAGAAAAGCCATCGAGTCGGCTTATCCGAACGTGCAGGTGGATAGCATCAAAAAGACTGCCTACAGCGGTTTGTACGAAGTGTACATGGGCGGCCAGATCATCTATACCGACGAGAAATTCAGCTTTCTGATCGCAGAAGGCAATCTGATCGAACCGAAAACCAAGCGCAACATTACCAGCGAACGCATGGACGAACTGACCCGGGTCGATTTCTCCAAATTGCCGCTGGATCAGGCGATTAAAGTGGTGAGGGGTAACGGCAGCCGCAAACTGGTGGTGTTTTCCGACCCGGATTGCCCATTCTGCAAACGCCTTGAACAGAAAGAGCTGGCAGGCATTACCGATATCACCGTTTATACATTCCTTTATCCGCTGGACCAGCTGCATCCGGATGCCGGCAACAAGGCCCGGGCGATCTGGTGTTCGCCTGATCGTGCAAAATCCTGGATGGACTGGGTCTTGAACAATCAGCTGGTGAAAGGAACGACCAGCTGTGATACGCCGGTGGAGAGTCTGGCTGAGCTTGGCCGCAAGCTGGGAGTGACCAGCACGCCGACCCTGATTTTTGCCGATGGCAAACGCATGCTGGGCGCTTATCCGGCGGCAGAGATCGAAAAGGCGCTGAACGCGGCAGGCCGGAAGAAATAGCAGCAGTTACGGGGTTGAGTACGGCCGGCTTTGCCGGCCGTTTTTACAGGTGCGGGCTTTAAACGACGGCGCCCATCTTGAAAATCGGCAGATACATGGCAATCACCAGACCGCCGATCAGCACGCCCAGTATGACCATGATGATGGGTTCCATCAGGCTGGACAAGCCTTCGACCGCATCATCCACTTCCTCTTCATAGAAATCCGCCACCTTGGACAACATGGCATCGAGCGAGCCGGACTCCTCGCCGATGGAGACCATCTGCAGCACCATGTTGGGGAAGACTTCCGAATTCTGCATGGCGACGGTGAGGCTGATACCGGTGTTGATTTCGGTCTGGATTTTCTTGGTCGCTTCGTAATAGACGTGGTTGCCGGCAGCGCCCGCGACAGAATCCAGCGCCTCAACCAGCGGCACGCCGGCGGCAAACATGGTGGACAGCGTTCTGGCGAAGCGGGCGATGGTGGCGATTTTGACCAGATGCCCGAAAATCGGAGCTTTCAACAATAGCCGGTCCATCGTCGCCTGCATTTTCTCCGAGCGCTTCCAGGTGTAGAAAAAGAACCAGATGCCACCGGCGATGGAGCCGAAGATCGCGAACCAGTAATTGACGAAGAAATCCGAAATGGCGATCACCACCAGCGTCGGAGTCGGCAGATCTGCGCCGAAGTTGGTGAACAGCTCCTTGAATGCAGGCACGACGAAAATCATGATCACGGCAGTGATGATGAAGGCGACGACGATGATGGAAACAGGGTAAAGCAGCGCGGATTTGATCTTGCTTTTGATCGCCAGCGTTTTTTCCATGTAGGTGGCGAGCCGGTCGAGCAAGGCATCCAGAATACCGGCCTGCTCCCCGGCGCCGACCAGGTTGCAGAAGAGGCTGTCGAAATGCAGCGGGAACTTGCGGAATGCCTGGCTGAGGCTGCTGCCGGTTTCGACGTCGCTCTTGATCTCGCCCAGCATCTTCGCCAGCGCCGGGTTGCTGTGGCCCTTGCCGACGATATCGAACGCCTGCAGCAAGGGCACGCCGGCTTTCATCATGGTGGCAAGCTGGCGCGTGAACAGGGTGACGTCTTTCTCGGTGACCTTGCCTTTGGATTTGAACCGGCTCTGCTTGCTGATTTTTGTCACGTTGATGCCCTGGCGCCTGAGCGTGGCTTTGACGAAAGCTTCGCCGGAGGCTTTCATTTCGCCCTTGACGCGCTTGCCTTTCTTGTCCGCGCCTTCCCAGTTGTAGGTGACTTCCTTGCTTGCGCTTACTGCCATGACGGGTCTTTATTCATTGGTGACGGCTTCGACTTCTGCAATCGAGGTCAACCCCTGCTTGACCTTGAGCAGTCCTGATTGGCGCAAATCCCGCACCCCGTCGATTCTTGCCTGGTCTGCAAGATCGTGCACGGTGCCGTTTCTGAGAATGATGCGGCTCATTTCCTCGGTGATCGGCATGACCTGATAGATGCCTACCCGCCCTTTGTAACCATGGTTGCAACGATCGCAGCCATTCTCGTTGGGTCCGAACAATTGCCAGCTGCCATCGAGTTCTTCTTCCTTGAAGCCGACGCCAAGCAGCGCTTCCTTGGGTATGTCGAGCGGTACCTTGCAGCTCGGGCAGAGCCGTCTTGCCAGACGCTGTGCAGTGATCAGCGAGACCGCCGAAGCAATGTTGAACGGCGCGACCCCCATGTTCATCAGGCGCGTCAGCGTCGACGGTGCATCGTTGGTGTGCAGCGTCGATAAAACCATGTGGCCGGTGGAAGCAGCCTTGATTGCCATGTCAGCAGTTTCCAGATCGCGGATTTCACCGATCATGATGATGTCGGGATCCTGCCGCAGGAAGGAGCGCAATGCAGCTGCAAAGGTGAGGCCCTGCTTGTCGTTGACATTGACCTGATTGATGCCGGCGAGCGGGATTTCGGCCGGGTCTTCGGCGGTGGAAA
This sequence comes from Methylophilaceae bacterium UBA6140, assembly GCA_002423265.1. Lineage (GTDB taxonomy): Bacteria > Pseudomonadota > Gammaproteobacteria > Burkholderiales > Methylophilaceae > UBA6140. Next base: position 1,617 of record DIVE01000072.1, on the reverse strand, counting down.
TGTTGACGCCGGGATCGTTGAGCAGATTGAGGCAGGAGTAGAGCGAGACGGTTTTGCCTGAACCGGTCGGCCCGGTTACCAGCAC
>DIVE01000072.1:0-1486 GCA_002423265.1 Methylophilaceae bacterium UBA6140 | reverse complement strand
CGAAAATCGATATGCCGTGTTTTCGACAGCACCAGTTTCATGCGACCATCTTGCGGTACGCGTTTCTCGGAAATATCCATATTGGAAATGACCTTGATGCGTGAGGCCATTTTTTCCTTGATCGCCAGCGGCGGTTGTGCCATTTCCTGCAAAATCCCGTCGACGCGATAGCGGATCCGGTAAAACTTCTCGTAGGGTTCGAAATGGATGTCGGATGCCCCCATATTGATGGCATCGATCAGCACTTTCTGGATGTAGCGGACGACCGGCGCATCATCGATTTCAATCGACGAGGTTTCCTCCTTCGCCGCTTCGTTTTCAATGTCCAGCCTGAAATCGTCATCGACGGCAATCGACTGCAGCGTGGTATCGCTGGCTTCTGCGACACGTTCAATCCATTTGCCGAGCTTGTCGTCTTCAACCACTACCGGCGACAGGGTCATGCCGGTCTGGAATTTCACATCATCCAGCACATGCAGATTGGTCGGGTCGGACATCGCCACGAACAGGGTGTTGCCGCGGCCTTGCAGCGCCATGACGTAGCTGGTTCGCATCAGTCTGGCATCGATGGCTTTGGTTGGCAGGTAGTCGGCGTCCAATGCGTCGAGATCGAGGAAGGGAAAACCGAAGGCATTGGAGGCAGCTTCAGCAACCCGGCGGGCGCTGAGTTTATTGCTGGAGACCAGCTGTTTTACGAAAGAAATGTGTTGTGTATTGGCCTGGGTCTGTAGGCTGGCTGCCTCGTCCTCGGAGAGCAGATTTTCTTGCACGAGCATGCGCGCAAGGCCGCCCAGCTTGTTTGGTAAAATCGCTGTTGCCATCTAACGTTCCACTTCCTGGCCGCGTACTGTGGGGAGGGTTGAATTCATCTAGTTAAGTCTGATTTCCTATCCGGATGATGCACGCTAGTCTTTTGTTTGTAAAGTTTACAAATCTGATCGCAGAAACTACACGCAATGAGTGTGCCAGCTTGTCATGGCAAATGCCTGGTAAAAAATTCTTGACTTATTGAAATAACGCAAGTAAAAATCCGTTCAGGCGTTTTGATTCGAGTTGATTTTAGCCGACACTGACGACTTAAGTTCTTGAATTACAAACTTTTGGGGATGCCTCCCTTTGATTTAGTAAGGAAGTTTTAAATGGCAACAGGTACTGTAAAGTGGTTCAATGATTCCAAAGGTTTTGGTTTTATTACCCCGGACGATGGCGGCGATGATTTGTTCGCGCATTTCTCCGCAATTGTAGAGTCAGGCTACAAGAGCCTCAAGGAAGGTCAGCGTGTGACATTCGATGTCACCGAAGGCCCCAAGGGCAAACAAGCTTCCAACATTCAGAAAGCTTAAGCATTACGGTGTAATACAGACTTCATAAAACGGCCCAAGCATTGGGCCGTTTTATTTTTTGTCTTACATTTGCCTGATGATTTCGCTGCCGAATTGTGAAGTGCTGACCTGCTCGGCACCTTGCATCTGGGAGGCGAAGTCGT
>DIVE01000051.1:7208-8411 GCA_002423265.1 Methylophilaceae bacterium UBA6140 | reverse complement strand
CGGATGCGGTAAAAACCTACTGAACTGAAAACCTCCAAAGCTGAAGCAGTTCCTGCCAGGCACCTGATTCGGGTGCCTGTTTCATTTTCTGCGGCAGCCGATTCAATAAAAATTACGCTTGCCATTGGATACTCATCCTCAGGCTGCTAGCATAATGGCCTATGGCACACGAACAGCACGCGCATTCCCACGCTCACAAGTCACGCGCTACCGATATTCTTTTCTGGCCGCTGTTGCTGATTGCCGGTTTTGCCATCGTCGAGGCGATTGGCGGCTGGCTGACCGGTTCGCTGGCGTTGCTCGGCGATGCCGGCCATATGGCTTCGGACGCTGCCGCGCTTGCGCTGGCATGGTTCGGTGCCTGGCTCGCGCGCATGCCGCCCAACCCCAAACATAATTTCGGCTTTCTGCGTGCCGAAGTGCTGGTCGCACTGCTCAATACGCTGCTGATGCTGGTTGTGGTTGCCGCCATCGTTTACGAGGCGGTCGGCAGGTTGCAGGCGCCGCAAGCAGTAGCCGCCGGCGGCGTTATGCTGATCGCTTTTGCCGGCCTCGTCATTAACGTGGTGGTGGCCCTGCATCTGCATCGCCGCCAGCATACGATCAACCATCGCGCGGCCCTGCTGCATGTGCTTGGCGATCTGCTCGGTTCGGTGGCGGCGCTGATGTCAGGTGTGGTGATTTATTTCACAGGCTGGTTCGTGGTCGATCCCATCCTTTCGATCTTTATTTCGGTGCTGATTCTGATCTCAACCCTGAGACTGTTGCGCGAAGCCGTGCACATGCTGATGGAAGGCGTTCCCGCTCACCTCGATGCTGTCGAGATCAGCCGCCGTCTGGCATCGTTGCCTGACGTGGAGGGCGTGCACCATTTGCGCTTGTGGTCGCTCTCATCCGAGGTTGTGGCGCTGTCGGCCCATGTGGTGCTGAAAGACAAGAACGATTGGCCGCAGACGTTGGACAGCATGCGCAGTATCCTGCGCGAGCAATATGCCATCCGCCATGTCACGCTGCAGCCGGAGTTCATCGGCAGCGGCAGCCCGGATCAGGAATCCTGCTGGCTGACGGACAAACCGGACACGCCATCGACATGAACACAGACTCCCCAGCTTGCGCTTTTGACCGCGAATGCCGGCTCTGCCCGCGCCTTGCGGATTTTCTCGATCAGGTCAAAGGCCGGCATCCGGATTATTACGCGAAGCC
>DIVE01000051.1:0-7203 GCA_002423265.1 Methylophilaceae bacterium UBA6140 | reverse complement strand
GGGCGACCCTTCACCGGCGACTATGCCGGCGTGCTGTTGTACGAGACGCTGCATAGGTTCGGTTATGCCAGCCGCGATGTTTCGCTGTCGGCGGATGACGGTTTGACTCTGCATGGCTGCCGCATCACCAATGCGGTCAAATGCCTGCCGCCGGAAAACAAACCGACCAATGATGAGATCAAGGTCTGCAACCGTTTTCTCAGCGCGGAGCTGGCAGCGCTACCCGATGACCTGGTGATTCTGGCGCTCGGCAACATCGCGCATCAGGCCGTACTCAAGGCACATGGGCTTAAAACTGGCGCCTGCAAGTTCGGTCATGCCGCGCGACATGTTTTGCCCGGCGGCCGGATACTTTACGATAGCTACCATTGCAGCCGTTACAACACGCAGACACGACGGCTGACAGCGCCGATGTTTCATGCAGTATTCGAATCCATAGCAGAAGAATCAAGGAGACCATGATGCCTTATATCAATGTCAAACTGGCCGGCTCGCTGACCCGCNNGAGGTGAAGGAAGAAAACTGGGCGGTGGCGGGGGAGTTGCTGGATCAATGAGATTCCTGCCAAACGATATGACGGGGAGCATGTCCTGAAGCATGACGTTCGATCCCAAGCCCGTTCTTAAAAACCTGCCCAATCTGCCCGGCGTCTATCGCATGATCAATGCGCAGGACGAGGTGATCTATGTCGGTAAGGCCAAGGACCTGAAAAAACGGGTGTCTTCCTACTTCGTCAAGAGCCTGCCAAGCCCGCGCACGCGTATGATGGTATCGAATATCGTGCGCATCGAAACCACGGTGACGCGCTCGGAAGCGGAAGCGCTGCTGCTCGAGAACAATCTGATCAAGAGCTTCATGCCGCGCTACAACGTGCTGTTTCGTGACGATAAATCCTATCCTTATATCGTGCTGACCGGCGACGAGTTTCCCCGCCTGGCCTTTCACCGCGGCACGCAACGCAAGGGCAACGAGTATTTCGGCCCGTTTCCCAATGCCGTGGCCGTGCGCGAGAGCATCCAGCTGCTGCAGAAAGTGTTCAGACTGCGTACCTGCGAAAACACNNCGGAGGATTACCGGCATGATGTCGCGCATGCGACCATGTTCCTGCAGGGACGCGAGCAGCAGGTGATGGACGAGCTGGGCGTGCGGATGATGGAAGCTGCCGGCCGTCAGGATTACGAGCTTGCCGCGATCTATCGCGACCGTATGCAAAGCCTGCGGCAGGTGCAGGCGCGGCAGTTCGTCAGTGATTTCAACGTCAGCGATGCCGATGTCATCGCCTGTGCCGGAGAAGCCGGTGAGTATAGCGTCAATCTGGTGATGATCCGCGGTGGCCGTCACCTGGGGGACAAGAGCTTCTTCCCGAAGAATGCCGATGGCTGTGATATCGAATCGTTGCTGCTGGCGTTTCTTGAACAGCATTATGTCGGCCAGAAAGTGCCGCCGCTGGTCATTGTCGGCGCGCCGATCGAAACTGCCGCACTGGAAGAGGTGTTCAGCGAACAGGCCGGGCGCAAGGTCAGAATCAACACCAAGCCGGTGGGCGACAAAAAGGTCTGGATGAAAATGGCGCAGACCAATGCCGAACTGGCCTTGCAGCAGCGCGCTGCCCAGCACGCCAGCCAGCAGGGCCGCTTGCTCGCCTTGCGCGAAGCACTCGATCTGCCCGAGGGCACGGAGCGTATCGAGTGCTTCGATATCAGCCACACCATGGGCGAGGCGACTGTGGCTTCCTGTGTCGTGTTCGACAAGGGTGCCATGCAGAACTCCGAATACCGGCGCTACAACATCACGGGCATCACACCGGGCGATGACTACGCCGCCATGCGCGATGCATTGACGCGACGCTATAAAAAAATCGCCACCGGCGAGGGCAAGATGCCTGATCTTGTTTTCATCGACGGCGGCAAAGGACAGCTCGGAGTTGCGGTCGAGGTCATGCGCGAAGTCGGCTTGAGTGATATTCTGTTGGTCGGCATTGCCAAGGGCGAAGAGCGCAAACCCGGACTCGAGCAGATGTTTTTTGCCGACCGTGATACGCCGGTCTCGTTGAAAAAAGACCACCCCGGCCTGCACCTGCTGCAACAGATACGCGATGAAGCGCACCGCTTTGCCATTACCGGCCATCGTGCCAGACGCGGCAAGGCGCGCATGCATTCAACGCTGGAAGACATCGGCGGCATCGGCGCCAAACGCAGACAGAAGCTGCTGACCCGCTTCGGCGGACTGGAGGGTGTCAGGAACGCCAGTGTCGATGAGCTGGCGCAGGTGGAAGGCATCAGCCAGATGCTGGCAGAAAAAATTTACGGGGAACTGCATTAGTCATGCCATCGATAGGGAGCTGGAGCAAATGAATTGGAATATTCCGAACAGTCTGACGGTGCTGCGCATACTGCTGATTCCCGTGTTCGTAGGTATCTTTTACCTGCCCGTTGATATGCTGGACCCGTACTGGGTTAATTTTTCCGCAACGCTGGTATTTTCTTTTGCCGCCATGACCGACTGGCTGGACGGCTACCTGGCGCGCAGGTGGAACCAGATTTCGGCTTTCGGCGCCTTTCTCGATCCGGTGGCCGACAAGCTCATGGTGGCGGCGGCCCTGATCGTGCTGGTGGAGCTGGAACGCACAGGCGCGATTGTCGCGCTCATCATCATCGGCCGCGAGATCGCCATCAGCGCATTGCGCGAATGGATGGCCGGCATCGGCGAGCGCGGCAGTGTCGCCGTGGCCAGTCTGGGGAAAATCAAGACGGCCGTGCAGATGATTGCCATTCTTTTGTTGCTTTATTACGACCCGATCGGCGTTATCGATATAAAATTTTTAGGTGAAATTTTAATTTACCTCGCGGCGTTTTTGACATTGCTGTCAATGGCTTACTATTTGAAGGCCGCCTGGCCGCAGATGCGGGCAAGAAAATAAGCGGGAAACAGTGTTGACAGCGGTCTGAAAATCGCTAAAATGCTGCCTTCTTCATGCGGGAATAGCTCAGTTGGTAGAGCGCAACCTTGCCAAGGTTGAGGTCGCGAGTTCGAGACTCGTTTCCCGCTCCAAATACAAAAAAGGGAAAGCAAAGTTCGTGTGCTTTCCCTTTTTTACTAGTTAAAGCTGTACGAGTATGGCGCGATAGCAAAGCGGTTATGCCGCGGCCTGCAAAGCCGTTTAGGCCGGTTCGACTCCGGCTCGCGCCTCCAGATTATGCTGTGCATACAAGACTATGAGTTTTCTTGGGTGATAGAATGCGCAGCTAGTTTATCAAGCCGCGTTTGTATTTGATGCAAACAGCGTTTGCCCATTGCCCGGATGGTGAAATTGGTAGACACAAGAGACTTAAAATCTCTCGCGCGTAAGCGTGTGCCGGTTCGACTCCGGCTCCGGGCACCAATTGTATTGAGCTTATCTACTTCAATCCCAGTATCTGTTAATTACAGCCCATTTGATCTGATAGATTACCTTGGATTACGGCTGTATTTAAATCCTGCATATTCCTCAGCGCGTGAATAATCTCATGAATCTCTTGCAAGAATTGATAAACCTCAAGCTCTATTTTGGAGATTAATTCATCATCTCTATGGTGCCGTATGATGCATAATTGATGTTCCATCGGCATTCTGGGGTCATACGATACAAAATCGCACCATGTTCGGCCTGTGCAAGCTATTTGCCATTGCATCTGAAGCACATACTTGTTCGGTATATCACGTCGTAATAAAGTTTCAATATGCGTCCCCGTATTCGGGCATTTTATTTCAATGAGCCCGTCATTCTCAATGAGACCGTCAGGTGATGCGCCGGCTTCATCAATCTCCGGGTGGAGATGAAAGCCGGTCTCCATCACAAAAATTCCTAATGAGTTTTCATATGCGGCGCGAGCAAGCGGTTCCGTTTCGGTTCCCCATTGCATAGCAGCGTTGCTGTAAGAATCGGCGGGTTTCCCTGTGAGTCTTTCAGCTACGAGCTGAGATAAGTAATTCTGCCTGCTGGTAGAGTATCCAGTTTTGGTTTTCGCCATCAGATCAGCGATACGTGAAGCGGTTACTTTGCCGAGACGTGCCTTGAGCCAATCATCCGTTCTTTGTGGTGCGTTTGTTTCCATTTTGATTTCCTTTCATTGCAATTTCTTTCAGGGCGCGACCATGTTTAGCCCAGAATTGATCTGCTTCTGTCTTGCCCATTTGCTTGGCGGTATCCGTCCACAATTTCCTGAGTGCTGGCTCTCCCATATTTGCTGCAGCTTCAAGTTCGTTCAGTACCTCAGAAGTATCAGAATCGGGCAAATCTTCGCCGGCGTATAAATAAAGCCCAATCCCATGTAATGCGATAGCCTTTGCAAGGCAACGCTGCATGGCAGTATTGATGTCGAACGCATCAGGATTAATTACCGCCCGGTTGTGATAATCCATGACGGGAAGCTGAGCGACTCTTATCCGACCAAATGCGCTCACCCTGCAGAAGACCATGATGGTTTCATTCCACACCTTTGGCTCAGGGAATTCCCAGCTGGCATCTGGGTCATGCTGCAGCAACTGATCAACCGCCCATGCCCACGAGAGATATGCCAGTCCGTCGCGGTATTCGACATGCTGATTGACGTTGATTTTTCTGAGATCACTGTAATTCATGATTGGCGTCCTCAGAATGGTGGGGCATCGGATTCGCTTGCGTTAATCTTCAAAAGCGGTATCGGCGTTTCCTTTTTGAGCTTATTGGCAACATGATTTTCAGCACTTCGATAAATGGCTGCACAAGTCGCTGGATTCAATATCGTGTCGAGCATCTCATCTGGGTGGGCAAGGAAGATGCCCTTGTCGATAAATTGCTCGCCATTACGAAGCTTGCAAACATCGAGTTTGATGTCGTTGTGGGTTACTTTGACCCAGTAGAAGGTTTTCATTAAAGGCTCCATGTTAGATAGTGAGACAAATATAGAGCAAACTATATTTGTCTGTCAATAGAGAGTTCTATATTTTTTGCTTTTAAAAAACAAGCTAATCTTCCTGGGAGTCGAGAAGGTCGAAGCCATAGCTGATCCACTTGCTACGGTTTGATGAATTGAGCTTTGCTTCTAGATCAATAATTTCAGGCATCTGAGACGATTTGGAGATATTGATAATCTTCTTGATTGGCTCTTCATAAAGCTCTTCTGGAGCAATCTGAAGTGCCGCAGCTAGCCTGACAAGTGTGGATTGTTTAATTGATTGGGAAGGGTGGTTTTCGATGTAAGAGAGCGATGGCTGTTTGATTCCAGCCATTTTGGCGAGCTCAACTTGTGAAAAACCAAGCTCAATCCTACGCTGCTTTACTTTTGCGCCTATAGACATCTTGATATTTTACATCTGAAAAACGGTATATTTGTTATAAAAATCATTATTGTCTGATTATGACTTACCGTTTATCGATAAACGGTATATACTGTCTCCATCGTTGCTATCCGATTAGCCCCAATATGCGTAACCATAAGATCAAACACCCTGGCGAAGTGCTTCGAGATTGCTTCCTGATTAAGTTCAACATGAATCCGTACCGGTTGTCACGGAACCTTCGACTACCAGCCTCCCGCGTTAACGAAATTGTGCAGGGCAGGCGTGGCATCACCGCAGAGACAGCGATTCGCCTAGCAAGATTTTTTGGGACTACGGCTGAATACTGGCTTGAACTGCAAGCCCAGTATGACCTTGGCAGTATCGATCCTGAGCTACGAGCAAGGGTCGAACACGAAGTTCCAGCTAATTTTGCACAAATGCAAGCGGATGGCTCGTCTGGCAACGACAAAATCTGAACGACTTAAAGGAGAATTTATATGAGTATGAATAGATCAGAAGCTAGCGCTATGAACGGCGCAAAAAGTTGCGGCCCCGTCACCGCAGAGGGCAAAGCAACATCATCCCGTAATGCAGTCAAATATGGAATTTTTTCAAAAGACTTGTTGTTGCCCGGGGAATCTCAGGAAGACTTTGACATATTGCTGAATGCCTTGATGGATGAACATCAGCCTGCGGGGCATCTGGAGGCATCATTACTAGAGCGGCTAGCGGTTACGATGTGGCGCCAACAACGTCTGGTCAAGGCTGAGCGCGCGAATATTATCCTTCAGCAACGCAGTGAATTATCGAGCAAGCTCGTTAATGATAGTTTGCTCGAAAAGCTTAATCCGGATGGGCTTACTGATGTCATTGCTCAATTGACTGGCGGCGGCGATAAAGCGATGCTGATTAGGGATGCCCAGATGATGAATATACGGACCGAAACAATGTCACGATATCAATCCATCCTCGATACTGAGATCATTAAAATCACCAAGGCCTTGCGGGAACAGCAGCAATTCCGGCGTCAGTATCAAACGATTGAAGTCGAATCAGTCTCGAATTGAGAATGCATTCCATTAAAATCAGTTTGGTAGTTAATTGAAATTTTATAAATCATGGTTTTTTATAAAACGAACCTAGATAATTTAAGTGACTTTATTATTACCCTCAGATGTTACGAGCATTAGGAATTTTTTGACGTAAGTTTTTTGAGATCGTCGATGATCTCCTGTGAATGCCGGGAGGTGTCCACGCTCAGATAAACCTTGGCAATCTTGCCATCAGGGTCGATCAAATAAGTGTAGCGCTTGGCGATCTTGATGATGCCGAGGTTGGTCAGCGCGCCGTAACTGTCAGCCACCTTGCCATCCTTATCCGAAAGCAGGGGAAAGGGCAGATTGTATTTTTTGGCGAATTTCGCGTGCGAATCGGTATCGTCTACGCTCACACCGACGACCCTGGCATTGAGCTTTTCTATCTGAAACAGATCGTCACGGAAAGCGCATGCCTCCTTGGTGCAACCAGGCGTATCGTTCTTCGGGTAAAAATACAGCACCAACCACTTGCCGGAATAATCAGCCAGCTTGTGAGTCTGCAATTTGGCATCCGGCAGACTGAAATCCGGCGCGGCATCGCCCGGTTCAGGCAATTTGCCGGCAAAACTGATGGAACGGAAAAGTAGCAAGGTGAGCGCGATAGCGGCGATGACAATGACGAGTTTCATGGTAATCCTCTGAATTGGGCAAAATGTTCAACCGGCTGTTCAAGGCAGTTTGAAACAGCGGCTCAATAAAGACAGTTTTTCTGATTCTAAATTCAGAAACGCGCCAAATATGAGAAAATAGCGCTGCCGCCCCCGTAGCTCAGTGGATAGAGCATCCCCCTCCTAAGGGGAGGGTC
>DIVE01000128.1:2934-8283 GCA_002423265.1 Methylophilaceae bacterium UBA6140 | reverse complement strand
CGCCCTGCCTGATTATCGTGGGCGGGGTGGTCGCTTTGCGCGAAAAGCTGGCCTGGTTCAAGCCGGAATTGCGCGGCTAAAGCGGCAAGGTGAGCCGGGCTTCGAGGCCGCCTTGCGGACGGTTCAGCAGCTCCAGCTTGCCTTTGTGCAGTCTGGCGATGCGGTTCGCGATAGCCAGCCCAAGGCCGCTGCCGCCCTCGTTGCCGCGGGCAGTATCCATGCGCTCGAATGGTCGCAACAGACGCGACATATGCGCAGCAGGAATGCCGGGGCCGTTATCGAGTACGCTGATGACGATATTGCCAGCCGTGATGCGCGTGCTGAGCGCAACCCGGCCCTTGCCGTAAGCGAAGGCGTTGTCGATCAGGTTGCCGACCAGTCTGTGCATGGCCAGCGGGCGTAACGGCACCTGATGTGCCGAAGACAGATGGAGTTCGACATGCCGTCCCGCGCGCGCATGACGATCCGCGATCGATTTCAGCAGCGCGTTGATATCCATCATCTGTACCGGCTCGCCTTCCACTCCGCGAACAAAATCGAGAAACTGATTGATGATGTTGTCCATGTCGGCAATATCCTGGATCATGCCTTCGCGCATGCTGTCGCCTACCTCTACCGGCAGCATTTCCACCGCCAGCCGCAACCGCGCCAGCGGCGTGCGAAGATCGTGCGAAATGCCGGCGAGCAGCAATGTGCGCTCGCTGTCCAATCGTGCCAGCGCTTCTGCCATTTCGTTGAATGTGCGCTGTACTTCGCGCATTTCGTCCGCGCCTTCTTCCGGCAGGTGAGGTGGCTGTTCGCCATGACTGATGCGGTCGGCAGCCTTGACCAGAAAGCGTAGCGGGCGGTTGATGCGGGCTGCGATCAGATAGGCGCCGAACAGAGAGAGCAGTGCCACCAGCGCCGCCCAGCCGAACCACTGCCAGGGGAAAGGGCGCTCGGCGACGAAGCGGGGAATGACTACCCAGTAGTCGTCCTGGCCGATGCTGAAGCTGATCCAAAGGCCGGGGACGCCGAGATGGTTGATGGCGACCAGTGTTTCTTCGCCGAGATTTTCCCGGATTTTGTCGGCGACCAGCCGGATAAAGGGGTCTTCCGGCAGCGGTTCGATGATTTCCAGCAGATCGGCGGCGTAGATGCGCACGCCCTCGCGGCCGGAAAGCTCCGATAACAGCGCGATGCGACGGTTTTCATGAGAAGCCAGCAGCGAAGCGCGCGTGTAATTGACGACGGTGACAGCCTGGAGCGCAGCGGCCTGCGCGCGCGGTTCGCGTTCGAAATAATCGAAAATCTTCAGCGCGCTGAACTGGCCTATCGCCAACAAGAGGGCGATCAGCACCATGATGCGGGCGAGGAGGGTGCGGGGGAAGAATCTCAAGGGCGGGTCAGGACAGGATGAATGGAAATACGCGGTGTTGCCATTTTCGCGGGTCAGCTTTTCTGTACTTCGCCATCGGGCACAAACACATAACCAAACCCCCACATGGTCTGCAGATAGCGCGGATGCGCCGGATCAGGCTCGATCAGGCGGCGCAGACGCGACACCTGCACGTCGATACTGCGATCGAACACATCCAGCTCGCGGCCGCGCGCCAGTTGCATCAGGCGGTCACGCGAGAGCGGCTGGCGCGGGTGATCGACAAATACCTTGAGCAGTGCGAACTCGCCGCTGGTAATGGTAATGGCTTCACCGTTGCGGCTTAGGCTACGGGTGGATGGGTCGAAGGTGAAATCGCCGAAACTGACCGTGGCGGCGTCTGCCGTCGGGGCACTCGGGATACGTTGCTCCTGACGCCGCATGACGGCATTGATTCTGGCCAGCAACTCGCGCGGATTGAAAGGTTTGGGCAGGTAATCGTCGGCGCCCATTTCGAGGCCGATGATTCTGTCCACCTCGTCGCCGCGTGCGGTCAGCATGATGATGGGCATGGTGTTGTTGCTGCCGCGCAGGCGGCGGCAAATGGCCAGGCCATCTTCGCCCGGCAGCATCAGATCCAGCACCAGCAGATCAGGATGATCGTGCGCCAGCGCCGCATCCATCTCGGTAGAATCCGAAACTGCCTTTACGCTAAACCCCTGTTCGCCCAGATAACGCTGCAGCAGTTCGCGCATACGCAAATCGTCATCAACCAGTAAAACTTTTTTCATGTTGTTTTGCATAACGTTATTTTGGGCATAAATCCAATTGAATGAAAGAGCTAAACATACCGCTTGTGAAAATATCCGGACAGAAGTCCTTTGTTACAATTTTTTACAATCAGAAGAATACGGGAAACATTCGATTTACATTCTTGCGTCATTATAACCGCTCTTAAACGGGCAACAGGCCCGTACAAGCCGCAAACCAATAATGAAGAAGATGACGGTTTTTCTGTCGCAGAACAAGCGAAAACTTTTAATCTTCTCGGGCATCATATGAAAGCAAAAGCGGTAGCCAACTTAAGAGGAGAGCAAGCGTGATGCAATACCCATTCAGCCAATTTGTTGTGTTTCCGGCGAATTAACCGATACATGCTGTTCAGACATCAACCGCCCGTTTCCGGCAAACACGCATTGATCCTCATGTGTGTATGTCTTGGCCTTTCCCAGGCTGGCGTTGCCGGTCCACGGGAAATCATGGGCTCTCCTGAGGTTCCCGATGATCGTTTTGCGCAGCCGGCTGATGATGTCAGTAGCGAGCAATTGCAAAGCCTGAGCGGCGTCAGTGTTGAGGAGCGCATGCGGCTTCGCATGGACCTCAACCACTATTCGCGTACCAGCGACCCGATTCATAGCAAGATCGAGGATCGCCGCCGCATCATGAGCAAGGATATCCAGGATCGATATTTCGGTGCCGACAAGGACAACGACGGTCTGCTTTCCCGCCAGGAAGTCGTCGATAGCCTGCCGCAAGTTGCCAGACATTATAACCAGGTCGATCTCGACAGCGATGGGTTCATCTCGATCAAGGAGCTGGTGGCCTTTCAGGCCAAGCTGATAGAGCGTCAATATGCTGCCGAGCTGCGCATGCAGCAAGCCAGGGAAGCCGAGCTGGAAGAGGCCAGAAAGGCTGAAGAAGCCGATGTTTCCAGCAAGCAAACCCGACGGCCTAAAATCAAGAGCAAACAGGCCGAAGTAGAGCGAAAGCCGGCACTTTAAGTCATCAAACTTGATTAAACTCAAGATAATCTATTCAAAAGCACCTATCATAGGTGCTTTTTTATTGGTAACCTCGTAGCTGCAAATAGTACCGAGATGGTGAGAACATGTTTACATTGAACTTAACTTTAGACGCATTTTCCGTTTATATCGTCGTCGCAGACGTGATCGCGTTGGTGCTTTATGTGCTTTATCTGCGCCAGAAGAAAAAACGTCTCGACAAGGCGGCTGAGAAAATCAGCCAGTTCGTCAAAGGCTATTTCATGAATACCGGTACCGAGGTCAAGGTCAACTGCGTCAGGCTCGACAGCCACATCAGCTTTGTCGTATTCATAGAATCAAACCCGCTTAAAAGCTTTCGCTACTCCAACCTTCTGGAAACCAGCCTGATCTCGCATATCGAACAAGTCACTGGTCACAGCGTTGAGAAAATCTATTGGCGTTTTCCGATACAACTGCGCGACCACGAAGCTCCGGTTCAGGCCGAAGTCAGCGCAGAAAATAACGATGCCTATTTTTCCGATGTGACCGAACAGGCCAAGGCCAAGACTGATTACAATGTTTCGGAAGTGCCCTGGGAAGAATTTGAAAAGGGTGAGAGCGTCAACAAGTAAGACGCACGGGTTGGCCGTCGCTTGACGGTGGCGAGTGCCGGACATGGTTCTTGACATCAACACCGCTCATGACTGGGCGGTTTCAAGGGCATGTACAAGCATGCATTGCATGAAGAATTGATTCACTACAGCCAACGCGCCCAAAGGCGAGCGGCTTTTTCTTTCAGGCGCGCATTGAGCGGACGTTTTCGCCACTGCTCCAACGTGATCTGCCTGGAGTGTTGCAAGTCATGCTCAAACATCTTTTGCATCTCTGCTCCAAACGCCTGTCCCAGGATGGTCGCGTTGATTTCCTGATTATGTACGAAGCTCCGCCAATCAAGATTGGTGGAACCTACCGTTGACCAGACGCCATCTATCGTCATGGTTTTGGCATGTAGCAATGCATTTTGCCTCTCGTATAGCTTGACCCCGGCACTCAGCAACTCGTCATAGTAAGAGCGAGATGCATGGAATACCATGGCAGAATCGGTTTTCCCCGGCAAAAGCAGCCTTACGTCCACGCCGCGCATTGCGGCTTCCTTGAGTGCCGCCAATAGCTGGAAATCCGGCACAAAATAGGCATTGGTAATGAATATCAGCGTCTCTGCGCTGTTAATCGCAGAAAGCAGAGTGACATAAATCTGGCTATAAGGCTCATCAGGCGAACTGCCGATGGCGCGAACCACTTCACTGCCCTTGTTGCCGGGCTCGGGAAAATAGTTTGCCGGGCTGAGCGTGTTGCCGGATTGTGCAGACCATGTTGCCATGAACAGCTTCTGAAATTCGCTCACGACCGGCCCTTTCATAAGCAGGTGGGTATCGCGCCAAGGCGTGCCTTCCGTGCTGCTGCGGGCTTTGCCAAATGAGCCGCTGGAATAGACGCTGCTGATGTTAACTCCGCCGATGAAGGCGATCTCTCCGTCCACAATGAGCAATTTACGGTGGTCGCGCATATTCACCTGCCAGCCTTTGCGCGCATATAGTGGGTTGATCGGATTGAACTCAAGCACATTGACGCCGGCATCCAGCAGTGGCTTGAAAAACGCACGGGGGGTATTGATTGAGCCGACGCTGTCGTAGACAAGATTCACCTGCACGCCTTCCATCTGCTTCCGAATGAGCAGCTCGCTGAAGCGTTGGCCGATTTCATCGTCTTCGATGATGAAGGTTTCCATATTGATGTGATCTTTGGCGTTTTCGATGGACGCAAACATTGCCGTGTAGGTTGTAGGACCGTCGACCAGAATCTCAACCTTGTTGCCGACGACCAGCGGCGTGCCTGCGATCTCTGCCTCAAGCGCAAGATGCTTTTCAAAAATATTGGTGACTGCACCGGATTGTTCCAGCCTGGCAAGAATTGCCCGGCTCCGGCTGGTTGACAGCGGGCCGTCTACACCTTCCAGCTGGACCGGATGCGGCTTGTGCAAAGCCATGTCCGGCACCATCGTTGGTATCGACTGGCAGCCATAGAGCTGTCCCGCACATGCACAGAGGAGAAGTCTTGCAATCCAGCCATATCCGAATGCATTCAAACGCATCAGCATCAGTAAGTCTCCAAATAGGCATCATGCACTGCAGCCGTCTTGAAAGAAAGAAAATTTATCAGCAGCCTGTG
>DIVE01000128.1:0-2860 GCA_002423265.1 Methylophilaceae bacterium UBA6140 | reverse complement strand
CAGACACAGAACAGGTGGTTAAAATGTTAAAACTTCGAAATCTATTCATTATTCTGGGCATGCTGTTATCTCCGCTGGCCGTCGCGGATGTCGGCTTCAGTATTGGCATCGGCACTCCCCATGTCAGTATCGGTATCAACGTGCCGGCGTATCCGGACATGGTCGTGGTGCCTGGGTATCCTGTCTATTACGCGCCGAGGCTTTCTGCAAACCTTTTCTTCTATGACGGTATGTATTGGGTCTACCAGAACGATTACTGGTATGCCAGTTCCTGGTACAACGGTCCTTGGTGGGTAGTCAGCCCGGAAGTTGTGCCGGTTTTCATCCTGCGTGTCCCTGTGCGGTATTACCGTCACCCCCCTGCCTATTTCCGTGGTTGGCGCTCCGATGCTCCGCCGCGATGGGGAGATCACTGGGGTCGCAACTGGGAACAACGCCGGGGTGACTGGAATAGATGGGACCGCCGCAATACCCCCGCAGCAGCGCCACCTCCTGAATATCAGCGACATTACTCGGGAGATCGCTATCCAAGACGCATTGAGCAGCAATATGAGTTGCAGAACAGAAATTATCGCTATGAACCTCGCGAGCCTGCCATCAAACGGCATTACGAAGAGCAAACAATGAGAAGGACACATGACCAACGCTCGGCGCCGGATAGACGCGATGACGACAGGTCAGGAAACCGCTCACCGGAAATGCGGCAGAATGCACCGCAGTCGAAGCCGGCATCTTCGCAGGATGGCCGCCAGCAAAGACAAGGCGAAAGAGGTGATCAAGGGCGCGCAAACGGAGATGGCCAAAGGCAGCCTGATGTCTATCAGCGCGATCAGCGGGCTCCCGGAACGCAGCAGGACGGAGAGCGTCGCCCGGATAGAGATACCGAGCGCCAGACCACTCCCGGACAGGATCAGCGTGGCGGTTGGGACCAACGTGACGGACAGGACCAACGTGGTGGTTGGGACCGCTATCAATGATGAAGCTTTCTGAACCTGCCTGATGATGCCAGCGAAAGGCTGGCCGCGTTGCTTGCCCCCTTTGTTACAAATTATTGGAGAATAAAAATGAAAAGTTTAATCGCAATCGCGGCATTGGCCGTTGCCACTCTGGCCACACCGGCGCTTGCTGCCGATGTTGGTGTCTCGATCAGCGTTGGAGACCCCGGTTTCTATGGTCGCCTTGATATCGGCGGTTATTCACAACCGCAGCTGGTCTATCATCAGCCGCGAGTGATGTATAGAGCGTCTATGCATCGCGAGCCGATCTATCTTCGAGTGCCGCCGGGGCATTCCAAAAACTGGCGCAAGCACTGCCGTAAATATGATGCCTGCCACGATCGGGTCTACTTTGTGCGCGACGATTGGTACAACCGGGATTACGCCCCCAGATATCGTGAGCAGCATGGAAATCGTCATGGCGGTATGGGATCCGACAGGAACGATCATCGCGGAAATGACAATGGTCGAGGTGACCATCGTGACAACGATCGCTCTGGCAGCGGCCGCAACCACTAGTCAGTCGCGTTTCTGAAAAATATCTGTGCGTAGGTCGTGTTATGTGCGTTAGCGCACTGAAGTTGAAAAGAGATAAGGCGATGATGCAACAGTGTTTGCGCTGCCGCGAAAAATTCTGAAGACGGCTGCGCAAGCCCGGTGGATTTGAGCATGTATGACAAGACGCTGAGAAGTTCAGAATCATGATCTCGATCTCAAGTCCCGCCATTTATTAGAAGTTTGAATTTTCTGGAGATAAAACATGAAACAATCCAACACAATTTCTGCAATTTTTCTGGCCCTGGTGCTGACAACTGCCATGGGATGCGCCTCAACATCCAAGCAGGAAGGCACGGGAGAGTACATCGATGACAGTGTTATTACCACCAAGGTGAAAGCAGCGATCTTCAATGATGCTTCGCTGAAATCCGCCGAAATCAATGTTGAAACCTATAAGGGTGTGGTGCAACTGAGCGGTTTCGTCAACTCGCGCTCAGATATTCAACGCGCCGTTGAACTTGCCCGTGGCGTCAAGGGAGTGACATCGGTCAAGGACGACATGCGAGTCAAGTAAGCGAAACTAATACACCGGATCATCTATAGGGAGCACGGACATGCTGGGAACAATTGCAATCGTCTTGATCATTCTGTGGGTGTTGGGATTCGTCTCTTCCTACACCATGGGTGGTTTGATTCACATTCTGCTTGTGGTTGCGATTATCATGATCTTGCTGCGACTGATTCAGGGTCGACGTCTGTAACTTCAGCGCCTTCGGGCGCTGAAGCTGCAGTTTTTTCGTCCGTCAGTAACGGGCTTTTGTTTAATGGGCAACTTTGCGCAAGGAAGGCAGCAACCGATCAAATTCGGTTTTTACCACCTGATAGCATTCGCATACGCGTTTCTCCAATTCCGGCCGGTTCAGTACCTTGATATGGCCCCGGCTATACTCGATCAATCCGTCGTTCTGTAATTTACCTGCAGCCTCCGTAACCCCCTCACGTCGAACGCCAAGCATGTTGGCAATCAGCTCCTGCGTCATTTTCAGCTCATCACCGGGAAGTCGATCCAGGCTCAACAGCAACCAGCGGCATAATTGCTGCTCAATGGAATGATGCCGATTACAAACCGCCGTCTGGGACATTTGCGTGATCAGTGCCTGGGTGTAGCGCAACAGCAGACGCATCACAGAACCTGCCCGGTCGAACTCCTGCTTCATTAGCCTGGCCTGCAATCGATAGCCGTAACCCGCACTTTGAACCACGGCGCGGCTTGGGGTGGTTTCTCCGCCCATGAAAATCGAAATGCCGAGAATGCCTTCATTGCCGACGATGGCAATTTCGGCGGACGCTCCATTTTCCATCACATA
>DIVE01000005.1 GCA_002423265.1 Methylophilaceae bacterium UBA6140 | reverse complement strand
AGAAATTATAGATTTGCGTCATGTCAATGTTGGTTTTCTGATTTTGTTAGTTTTCGTCGTCGGTCTCGACCACCTTTTCCAGACCGGAGAGTTTTTCCCCGGCGCCGAGGTTGATCAGGGTCACACCCTGCGTAGCGCGGCCCAGTTCGCGGATTTCCTTGACCCGAGTGCGGATCAGTACGCCGCCGGTAGTGATCAGCATGATCTCGTCTTCATCGTTGACCAACCTCGCCGCCACCACCGTGCCGTTGCGCTCGCTGGTCGCAATCGCCTTGACGCCCTGGGTGCCGCGGCCCGAGAGACGGAACTCCTTCAGCACGGTACGCTTGCCGTAACCGTTTTCGGTCGCCACAAGTACGGTCTGGTTTTCACTTTCGGCAATCAGCAGAGAGATCACGCCCTGTTTTGCCGGCAGCCTCATACCGCGTACACCGCGCGTTGCACGACCCATCGGACGCACATGCTCTTCATCGAACCAGACCGCCTTGCCGCCGTCGGACACCAGCACAATGTCGTTTTCGCCATTGGTGATTTCGGCACCGATCAGGAAGTCGCCTTCATCAAGATTGATGGCGATGATGCCGGATTTGCGCGGATTGGAGAATTCGGCCAGTGAGGTTTTCTTCACCGTGCCCTGCGAAGTCGCCATGAAGATGTAGCGGTTTTCGTCGAATTCCTTGACCGAAAGAATGGCGTTGATCTTCTCGCCATCCTCCAGCGGGAACAGATTGACGATCGGCTTACCGCGACTGATGCGACCGCCCTGCGGCACTTCGTAGACCTTGAGCCAGTAGACGCGTCCACGGCTGGAGAAGCAGAGGATGTAATCGTGGGT
This sequence comes from Methylophilaceae bacterium UBA6140, assembly GCA_002423265.1. Lineage (GTDB taxonomy): Bacteria > Pseudomonadota > Gammaproteobacteria > Burkholderiales > Methylophilaceae > UBA6140. The sequence continues at coordinate 1,908 of DIVE01000005.1, read as the reverse complement.
GTTGGCGACGAACATCTTGTCGATGAAATCGTCTTCCTTGGTGCCTGCCGCCATCTTGCCGCGACCGCCGCGTTTCTGCGCACGGTATTCATCCAGCGGCTGCGACTTGACGTAACCGGTGTGCGACAGCGTGACGACGACATCCTGCGGGGTGATCAGGTCTTCGAGCGAAAGATCCTGCGCGTTCTGCACGATCTCGCTGCGGCGCTTGTCGCCGAACTGCTGGCGGATGGCCGACAGCTCCTGCACGATGATCTCGGTCACGCGGCCGGCTTTGGACAGAATATCGAGCAAGTCGGCAATCACATCCATCACCTCCTTGTATTCGTTGACGATCTTGTCCTGTTCCAGACCGGTCAGGCGTTGCAGACGCATCTGCAGGATTTCCTGCGCCTGAACCTCGGAAAGACGATAACCGTCGGGCGTAAGACCGAAATCGACCGACAAGCCATCGGGGCGGGAAGCCTCCATCGCGGCGCGCTTCAGCATTTCCTCGACCACCGGCGATTTCCAGCTGCGCGCCATCAGCTCACGCTTTGCATCCGGCGGCGTCGGCGCCGCCTTGATCAACGCGATCATCTCGTCGACGTTGGCCAGCGCCACAGCCAGGCCTTCCAGCACATGGCCGCGCTCGCGTGCCTTGCGCAATTCGAACACGGTGCGGCGTGTGATGACTTCGCGGCGATGCCGCAGGAAAGCCTCCAGCATCTGCTTCAGGTTCAGCAAGCGCGGCTGGCCGTCCAGCAGCGCCACCATATTCATGCCGAAGGTATCCTGTAGCTGGGTCTGCTTGTAGAGATTGTTGAGAATAACTTCAGGCACTTCACCGCGCTTCAGCTCGATCACCACGCGCATGCCGGATTTGTCCGACTCGTCGCGCAGATCGGAAATACCCTCGATTTTTTTCTCGTTCACCAGCTCGGCGATTTTTTCGATCAGGGTTTTCTTGTTCACCTGATACGGCAGCTCGTCGATGATGATGGCCTGGCGGTCGCCCTTGCCGATATCCTCGAAATGCGTGCGGCCGCGCATGACAACCCGGCCGCGGCCGGTGCGGTAGCCTTCCTTGACCCCGATGGTGCCGTAGATGATGCCGGCAGTGGGGAAATCCGGCGCCGGAACGATCTCGATCAGCTCATCTATTGTCGTTTCCGGATTCTGTAGCAACACCAGGCAGGCATCGAGCACTTCATTCAGATTGTGCGGCGGGATATTGGTCGCCATGCCGACGGCAATACCCGAACTGCCGTTGATCAACAGATTCGGGATACGCGCCGGCATGATCAGCGGCTCGTTCTCGGAACCGTCATAGTTGGGGCCGAAATCCACCGTTTCCTTATCGATATCCGCCAGCAACTCATGCGCAATGCGCGCCATGCGAATTTCGGTATAACGCATCGCCGCTGCGTTATCGCCATCCACCGAGCCGAAGTTACCCTGGCCATCCACCAGCATGTAGCGCAAGGAGAAATCCTGCGCCATGCGCACAATCGTGTCATACACGGCGGTATCGCCATGCGGGTGATACTTACCAATCACATCGCCGACGATACGCGCCGATTTCTTGTAAGCGCGATTCCAATCGTTGGAAAGCTCGTGCATCGCATACAAAACGCGACGGTGAACCGGCTTCAGACCGTCACGCACATCAGGCAACGCACGCCCGACAATGACGCTCATGGCATAGTCGAGATACGACCTGCGCATTTCATCTTCAAGGCTGATAGGGAGGGTTTCTTTGGCGAATTGTTCCATATTGGCTATCGGCTTATTTCAGGGCTTAAAGTAGGGGATTTTAGCATGATAAGAGTGGCAGGGCATGCCGGATGCAAGCATGCACGACAGCCGGACAATCGACGATATGAATGAGGAATAGAATTGACTAAGCACGAAAAATCCTTACAATAA
>DIVE01000016.1 GCA_002423265.1 Methylophilaceae bacterium UBA6140 | reverse complement strand
CGAAACGGTGTTGAAGATGGCTGGAGGCGATGTCTGCCGGTGTGGCTTGTGCTGTTTTTTCCAGCATGAAAACGAAGCTGCCGCCGATGGCCCCGGTGGCATGGCTGATGCTCAGGCATTGATCGCATGCGGCAGTGTGCGCCGGAGCTTGATCCTGTTGTTGCGAGTCCGGATGAAGATCGGCAAGATGGCTGGCTGCATGCAGCAGCGCGCTCTGCTGGGCAAAACCGAGCAGAAATGTAAGCGCCAGTGTGAAAAGCATTTTATGCAACATGATTGCATTTTATCAGAGATATCGAACAATGCCGACAATTTTGCGATGCCCGGGTTTTGACCTCGACCCGTTGGCTGCAGTAGAATCCACCCACTCATTGGGGAGTAGCTTCCTTTTAGCGGCTTAAAAGGGCTTGCGTCAACATACTTGGCTTTCGCCATGGCGCAGGCGGTTCGGATCAAACCTGAACTTCGTGAGACCATTGATCGTGCCGCTTCATATTGGCTGGAGGGTCGGCACGGTCACTGGTTTACTCCGGCCGGAGAAATTCATGGAAGCACTCCTCATCTCGACCGGTATTGTTGCACTCGCAGAAATCGGCGATAAAACCCAATTGCTGGCCTTCGTTCTGGCAGCAAGATTCAAAAAGCCCTATACCATCATTCTGGCAATTCTGATTGCCACCATTGCCAACCACGCGCTTGCCGGATTACTTGGTACTTCGGTCACATTCTTGCTGGCGCCGGAAACCCTGCGCTGGATGCTGGGTGTTTCATTCATCCTGATGGCTATCTGGATCATGGTTCCGGACAAGCTGGATGGCGCTGAAATAAGACAGATGAATCACATGGGGGTGTTCGGTACTACGCTGTTGACATTCTTTCTGGCGGAGATGGGCGACAAAACCCAGATTGCGACCATTGCTCTGGCGGCACAATATCAGGCGTTTTTCATGGTGGTGATCGGTACGACGCTGGGCATGATGATTGCCAATGTGCCGGCGGTACTGATGGGAGAAAAGATCGCGCAGCGCATCCCGGTCCGGCTGGTGCATCTGATTGCGGCACTGATATTTTTTGTGCTTGGGATTGCAGTTTTATTTGGCGCTGCAGAGTATCTGGGGATATGAAACACTGGGAAAGGCGCTGCTCACCAGTGCCTTTTTACAACTGCTCGCTCAGGCGATGGCTCTTGATAACCGTTGTCTGGCTCCGGCAGATGCTGTGAACGCCCCTAATACGTCAGAAACAGCCGATAGCCGGCGATGGCCTGGTTATCGGTAGTGAACGAGAGTTTGATGCCAACGTCTTTCCTCGCCGCCATGCCTTGCCCGATATCCAGCCCGGCGGGCAGATACTCTTCCGGCTTGAAGATGCGGCGCAATAGCGGCTTGTCGTAAGTGTCGGTCAGCGTGAGTTCAAGCAACGGATAGGCCTGACTGTAACCGGCATGGTTGATGATGGTTACGTAAAGATGAATCAGTCCCCGGCGGTCAGGGTCTTCCTGCAGGTCTGAATCGTCGATCGCGATCAGGTCAGCATTTTTCGGCAGTTCGACTTGGCAGTTAACCAGCAGGCAGGCTTGTTCCAGGTGCGGTCTGGCTTCCGGCCAGCGCGCGGCAATGTCGGAGCGCAGGAAATAAACAGCTTGTGCCAGCAGCAGCAGAATCAGCAGCAGGGCGATCAGAGCAAGCAACAGTTTGAGCAGCACCGGTTTTTTTCGCTGCTCGATCCCCGCCTTGTTTCTGACCGAGTCCTCCATCATGGCCGGACTCAGTATGCTGGCGTTGCCGGGAACGCTGAAATCGGTCAGCTTGAAAGCAGCTTCATCAACCAGGATCGGCCTCGGTGCAGCGGGGGTATCTGCGGCGGGGAGCACTGTCTCCTCATGGGGCGGCGTGTCTTCTTGTTGTGTAACGGGTGCTGTAGTGTCGGGAAATTTGTCAGTTTCTGCAGAGGACTGTGCCGGTTGTCCGGCCGCAGTTTCATCGTCCACTTTCGCCAGCCGGTCGAGCGCGTTGAATACGTGCTCGCATTGTCCGCAGCGCACCTTGCCACGATGCGCCTTCAGTTGTTCAGCGCTGACGTAAAAAGCAGCTTCACATGCGGGGCATGAGGTTACGAGGCGCATTTTCTTCTGCCCGTCAGCAGCACCCAGCTTTCCAGAAACGCGGGTTCGTTCATCTCGAACCATTCGGCATAGATTGCGGCGACCTGTTCCGCCTGTTCGCGCAGGATTCCCGAAAGCGCGATACTGCCACCGGGTTTGCAGGCTGCAGCCAGCGCCGGTGCCAGCACCGAAAGTGCGCTGGACAGAATATTGGCGACCACCAGGTCGGCCGGCTCTTCGCGCAACTGGTTGGGCGCCAGTTGGCCCGGCAGGTAAAACGCTGCTTCAACTTGATTCTGCGCCGCATTGTAATGACTGGCTTCGATAGCCTGGGCGTCGATGTCCGTGCCGATGACGCGGCCTGCGCCGAGTTTCTTTGCGGCAATTGCAAGAATGCCGGAACCACAGCCGTAATCGAGCACCGAGACGCCGGGACGTACATTGTCGGCCAACCAGGCCAGACACAAATGCGTGGTTGGATGGCTACCGGTACCGAAGGCAAGGCCGGGGTCGAGAATGATGTTGAGCGCGTCAGGGTTGGGCGCATCGTGCCAGGTGGGCACGATCCACAGATCGTCGCGAATCCGGATCGGGTCGAACTGCGATTGCGTTGCTCTGACCCAATCCTGCTCGGCGACCTGTTCGACGCTGTAGACGAGGTCATTGAGGCCGGTCTCGCTGGCGAGGTCATTCATCACTTTGGCTACATCAACATCGTCATTGAACAAGGCGCTGACGATATTCTGTTGCCAGATGCCGGGCGGCG
>DIVE01000004.1:14082-19015 GCA_002423265.1 Methylophilaceae bacterium UBA6140 | reverse complement strand
ATGAACACCGACCACACGCTGGAGGAAGTCGGCCAGCAGTTCTCGGTCACCCGCGAGCGTATCCGCCAGATCGAAGCCAAGGCGCTGCGCAAACTGCGTCACCCGACACGCTCAGAACGCCTGCGCAGCTTCCTCGAAACCGGCAACGATTAAAGCTCTCCCGGCCCTCTAGCTCATGCCTGGTTAGAGCAGCGGACTCATAATCCGTTGGTGCTCGGTTCGACTCCGAGGGGGGCCACCAATAGAATCAACGGCTTAGGGGTAATCTCTAAGCCGTTTTTTCTTTAACGTGACAAAAACGTGACAATGAAATCACGTTATCACCCAACCCTGATTCGATTCTGGACGCAGCAGCCGTCAAATTATCAGTTGAAAATTTCGCGTAGCGGTCGACCATCTCACGTGACTTCCAACCACCAAGGTCCTTCAGTTCATCGCAGCTCGTGCCAGCCTGACGATGCCATGAAGCCCAAGTATGACGAAGGTCATGAAAACGAAAGTCTTGAATCCCTGCTCGCTTTAGGGCGTTATGCCAGCCATCGTTGCTTAACTCCCAACTAATCGGCCTACCCTTATAAGTGAAGCAATAGCGTGGATGTTTCCCACGTTGTTCTTCAAGAACCTTCACCGCATCACGATTCAGTGGTACGCCTCTCGGGAAAGTGTCTAGTGCAGACGGGGCGATTCAGGCTTCTCTGTGACAAAAATGACAAGTGCAGGCGATTGCTGGCGAGTGAGGGCGAGTGTTAATCGTTTAAAAACAATGGGTTACACGAACTCATAATCCGTTGGTGCTCGGTTCGACTCCGAGGGGGGCCACCAAAATTGAACAAGGGACGGTAAAAGCCGTCCCTTGTTCTTTGTGTGGTCACAATGCCAGGTAATATCGTCTGATGGGTGCCAGGCCCAGAGCTATCGATTCTTGGGTATTTCTGAGAATTGAATCGCAGTTAATGCAGTTCTAGTTTCTACAATACGACTTTATTTATTGTAGAAAATCACATTAATCTACAATAAAAATTGACTTCCCCTAATGTTCTACAATAACATTCTCATGATTGTAGAAAAGTGGTTAGTTTCTTAAATATGAATCTTGACGATTATTTTGCCGGGCAGTACGAAGCGCAATACGAGTATCAAAGCTTTTTGCCCACGCAAATACACCATCCCTGGATTATTGCTGATGCTAAGTTGCAGACACTACTTGGCCAGGCTGATCGTGTCTTGGGAGAACTTAACGCATTCTCTCAATTAGTGCCTGACATTGAATTTTTTATCCGTACATATGTGGTTAAAGAGGCAACACAATCCAGCAAAATCGAGGGGACACAAACTAATATCGAAGATGTCTTTAAGGATGAGGCAGACTTGAGCCCGGAGAAACGCGATGACTGGGCGGAAGTACAAAATTATATCCATGCGATTAACTTTGCCATTGATAGTCTGGAGCGCTTGCCATTATCAAACCGATTGCTGAGAGATACGCATGCTGTATTGCTTTCTGGCGTGCGTGGTAAAAATAAAATGCCTGGAGAGTTTCGGATCAGTCAGAACTGGATTGGTGTGAGCTTGAAGAATGCCGTGTTTGTACCACCACATCAAAATCATGTTAACGAGTTGATGAGCGACATGGAAAAGTTCTTACATGATGAGCAGATTAATGTCCCGCCACTTATTAAAATAGCCATTGCCCATTATCAGTTTGAGACGGTGCATCCATTCCTGGATGGGAATGGCCGGCTTGGTCGTTTAATGATTTCTTTATATCTGGCATCGGAGAGATTGCTAGTAAAACCAGCACTTTATCTTTCTGATTATTTTGAGCGTAATAAAACCGCATATGTAGATCATTTAATGGCTGTGCGGCAAGGCCATCATATGCGTGAATGGATTATTTTCTTTCTACATGGCATTAAGGAAACGGCGGAAAATGCTATAGGCGTGTTTAAAGAAATATTGGTGATTAAAGAGCGCATCGAGTGTGAAGTATTGCCGAGATTCAGCCAACGCCGACAGGCGAATGTGCAAAGATTAATGCGTCATTTATATGAGCGTCCTGTTTTGGATATTAAAAATGTTTCGGAATTGCTTAGCACAACGCCGAATACAGCCGGCGCACTAGTGGATGATTTAATCAAACACAACGTATTGAGAGAGTTGACAGGCCAGCAGCGTAACCGCTTGTTTGTGTTTTATGATTATTTAATCTTGTTTACAAGATAATAAAGTGGTTTGTATGGCGTGTTTTGCCGGATTTGTTGCTCGACGTATTTACTGCATGGAATCTAGGACAGTAAGTACCAGGTACAATTTCATACCAGCACTCAGTTTCTTAGGCTAATAAAAGCTACGCTAAGTTACTGATGTTAAATTAGTGTCTGATTGTTGATGCTGAGTTGGATATGTTTCAACAGGCTGGAATCAGAATAAAGCTGACTATGCAGCTAATTGCCTTGTAAAAATAAATGCGGTATTCATCTTGGATCCGCTTTCCCGCATATCATTGATCAGATAAATATCTACAGCAATATGCGCATCGCCATTTGCAGTTTGCTGTCTGTTGACTGTAACCGCGCCATCTAGTTTGTATGCCACCAGCCCGTTCTTGCTAACTGCCGCAAGTGCATTACGCAGAGCGCGGCTTGTTGTGTCATCGAATATCAATTCAATAGTGTTTCCTGACAGTTCGCCCGCTTCTCGATCAGTCAATTCGCAAATCTTTGTATTTGAACGGAGTATCACGCCGTCATCGTTGAACTGAATGACCCCAAACAATGGCTGCTCGTATACAGCCTCCCATTGAACAAGGCTTTGCTTAAGTGATTGCTCTATTTTTTTTTGCTCGGTGATGTCCTGATTTACTTCAATGGCCCCAATTATCTTGTTATGGAAATGTTTAATTATCTTGACAAGCAAATCGGTTCTGTCAATTTAAAGCTGGAATATTCGCCAACAATAACCGACTGGTTCGGCGTCAAGGATTTGCAGTCACATAACATTGCATTCCATCCGAGCTGGTCTGCGCCTTATGGATTCACTGTTTCAGGCGGGGTCGGCTATCAGTTTTTTGATAGCAAAGGCCCAAAGTATGACTTAAACGGTGACGGCAAGGAGAAACTGAATTGGTGGCATTGGAATATAGGTGTAAGCCGCAATGTTTTTGGATATAAGGTAGATGTCCGTTATCACGATACCGATATCAAAAAGGGTGAGCACGACTTCTATGGCTATGACAGCAATCACCAGATTGTTGATGAGCGAGTTGTTTTCGCTGTATCAAAATCCTTTTGAATTGTTAACCAGTCATCTCCAAGAAAATTAGTCCTTGCAAGACGTTTTCTGGCTCATGCCTCATCCCAAAAGGATGAGGCTTTTTTATTTTTTCAAGGGTCTCGGGAAGAGTGGCATTATGCCTGGACCGTTTTCTTTCCCGGTAGGGGGGGGTGCGAAGGTCAGGAATAAAAAAGCCAGCCGTGAGGCTGGCTCTTCATTTCAGTCAAGCGTTATCGGTTGTAACAGGCAAAATACCACTCTGATTCAACATCGGTGATCGGTGTCCAGATGTCGGTGAACGATTCGTTGTAGATCACCTGACCTTCGCCCATTTTGCCGCTGAAGAATTTCATGCCGCGCAGCCTCACCAGTTCTTTTTTGCATTGAAACTCCATCTGGAATTTCGTCGACTGGTAGGGTTTCTTCGCCAGATATTTTTGATTCTTCAAGTCGTACAGCGACCACATGGTGACGATGTCGCCGGATTTTTTGATGGTGTTGGTCTCGGCATAAGCCACTTCCTTCTCGTTGTCGTCGAGCTGGAACAGCGTCGCGGATGCGTTTGTAGAGGCAAGTGCGAACAGGATGGCGACGATGGATTTTTTCATGGCAGGGCTTTCATTGAATCATATGGCTGTCAGTTTTTCAGCAATTGCTGCATAAATTCATCTACAGCTACAGGCTTGCCGAACAGGTAACCCTGGAAATTATAACAGCCGTAAGCGGATAGCAGGTCAAGCTGGCGCCCGGTTTCGACGCCTTCGGCAACGACGTTGAGACCGAGCGTTCTGCCGAGTGCGATGATGGTGCGGACAATGGCAGCATCATTGGGATCGGTCAGGATGTCTCTGATGAATGACTGGTCGATCTTGATCTGGTCCAGCGGCAGCTGTTTCAGATAGGAAAGAGAGGAGTAGCCGGTACCGAAATCGTCGAGCGAGAAGCTGATGCCTTTTTCCTTCAATGCGTTCATTTTGGCAATCGTCGCTTCGGTGTTCTCGATCAGCATGCTTTCTGTCAACTCCAGCTTGAGCCGGTCTGGTCTGGTGCCGGTCTGATCAACCACATCAAGCACCTGATCGACGAAATTATCCTGCTGGAACTGTGTGGCACTGACGTTGACGGAGACGATCAAATGTTGTGTCAGCCCGTTGTTTTCCCACTCCTTCAATTGGCGGCACACCGATTCCAGCACCCAGCGGCCTATCGGCAGGATGAGGCCGGTGGTTTCCGCCAGCGGGATAAATGAGGCGGGTGAAATCAAGCCTTGTTCCGGGTGGTGCCAGCGTATCAGGGCTTCGGCTCCGAACACGCGTTTCTGCTGGTCTGCCTGCAATTGGTACACAAGCCGCAATTGTTCGGGAATTGCCAGGCGCAGCCAGTTTTCCATCTGTACGCGCTGTTCCAGCGCTGTCTGCATGTCTTCGTTGAAGAAATGAATCTTGTCGCGGCCCGAGTGTTTGGCCTGGAACATGGCGGCATCGGCTTGTTTCACGAGGTCTTCGGCTTTGGTGTCATGGTCGCTGAACAGGCTGATGCCGATACAGGCGCGGCAATAATATTTTTGCCCGTCGAGATCGAGCGGCTGCTTGATGGCGGCATGAATTTTTTCGGCAACGTCTTTGGCCATTTGCGCAGCGATTTCAGTTTCGGTGCTGAG
>DIVE01000004.1:1677-13944 GCA_002423265.1 Methylophilaceae bacterium UBA6140 | reverse complement strand
GGCAACTCGGTCAGCATGTCATAGAAGGCGAGGGTGTGTATTGTTTCCTCGGCTTTCTTGAACTGACTGATGTCGGAGAATACCCCAACGTAATTGACGATCTTGCCCTGCTCGTCAACTACTACGCTGATGCTCAGCCATTCCGGATAGACTTCGCCGTTTTTGCGCCGGTTCCAGATTTCGCCCTGCCAGTATTGCTTCTGCTGCAGGCTGCTCCACATGGCCTCGTAGAACCTCTTGTTCTGCCGCCCTGAGTGAAGCAGGGAAGGCGTCTTGCCGATCACATCATCCATGGAATAGCCGGTAATTTCGGTGAATGCGCGGTTGATGGAAATGATGATGTTGTCGGCATCGGTAATGACGAAACCCTCGCGGCTCGATTCGAATACCGTCGCATGCAGGCGCATAATCTGTTCCGATTCTACACGTGCCGTCACGTCGCGCACCAGGGCAACAAAGTGCGGGTCGCTGTCGGGGTGGTTGTGCTTGCGCGCGAGCGAGAGTTCGAACCAAGTCAGACCTTGCGGCAACGCCACTGCATAGCGCTTGCCGGTCGAGGTGTCATGCGCCATCGCCTCTTGCATCGCTGCCCGGCAGACTGCGGCAGCATCGGCCGGCAGCACCTCAGATAATTTTCTGCCGAGAAAATTTTCCGGCGCAGTGACCAGCAGCTCATGGCGCGAAGTTCTGTAACTGTAGATACGTTCATCAAGACCCCACTCGAACAGCAGGTCGGGAATGGCGTTCAATGTACTTTCCAGCGAAGCCTGAGTTTCACGCAGTTCTCTGGTCATTTCCTCAGCCAGCGTTACCGCCCGTTCGCGTGCAGTACTCAAGAGCCAGACTAGCCAGCCGCTGATCAGACTGAGGGCAATGGCGATCATGACGACCAAACCGTGTTTGCGGTCATAGAAGCGGTCATTGAAAGCTGGTGTGGTGTACATCGCCAGCGTCCATTGTTTGCCGCCGTGCTCGACCAGGCGGGTGGCATAGAGACCGTTGTGAAGGCCGACCCGGCCGGGGGATTTATCACCAAAGATGAGCGCGCCGCTGCTGGGGTCGCTGCCCTCGTAAATATGCAGATTGATGGTGGGGTCCATCATGCCGGAAAGACTCTGCACCATATCGCGGAAGCGGAAAGGACCGCTGACCCAACCGGCGATGAACTGCCGGCGTTCTTCCAGTGTGTCTGCGCTGGCGCCTTTCCTGAAAATGGGCGCATACATTACGGTGGAGGTGGGCTCGGCCCCGGGCGGATCCTGTACCAGCTTGATGCGTCCGGTCAATGCGGGTTTCGCAGTATCACGCGCCAGTTCAAGTGCCGGCCTGGCGGCGGCATTGGTGAAGAGGTCGTAGCCGATGACATTGATGTTGGCGCCGGCGTAAGGCTCGATCATGATCAGCGGTGCATAGCTTGAGCGTTCGCCAGCGGGCCGGATGCTGTAACCGGCAAAGCCATGGCGACGCATTTCCGCCTCGTGGCGCTCACGCTCCTGTTCTGTTACCAGCAGAACCACGGCAATCCCCTGCATGCCGCGGCTGGTTTCTAAGAACCTGAGTGCTTTGACATATTGGCTGAAATCTTCAGGCGTGACATTATCGCTGCTCTCGTAAAGACCCTTGACCCCGTTCAGGATCAGTTCGTAACTGGTCAGACGGTTACTGATGTGGCTGCTGATCTGGTCAGCAGTGTTGGTGAACGCATACTGGCGCTTTTCGGCGGTTTCTCTTTCCTGTTTCTGCCAATAGAACAGGGTGGCAGTCAGCATCATGGTGCTGATCAGAATGGCTGGCCATACGCTGTGGAACAGACGATTTTTCATGCTTGTTATTTATCTACCCGGAGCGGCTTGCGCGAGATCGTTTAATTAGAAAAAAACCATTCATGCAGATTCATGCGCTAGCCGCAACCGGCCGGAGCATCAACTGTCATTAGTTATTGAAACATTCAGGCAATGTATACCTGATGGCCTGATTGTCAAAAGATGCAGAAAGACGAGAATTCAGAGCTAGCCTGGATATTTCACCATACCGGCTCTGAAGCGGGCGGGAAATCTCACGAATGCAGGCTTGCCGGGCATCGGAACGAAAACCGGTTTCTACCGGTAGCTTTCACGCGCGCTTACGGGAATTTTGCCGCATCTTCACACCCCCGCTTCGCGCCAGGAGCCTCGGCTGTTGGCTTGGCGCGAGGTGCGCGAATCTGCGCGCAAACTTCCTCGTCATCGTCCCGTGATCCGGTGAGATATCCGGGCTAAACTGCCAGCGCCCGTACCTGAGCAATCTGGGTGATGCCGCTCAAAACTTTCAGAATACCGTCCTGTTTCAATGTCAGCATGCCATGCGCTCTCGCGTGTTTGAGCATCTCTTCGGTGCTGGCGCGTTTGTGAATCAGCCTTTTCAGCTCGTCGTCGATGATCAGCAGCTCGTGAATGCCGACGCGTCCGGCGAAGCCGCTGTTCTTGCAGTGCGGGCACCCCGCTGCCTTGAACAGCTGCAGTTTTCCATCCTTGCCATAGGCTTTCTGCCATGCCTGTCGTAGCCGCTTCGGGTCAAGAGCGGTACCGGTGCAATATTCGTCAGCCAGTTCATCCAGCTCATCATCACTGGCGAGATAGGGTGATTTGCATTCCCTGCATAGCGATTTCACCACCCGTTGCGCCAGAATGGCCTGCAAGGCATCGGCGAAATTGAAAGGGTCGATATCCAGATCAAGCAGGCGGATCAGGGTTTCGGTTGCGCTGTTGGTGTGTATGGTGGAAAACACCAGATGGCCGGTGAGCGAGCCTTCGATCACGATGTCTGCCGTCTCACGGTCCCGTATTTCGCCGACCATGATGATATCCGGGTCGGCCCGCAAAAAGCTGCGCATCGCGACTTCGAAGGTCAGGCCGATTTTCGGATTGATCTGTACCTGTGAGAGGCCGGGCTGGGTAATCTCGACCGGGTCTTCCGCCGTCCAGATTTTTTTGTCCGGCGTGTTGATCTTGTTGATCAGCGCGTGCAGTGTCGTGGTTTTGCCGGAGCCGGTCGGCCCGCAAACCAGAATCAATCCGTGCGGCCGTGCGATCACCTTGCCGAGGCTGTCGCGCAAGGCAGGCGAAAGGCCGAGATACTCGATACTGACCGGTTTGGCGGATTCCAGCAGCCGTAGCACCACATCTTCGGTATGGTTGTTGGTCGGGATGGTTGCCACGCGCAGTTCCAGATGCCTGGATTTGCCGTGGTGGAAGTTGATCTTGCCGTCCTGCGGCTTTCTTTTTTCCGAGATGTCCAGTTGCGCCATGACCTTGATTCTGGAGATCAGCGCATTCTTGAACTTGCTCGGAATATCGGTGTAAAGAAAAAGCGAGCCGTCTTTTCTGAACCGCACATGCGCGTTCTTGCCTCTGGTTGTGCCTTCGATGTGGATGTCGGAAACGCCCTGGACTGACGCATCCATGATCATCTTGTCGACAATCTTGACCAGCGCACTGTCGGATTCTGCGGCAATCTCCTTCAGCGGCTTCTGGTCTTGTTGTTCCAGCGAGAGTTTCAGTGTCAGCTCATCCATTCGCGTTTGCGGCGCTGCCGGTGCATCGTGCAGCATGTATTCGCTGCGCGGGGTGAATTCCAGCGGTGCCGAGGCATCGTCTTCGGTATATACGCGGTTGATTGCCTCGACGATTTCTTCGTGCAGTGCCATGGCCGGAACGACGATTTTCTGCGTCAGAAACTTGACGTATTTGAGCGCCTCGAAATTGAGCGGGTCTTCCAGCGCAATCACCAGCTTGTTGCCTTCCAGACACAAGGGAATTAGCGGGAAGCGCCTGGCCACGCTGGCGTCGATCAGTTTTGTCGCCACAGTTTCGAAATTGAAATTGGTCAACCCGACGAAAGGGATGCCCATTTTCTTCGCCAGCACTTCTTTCAGCTTGTTGCTGTCGATGATCTTCATGTTGATCAGAATCTGACCCAGTTGCACACTGCGATTGGCTTTTTGTTGCTCCAGCGCTGCTTCCAACTGCTGCTGGTCGATCAGGCCGAGTTGCAACAGCGCCTCGCCCAGCTTGAGTACGGGCTGCCCTTCCTGATGCTTGATGGCCTGGTGCAGCTGCTCCGCATTGATGATCTTGTGCTCGGTGAGATAGCTGCCTACCTTCTGGCTCCGGAGTTTGACCTGTTCGTCCAGTGCTTCATCGACCTTGCGCTGATCGGTCAGCTTTTCGTCGACCAGAATCTGCCCGATCTTCTCGCCGATCTGATAAGTCTTCATGGCCGCGAACGGAAAAAAATAGCGGATGACCGAAAACTCGTTTTTGACCGGGAACAGGAACAGGCCTTCATTGCCGGTAACGAACCCCAGCGTTTCGCCCTTGAGTATCTGGTTGTCGTTGAACTCGATACGAAAGATTTGCCGCTCCGAGGGCGGATGAAAGCTATCGGCCCGTGACTCGAGTGAGTAGGATTTCTTGCTGAATTCAGAGGGTTTGACCAGACGGATCATTTTGATCTCGGCCAGCTCGACGAGCCTCGGCGTATATTCTGCGGTCGAAAGGAATTCGATGGCGGCCGGCTCCTCCTTCAAGCCATTGAGCTTGCCGAAATGCTTTTCGCCGTTTTGCAGGTAAATCAGACAGTCGCTGGCGTCATCCTGCCCGACCGGGTCGAAATAGGGCGGGTTTAACCATGTAAATTCTTTTTCATCGAGATCGATCATTCAACTCACCATATTTTGTTGTTTTTGAGCTGTCATGCCTTGAGGCAGTTTCAATAGTAAACCTGTTGGCTCTGGTTTCCAATCATGTGAACAGAAGCAGGGGTTGAATTGAGATAAGAAACAAAATTCCAGTGATCAGTTCACTTCGTCACCCGATCGCTGCCTGATGCATTTGCAAGCAAGCAAATGGATGCCATGGCACGCCCGGCAGAGCTTCATGACTTGAGTGAACGATTGATAGCGGAACTGGGGAAAGCGGTAATCGAGGCCTGAATGGTCAGGCAGTCATGCCTTCGTCGGCGTGGCTCGCAGCGATCGACTGAAAGGTACTGATGCAGTGCTCAAATGCATCGACGACCTGTGGATCAAAGTGTTTCCCGCGATTTTCCACAATAATTGCGTGGGCAGCTTCCAGTGTGAAGGCGGCTTTATAAACACGTTTGCTGATCAGCGCATCGAAGACATCGGCGAGTGCCATCAGCCGGGCGGACAGGGGTATTTGTTCGCCGCTGAGTCCGTTAGGGTAACCGCTGCCATCCCATTTTTCATGATGGTTGCCGGCGATTTCCATGGCGACGTGGAGAAACTTTACTGATTCCATATCTTCTTCATCGCGGATGGCGCGCCAGATTGAATCCGCACCCAGCTGGGCATGGGTTTTCATGATCTCCCATTCTTCCGGGGTGTGTTTGCCGGGTTTGTTCAGTATCGCATCGGGAATGCCTACTTTGCCGATATCGTGCAAGGGCGCAGCTTTTGTGATCATGTTGATTGTTTCTGGCGTCAGTGTCTCGGCATACTGCGGGAGCCTCGCCAGCTCAAGTGCCAGCGTGTTGACGTAGTTCTGCGTACGCAGGATATGGTTGCCGGTTTCGTTATCCTTGGCCTCGGCCAGGCTGGCAAGTGCACGTATGGTGACGTTCTGTACCTTCTCAAACTGGCGAATGCGACGCTGGACTTCGCTCTCAAGCCAGGTGTTCTGGTCGTGCAGGATGTCGCGTGCAGACTTCAGATCGAGCTGTGCCCGCACGCGTGCAAGCACGATTGCCGGGCTGATTGGCTTGGTGATGTAATCCATGGCACCCAGCTCCAGCCCGTAGGCTTCATCTTCCGGCGTATCCATGGCGGTGATGAAAATCACCGGGATATCACGCGTCTGCTGGTTGGCCTTGAGCTGTCTCAGCACTTCGTAGCCGTCCATTTCCGGCATCATGATGTCGAGCAGAATGATATCCGGCCGTGGTTCGGTATTGGCTGATGTGAGGGCCCAGGCCCCGGAGTTGGCGACGCGAACGTTGTAATGTGGCATCAGCAGGCCGCCGAGCACGGCGAGATTGTCCGGGGTGTCATCCACCACCAGCACGGTGTTGCGAGAAACATTGTGTTGTTCATCTGTCATCAAATATCTCTCCGTGCAAATTCAGTGCATTATTCTATACGACCATCGCCATCAGTCTCGGTTCGGTAGCCGGTCATCTGCAAGCAAACGCTTGAGCCTTTCGCATGCGCCGCGATAGTCGAATCTTTCGATTTGCAAGCCGAGGGTTTGAGCCGCTTCCTGCCCGATCATCTCTTGTATTGCCGGTGCCAGTTCATGCCACAGGTAATACGCTTGTATATCGTCGTTTTCCAGCAAGTGTTGCAAGTCTCGCAGCGAAGCACGGATTTTTTCAAGTTCGGTCTGGTTGGTGAGCGTATCTTGCGCTGGTCGTTGCCTGGCTTTACCGGTCTGTCCGGGTTTCGGAGGCTGGCCGATCTCGGCAACCGTAGCCTCCAGCGCCTTCGACAACTGTTCGAGTTCGGCCTGCAGCTCATCCTTGCCGAGCCCGGCGTGCAGTTCCTGCTGCAGCCATTTGGCCAGCTCTTGCAGATTGCTCATTCCCAGTGTCGCGGCGACACCTTTCAGAGTATGCGCGATGCGCTCGGCACTTATGTGATCGCCTTGCGCCAGGAATCCGGCGATTTGTTCAGCATCGCGGGCATGTGTGCTGGCGAATCTGGTCAGCATATGTTCGTAATTTTCCAGATTGCCGCCGAGATATTTCAGCCCTGCCGCCCGGTCGATTTGATTTTTTCGTTTCGATTTCGTGACTTTCGCTGTCCTGACGGTTTTCTTCAGCTCCGGTTTGGCGTCGGTCGTCTCGTCAAATATCCATTCGGACAGTATCTGGCGCAGCCGTTCCGGATCCACCGGTTTTGAGACGAAGCCATTCATGCCGGCCTGTTCGCAACGTATGCGGTCTTCCATGAACACATTGGCGGTCATTGCCAGAATCGGGACGTGCTTACCTTGCGGCAGTGCGCGTATTCTGCGCGTGGCTTCGAGACCATCCATCTCCGGCATTTGCATGTCCATCAGGATCAGGTCGTAGTGATGATGCCGGAATTTCTCCAGTGCTTCGGCGCCGTTGCAGGCGATATCGACCTTGAGCCCCATGTTGCTGAGCATTTCCCTGGCGACTTCCTGGTTGATTTCGTTGTCTTCTGCCACCAGCAAATGTGCGCCCTGACGCAAGCGGTTTTTCTCGGGAGTGATTTTTCTCGCCGGCAGATTGCTGGCATCACCGCGCTGCAGTCTGACGGTGACCCAGAAATTACTACCCTTGCCGGGCGTACTTTCGACGCCGGTTTCGCCGCCCATCATGGCGGCCAGTTTGCGCGAAATCACCAGTCCAAGACCGCTGCCGCCATATTTGCGGGTAGTGGAGGATTCCGCCTGCTCGAATGATTGAAAAAGCCGCGCCTGTTGCGCTGCACTGATACCGATGCCGGTATCTTCGACCTCGAAGCGCAGGATGACATGCGTTTCATCGACCGAGATCACCTGCGCACGCAAGGTGATGTTGCCCTGTTCGGTGAATTTCACCGCGTTGGTGATGTAGTTGATCAGTATCTGACTGAGCCGGAGCGAATCGCCGATGACCGGTAGTCCTTTCAGACGCGGATCGATCTGCTCGATCAGGTGCAGCCCCTTGCTGCTGATGCGGTCACTCATCATGCTGCGCACATGGTTGATGGTGGCGGTGATGATCAGGGTTTCCTCTTCAAGCGTCAGGCGGTCGGCTTCGATCTTGGACAAATCGAGGATATCGTTGATGATGCCGAGCAGATGCTTGCTGGACATGATGATGCGATCCAGCTTTTCCTTCTGCTTCACCTGCCGGATTTCCTCCTGCAGCAAATGGGCATAGCCGATGATGGCGTTCATCGGCGTACGGATTTCATGGCTCATGTTGGCGAGGAAGGTACTTTTGGCCTGGTTGGCGACTTCGGCTTGCTGTTTGGCATTTTCCAGCTGCCGCGTACGCACCTTGACCAGTTCTTCCAGCTCTTCACGGTACATGTCCATTTGCCGTTCGACCATTTTGCGTTCTGTGATATCGCGCGTGACGCCCTGCACCTGGGTGATGTTGCCTGCTTCATCAGGAATCAGCGTAGTGACCACCTCGGTCGGTACGATACTGCCGTCTCTTCTGGTCTGTAGAATTTCGTTGGTCTGGATTCGACCCGACTCATCGCCGCCCATCAATGTCCGGGCCCGCAGAGAAAGGGTGTGACGCATGGCGGCGTAGGATTCTTCCGTCATGATGTCCTGCATGCCTTTTTGCAATATTTCCGGCACGCTGTAGCCGAGCAGTTTTTGCACCGACGGGCTGACATAGCTAAAGCGGAGATTGGTCAGATCATAGAGCCAGATCACGTCGCTGCTACTGTCGGAAACAAGCCGGTAGCGCTCCTCGGCTTTTTGCAGATCGGCTAATGTTTTCTTCAGCTCGGCAGTTTTAGCATCAACCCGTCTTTGCAGCGAGCGGTTCCAGAGCAGCAGCGCGACACCGGCTACCAGTGCTGTGAGCATGGCATAGAACAGATAGCGTCCGTAGGGGCCATCTCCAATGGATTGCCCCATCCATTTGTCGTGCAAGGCATCCAGCTCTGGCTGCTTGATCAGGCCGATGCCCCGGTTAAGTAGCTGCAGAGTGGCAGTGTCACCTTTTATGACTGCACGGTGAAACTGGCCTTCATAAAGATTGAAAGCCTTGACGAAATTGCTTTCGAGCTTGAGCTGATAGAGGTAATAGTTGGCCGGGTATTCATCCAGACAGAAGACTTTAACCTCTTGTCGCAAGGCGCCCTGAATCAGGCCGAGATAGCTGTCGTAGAAATGCAGATCATTAATGCCGCCCTTCTGTAATGTCTCGATACAGGCATCGCCAGCCATTACGCCGACCATGAACCCGCGCAGACTGTCGAGGCGGCTGAGGCCGCTTATCGAGTTATGGCTGTAGATCGCGACCGGCAAGTTGGTGTATGGCGCTGCGTAGTCATAGATCAGTTCGCGCTGGGGTGTGCGGAAGATCATGTCGATCACATCGGCCTCGCCGTTCTGGATCATGCGTTGCGCTTCAGACCATTGGGTGGCGATCAGTTCGACCTTGATGCCGGTTTTTTTCTGCCACAACTGCCAGAAATCGGCGACATAACCTTCCGGTTCGCCATCGGCATTGCGAAAAAGATAAGGCGGGTAATTGTCGTCGGCGACCACGCGCAGAACCTGTGGCTCTGCACTGGCACTGGCTGCCAGACAGAGACAGCCTGCCAGTGTCATTAACAGCCAGCGGGTCGGGTAATAGAAAGGGATCAGTGCCCGCAGGCTCGAGAGTGCCGTATGCATGAGTGCCCGGTGAAAGAACGCTACAGCATGAACTTTAACAGCTATTTTGCCAGCGTTGGCAGACCGGCTCTGGTTTCTGCGCTTGCCAGTATCAATCTCCGGCGTGTCTTTGCCCGGTTTTCAGCAACAGCTCAAGCCGGTTTTTATCGTTCAGCCGCTGGTAATCGATGCGTTCGCAAAGGTTGGTGATGATGATAACGCCGAGGTCGTCAGCCAGTGCATCTGATTCCAGCACATTCAGGGCCGGGCCGCTGCTTTCGAACAGAAGTGTGATGCGCTCGCTTTTTTCCGAGTAGCCGATGGTGATGTCGAGCACTATTTCACGCAGGAAAGGCGTGTGCAGCTGCAGCAGCTCTTCCACCAATAACAACAGATTGTGGCGGGTTTTTTTCGGCAGAATCTGTTTTTCGCAGAAGGCCTCGATTTCGGCGTTCATGGCATAGAGGTCGTAATCCGGCGTTTCGATGCGGTAGCTGAAGCTGCGGATTCGGTTGATGAACGCCCTTGTCTTTTCTTTCTCCGGGTTTTCGAAAATCTGCTGCGGTGTGCCTTCTTCGTAGATCAGGCCTTCGTCCATGTAGAACACGCGGTTGGAGACATCGCGAGCGAAGTCCATTTCGTGGGTGACGATCAGCATGGTCATGCCTTCCTTCGCCAGGCGGCGGATGACCGAGAGCACTTCGCTGACCATGGTCGGGTCGAGCGCCGAGGTCGGCTCGTCGAACAGGATGATTTCCGGCTCCATCGCCAGACAGCGGGCGATGGCGACGCGCTGTTTCTGTCCGCCGGAAAGTTCGTCCGGGTAGCTGTCTGCCTTTTCGGCGAGGCCGACCAGTTTCAGCAAGTCCATCGCCTTGCGTTCGGCTTCTGCCGGTGCCATGCCCTTGAGCCGGATCGGCCCCAGCGTGAGGTTTTCCATGACGGACAGATGGCTGAAGAGATTGAATGACTGGAACACCATGTTCATCTTCTGACGGATGCGGGCGATATTGGTCTTGCGCTCCAGCAGGTTCTGGCTGTCGACGACGATGCTGCCCCCGCTCGGCTGGTCGAGCAGATTGAGGCAGCGCAGGAATGTGCTTTTGCCGGTGCCGGAGGGGCCGATGATGGAGATCACCTCGCCTTTGCGGATTTCTGTGCTGATATCGCGCAGCACGACGTTATCGCCGAAGCGCTTGGAAAGATGCGTGATCGTGATCATGCGCGCACCGCCTTTCTGCGGCGTTGTTTTGGATCGGTGCGGCGTTCGAGATATTCAAGCGCCAACATGAGAATCCAGGAGATCAGGAAGTAGAGAATAGCGACCATCACCAGCGGGAAGAAAGCGTCGAAAGTGCGGCTGCGGATGATGTCGCTGGCTTTGGTCAGATCCTGCACGGCGATGTAACCGACGATGGAGGTCATTTTTACCAGCGAGATGAATTCGCCCTTGTACACCGGCAGGATACGCTGGATGGTCTGCGGCAGAACGATGTAGAGGAAGGTCTGCAGTCTGGTGAAGCCCATTGAAATACCGGCCTCGCTCTGACCGCGGTCGATGCTCTGGATGCCGGCGCGGTAGATTTCGGCGACGTAGGCGCCGAAGTTCATGCCGAAGGCGATAACTGCGACCAGCACCGGACTGATATTCACTGAAGCGAACACCACATAGAAGATCAGCATCAACAACACCAGTACCGGCATGCCGCGCAGGACATTGATGTAGATGCGCGCCGGCAGGTTGAGCAGCAGGCGCGGCGACATGCGCATGGTGCAGATGAGGGCGCCGAGCAGGGTGCCGAACAGCGTCGCCAGCACCGAAATCAGTACCGTGGTCTTGAGGCCATCCCAGATCAGCAAATAGCGTTTTTCGTGCAGGATGTTGCTTTCGAAGCTCTCTGCAACGGAGGCAAGGAAACCGGGTTCGGCTGCCATGGCTGCCGGCGCGGTGTCGGCGAGGCTGGCTTTTCGGGCGGCGAAGCGGCTGCCGGTATGGAAGTAAGGGTCAGAGAAATCAATCTGTTTCTGCCGTTCTTCGGTGNNCGTAGATCGAACTTATGATCATGTCCGCCTTGCCGCTTGCTGCTGCAGCAATCAGGCTGCCGAAATCCATGATGGCGATTTGCAGCGTCTTGCCCTGCGATGCTGCAAAGCGGCTTGCCAGCTCGATATCGAAGCCGACCGCGCGGTTATCCTTGACCGCGCCGAACGGCAGGCCGTCGTTGCTGGTAGCGACCACCAGCACGCCCTTGCTGCCGTCGAGTTTAATGTCGGGCATGGCGGTTTCGCCGCGTGTGACCCAGCGCTCCACCATCTCATCGTATTGTCCTGAAGCTTTCAGCGCGGCAAGGTAAGTGTTGAACTGGTCGCGCAACCGGCTGCCTTTCTTGAAACCGACGCCCAGCGGCGAGGGCAGCACGCGCTCGCCGAATTCGGCCAGTGCCGGCTCCGTGCGCAGGATGACGCGCAAGGGTTCTTCGTCGAACAGCGCGGCATCGACCTTGCCTGCCTTCAGTGCCAGCACCACATCGGCCGTGGTCTGGTATTGCAGTTGGCTGGCTTGCGGGTAGGTGGCCTTGACATAGCGGTCATGCACGCTGCCCATCAGCACGCCGATGCGCTTGTCGGCGAGATCGGCGCTATTACGCATCTGCCCGGCGGCATCTGCCGGCGCTTGCCCGCCATTGCCGGCTGTCTTTACCAGCATGACCTGCGCGTTGGCGAAATAAGGTTGCGTGAAGCCGACCTGCTTTTTGCGTTCTGCCGTTGCCGTCATACCGGTGACGATGATGTCCACCCGCCCGGACTGCAGGGCCGGGATCAGCGCCATGAACTTCATGTTGGAGAACTCAATCGGCCGTTGCAGGCGTGCGCCGATGATGCGCGCCAGCTCGCCGTCGTGGCCGGTGATACGGCC
>DIVE01000004.1:0-1667 GCA_002423265.1 Methylophilaceae bacterium UBA6140 | reverse complement strand
CCGGGGGTGGTCTTGAACCAGCGCCGCTTCATGTCGTCCAGCGTGCCGTCCTGCTTCAATTCCGCAATCAATGCGTCGAGCCGGGCCTGCAGGGCAGTGTCTTCCTTGCGCAGCGCGATGGCGGTGTCTTCGTGCGAGAGCGGCTCATCCAGCATGCGCAGACCGGGGTTTTTGCCGGCGACATGGACGGCGGCCGGATAGCCGGTGATGAGGGCATCAAGCTGACCCGAATTGAGCGCGGCGACCGCATCCATGATGTCGTCGAAGCTCTTGATCTCCGCTTCGGGCAGGCGCTCCATGGCGATGGCTTCGCCGGTGGTGCCGGTCATGACGCCGACGCGGGCATGCGCGTCGTCGTCGATCTGCGCGATCACGGTGTTGCCGCCGTCGCAACCGGCAAGCAGCAGGCTGACCGAGATGAGGCAGGCAGACAGCAGTCGGGTCATGGTTGCCGGCGGCTCCGGTTGGTCAGTCGTGGACTGGTAATTGCAGGAAATAGTCGTACAACTCGCGCGCGATGCGTTCGCGTTCGGCCTGCGGCAGCATCGGCGCCATGGCGGGCATCGCGGTATAGGCGTCAACCGCAGTCGGATCCAGCACCCAGGTGAGGAAGGCCGATTCGCTCAGGCGCTTGACCCGATCAGCCAGGTTGATCGGCATCTTGTCGCCGCCGTAGCCGTTCACCAGATGGCAGCTGAGGCAATATTTCTGTGCCAGCTCGGCCTGCGGCCGGTACTGCGGCGGCATGCCTTCAGGCATCAGACTGTGCAGGGCAGGTGCGCGCAGTGACACGGTGCTGACCTGATAGGGCCAGAAGGTTGCGCCCTCGCGGATCAATTCCGGACTGTTGACGTTATCCCAGATCAGATAATAGGGAGCGAGCGGCAGGTTGGTTTCCTGCTGAGCCGGGTTGTCTACCGTGAAAGCGCTGCCGTCGGCGCGTGCGACTGCGAAATAAGCGCGGTAGCGTTTCAGTTTGGCGACCGGTACGCGGGCGAGGTAGCCGTCCAGGGCGCGCAGTTCGATTTCATCCTGCGACTTCGACCAGCCGCTGCCGAGCAGATGGGTCAGCACATTTTCGGCAGGGAAAGCGTGGTACTCGATCAGCGGACGCGCTTCGCCGACGAACAGATGCGGCTCGTGCACGCGTACCGTTTGCGGTGCAACGCCAAGTGCACGCGCCAGCTCTGCCGGGTCGGGCAGGCTGATGGCTGTGGCGGCAACGGCAGGCGCCTTTGTTTCCGTTACCGGTGCCGTGCAAGCGGTGAGTAGCAGGCCGGTGAGGGCGAGCAGTACAAGCGGAACAGTTTGAATCAGCGCGAGAATATGACCTCCAGCAGGGAGAAGTCATCGTCGAAAGGCCCGGCGTCGGCTTTCAGCGCCGTCATTGCGGACAGGATGTCGTCGGTCTGGCTACGCCCGATTTCGGTCATGCGCTCGATGATGCCGGTGAATTCATACAGCGTCAGCATGCTGTCATCGCGCTGGCGCAGCTCGTAAACACCATCGCTGTAGACATAGAGCTTGGCCGGGCCTTCGAGGACCAGACTGGCTTCTTCGAAAGGCATGTCGGGCAGGTAGCCGATGGCGATGTTGCCGGTGCTCAGTTGCCGCATGCCGCTGCCGTTGTTCGCATCCGTCGTGAACAGGAAGGCGGGCGGATGACC
>DIVE01000071.1 GCA_002423265.1 Methylophilaceae bacterium UBA6140 | reverse complement strand
GGGTAATGTATCAATTTCTCCAGCTGCTGTAAAAAATCCTTGCGCGGAATCTCCCTTGCGCCAAACGAAGCAAGGTGCGCGGTTTTCATCTGGCAATCGATCAGACCGAAGCCTCTGGCTGCAAGTTCTTGCACCAGCCGCACGAAGGCTACCTTGGAAGCGTCGGTCACATGGTGAAACATGGATTCGCCGTAAAACATGCGGCCGATGGCGACGCCGTAAAGGCCGCCGGCCAGCTGGCCGTCTATCCAGGTTTCCGCGCTGTGGGCGTAGCCCGCTTGATGCAGGTGCGTATAGGCAGCAATCATGCTGCCGGTGATCCAGGTGCCGTCCTGTTCTGGACGTGCTGCCGTCGAGCAGGCTTGCATGACTTCAACAAAGGCGGTGTCGAAACGCACTTCGTAAGCTCCTGCCTGCAACTTCCCGGATTTCAGTGTTTTTGCCAGAGAACGCGAAATCCGCAGCTCGTCCGGATAGAGCACCATGCGTGGATCCGGACTCCACCAGAGAACGGGCTCGCCCTTGCCGAACCAGGGAAAAATGCCTTGTGAATAAGCATCAAGCAATCTTTGTACGCTGAGGTCACCGCCGACGGCCAGCAGCCCATCGGGTTCTGTCAGCGCCCGGTCCGGGGGTGGAAAAGGGGTGTCGGCGTCGAGAACGGCCAGGCGACCGGCGGCAAGTTGAATGTAACGTTGAGTCACATCAGCTGCGGCAAGATGAGCAGGGAGGCGCGCCGAGCATGCAGGGCGGTGTCACTGCCGAATTTCAATGATGAATGTTCTGCCAATTCGCATGCTCCCAATTCTCGTCCGGTTGGTAGCAGGCAGCCCACTTTTCAACCAGTTCCGCTGCCATCGGCGGCGCGATGCCGAAGCCCTGTGCGACGCTGCAGCCCATACGCAGAAGTTGCACGCCATGTTCGGCAGTTTCCAGACCTTCGGCAACCACGCTGCGGCCGAATTCACGACTGAGGCTGATCACCCCTGCGATCAGGGTCAGATCGTCGGCATCATGCAGCATGCCGCGGACGAACGACTGGTCGATCTTGATGATGTCGATAGGCAGGCGTCTCAGGTAGGTCAGAGAAGAATAGCCGACACCGAAATCGTCAAGCGCGAAGGTGACGCCGAGCAATTTGCAGTCCTGCATGATTTGCGTCACGCCTGAAATATCCTCGATCACTGCGGTTTCGGTGATCTCGAGCTCCAGCTTGCCCGGTCTCACGTCCGGATAAAGGCTGAGCAGGTGGTCAAGCCGTTCGGCAAAGTTGGGCTGCATCAGATGATGGGCGGCAATGTTGACGCTGACCGGGATATCAAGGCCGGTTTTCTGCCAGGCCTGCATTTGCCGCAATGCTTCCATGATCACCCACTCGCCCAATTCGATGATGAAGTCGGTATGTTCGATTTGCGGCAGGAAATCATTCGGCGGCCGCAATCCCGTTTCCGGATGTTGCCAGCGAATCAACGCTTCCATGCTGACGACCACGCCGCGCTGCATATCGACTTTGGGTTGATAGAACAAGCGGAATTCATTCGCTGACAGCGCCTGCTCGATGCGTTCACGTTCCTGCCGCTGTCCGCGGGTAAGCCGGTCATGCTCGGCATCGAACAGTTGATGTCTGCAGCCGCCGTTGATTTTGGCGAGATACATGGCATGGTCGGCATGGCGCAGCAGCGTGTCCGGGGTTGAATTGTCGTGCGGAAACAGGGTGTAACCCATGCTGGCCGAAACACTGAGAACAACTTCGCCGAGCGTGAACGGCTGCCTGATGACTTCCTGTATGCGATTCAGTGCCTGTACACACTCATCCTGCGAATCGAGGCTGCATAACAGTAATGCAAATTCGTCACCGCCCATGCGTGCCAGCGTGTCGCATTGGCGCAGACATTCGCGCATGCGGCGGCCGAACTGCACCAGCAGACTGTCTCCGATAGCGTGGCCGTAGCGGTCATTGACTTCCTTGAAATTATCCAGATCGAAATAACAGACGGCGAGCAGCTGGCCGGTATGCCGGGCATGGATCAGCGCTCCGTGCAGCCGGTCGGCAAGCAAGGTCCGGTTCGGCAGTTGCGTCAACGCATCATGGTAAGCCATGTGTTCAAGGTTTTCCCGGTGCGCCATTTCGGCGGTGATGTCGGAGAATACGCCGACGTAGTGGCTGATCTGGCGACGGTCGTCCCTGACGACGAACAGATCCAGCGATGCAATATAAATCTCGCCGTTTTTGCGTTTGTTGCGGCTTTCACCTTTCCAGTCACCGTCACTGGCACTGTCATGCCAGAGCGTGTCGAACAGCTGCGGTTGGTCACAGGCAAAGCGCAGCTCGGCGGGCGTCCTGCCTATTGCATCTTCGTGGCTGTAACCGCTGATTTCAGTGAATGCCGGGTTGATTTCGACGATGCGCGACCTGGCATCGGTGATAAAAATGCCGTCGTGCGCATGCTGAAAAACGCTGGCTGACAATCTCATGCCATCGGCGTTTTTTTGCAGCACGTTGAGCATTTTTCGCAGCTTTTCGCGCATATTGAGCACGTTGGCCATCAGGGTGCCGGGTTTTGCAGTGAGGCCGTCATGCTCCAGATCGCCCTTGGCGATTTTTTGCACCACTTCGATCGCCATTGACGGGTCGGTGCCGATCGGGTCAATCACCAGTCGCCGGAGCTGCCAGAGAATCACTGCAATCAGCAATATGCCGAGCAGAGTGGTTTCGCTGATGAGCAAAATGGAGTTGGACAAGCCTGCCTTGTATGCTTCGAGCAAGGGGTAGGCGACGATGATCCTGAACCCCCATTGCTGCAAGGCTTCCCTGATGATCATCCAATCGGCCGGCGGCGATTCGATGAAATCGGCGATGAAGCCCGACGGGGCATGTTTCGAGAGAAATTTGATCTCATTCCTGTCATCGACGATGGCAACGAAACCGCTGGATAAATAGCGTGATTTCTCAACTGCCTCACGAATCGCCTGCATGTCGATCCTGTAGCCGACATACCAGATGCCGATCAGCGCGCCGCGCTCGTCCAGCATCGGGTCGTAGCGTGTCAGGTAGGGTTGCCCCAGAATATTGACCACGCCCTGAAACGAGCGGCCCTCGGAAACTGCCTTGATGACCTTGCCGTCAGGGTCGAGTATGCTGCCTGTCGCGCGCTTGCCGTTTTGCCGGATATTGGTGGAAAGTCGGTAAAACGTTTCGCCGGATTTGACGAAGAGGGTGGCTGAGCCGCCGAAGATGTCGGTAATGCCATCGACCAGGAAGGAGGAGTTGGAGACCGGCGTGTCGCCGAAAACAAGATTGGGCAGGCTGAGGTTGTTGACTTTCACCCGGCCTTTCAGCGCCGGGTTGCCCAGTGCGCTGGCCCGCTCTTTCAGCAGCAGCATGGCGGTATCGGCTTTTTCCGAGACCATACGGTCGGTGATATCCAGCAGTTGCGAAAGCGAGTACGCCTGCTGCCTCGCGCCCTGCTCGATCGTCAACAGTTGCTGGGCGGTTTGCTGCCACACGAGCATCAACGCTGCGATCGCGAGCAATAACAAAACCGGCAATAAAAAACGCCAGAGCGTTGAGAATTTATTCAGCATGTCTACTAACTTATTTTAGTTATTGAATTTGTTAGAGCGCACATTGTTTCACAACATGATAGTGACAACAATTAATATTGTTGCGAGCTAAAAAACTTTTTAGAAGGCTCGCCAAATCTCGTTTTGAGGCACATCGAAACCAGAGTAAAATGGTCAACTTATGCAGATTTCAAAACCCATCAACAGCTATCGTCCCTATTGGGCCAGGCGCTTCGGCACGGCTCCGGTTTTGCCGATGTCGCGTGCCGAAATGGATGTGCTCGGCTGGGATAGCTGCGACATTATTCTGGTCACCGGCGACGCTTATATCGACCATCCGAGTTTCGGCATGGCCCTGGTAGGGCGCCTGCTCGAAGCGCAAGGTTTCAGGGTCGGCATCATCAGTCAGCCGGAATGGATGTCGGCTGACCCGTTCAAGGTGCTGGGCAGGCCAAATCTCTATTTCGGCATCACGGCGGGGAACATGGATTCCATGGTCAACCGCTATACGGCCGACCGCAAGATACGCTCTGACGATGCCTATACTCCGGATGCGGCGGCAGGCAAGCGGCCCGACCGTGCGGTGCTGGTCTACTCGCAGCGCTGCCGTGAAGCCTACCCCGATGTGCCGCTGGTGATCGGCAGTATCGAAGCGTCTTTGCGCCGGATCGCTCACTACGACTACTGGTCCGACAAGGTCAGGCGCTCGGTGCTGGTCGATTCCAAGGCCGATATTCTGTTGTATGGCAATGCCGAGCGCGCGCTGGTTGAGTTGACGCACCGGCTTGCCCGCGGCGAAAAGGTCAGCGAGATCAACGATATCCGCGGTACCGCATTCCTGCGCAAGAAAATTCCGGAAGGTTGGTCAGAAGTCGATTCGACCAATCTCGACCGCCCCGGCAAGGTCGATGCGCCGGTCGACCCCTATGCGATGTCGCCGGCAATGGAAAAAACCGGTACTTCATGCGCCGCTACTGCGGCCAATGCAGCGGAGGCTGAAACTGGCAGCAACGTCATCCAGATCGTGCGCAAGCCCAAGGCCGACCGCGCACGGCAAGTGGTACGCCTGCCGTCATACGAGGAAGTTTCCTCTGATCCGGTGCTCTATGCCCATGCTTCGCGCGTGCTGCATCTGGAGGCCAATCCCGGCAATGCGCGTGCCTTGGTTCAGCGGCATGCCGACCGTGAAGTCTGGCTCAATCCGCCGCCGATTCCGCTGACCACGAAAGAAATGGATTACGTCTACGACCTGCCGTATGCGCGCAAGCCGCATCCGGCTTATGGTGGTGCCAGAATACCGGCCTGGGAGATGATCCGCTTCTCGGTCAACATCATGCGCGGTTGCTTCGGCGGCTGTACCTTCTGTTCCATCACCGAGCATGAAGGCCGGATCATCCAGAGTCGTTCAGAGGCGTCCATCCTGCACGAGATCGAGGAGATTCGTGACAAGGTCGATGGCTTTACCGGTATCATTTCAGACCTCGGCGGGCCGACGGCCAATATGTATCGCATGGCCTGCAAGTCGGAAAGCATAGAAAAGGCCTGCCGCAAACTGTCCTGTGTTTATCCCGGCATCTGCGAGAACCTCAATACCGATCATTCGGCGCTGATTCAGCTTTACCGCAAGGCGCGCAACATCAAGGGCGTAAAGAAGATCCTGGTCGGCTCAGGCTTGCGCTATGACCTTGCCGTGACTTCGCCGGAATACGTGAAGGAACTGGTGCAGCATCACGTCGGCGGTTATCTCAAGATTGCGCCCGAGCACTCCGAGGAAAACGTACTTTCCAAAATGATGAAGCCCGGCATGGGCGCCTATGACAGGTTCAAGGAGATGTTCGAACGTTTCAGCAAGGAAGCGGGGAAGGAGCAGTACCTGATCCCCTATTTCATTGCCGCGCATCCCGGCACCACGGACGAAGACATGCTCAACCTCGCACTTTGGTTGAAGAAGAACGATTTCAAGCTGGATCAGGTGCAGAATTTCACGCCGACACCGATGGCGATGGCGACGGCCATGTATCACTCCGGCAAAAACCCGTTACGCAAGGTCACGGCAGACAGCGAGGAAGTGCCGATTCCGAAGGCGGGTGGTGTGCGCCGCCTGCACAAGGCCTTTATCCGTTATCACGACCCCAACAACTGGCCGATGCTGCGAGAGGCACTGAAGAAGATGGGCCGTGAAGATTTGATCGGCAACGGCAAGAAACATCTGGTGCCGGCCTGGCAACCGCTAGCAGTAAAACCGGCTTCTGCGAGCGTATACGCTAAAAAGCCGCTCGACCGGATAAATTCCGGCAGTGGCAGAACCAGAAGCACAAAAGCTGTGTCGAAAAAGGCGAATCGACCCATTCACCAAAAATAGGAATCGCCATGCGAGCTACTTCTTTTGTGTTTGCCGGCCTCGTTCGAGGCCTTTTTTTCGTATTTCTACTCGGTTTCATGGCGGTTGCCCAGGCTCAGGACAAGGGCCTGCTATGGAAGCTGGAAGCGCCCGGCGGCAAGACCAGCTATCTGTTTGGTACCATGCATTCGGATGATCCGCGCGTCACGGATTTACCTCCTGCGGCCATGCAGGCCATGCTCGACAGCGAGCTGTTCTTGATGGAGTTGCAGCCGCCGCAGAACCCGTCGGTCTATCTGATGAAGGACGGGAGGCTCGACCACATGCTGACCGAGAAAGAATTCGTCGAGGTCATCAAGCTGGCCGATTTCCATTCCATGCATACCGATATTGCCACCACCATGAAGCCCTGGCTGCTGGCGGTCATTTTCGATCTACCCAAACCGCAGTCGCCCTACACGCTGGATGCGATGCTGATGTCGCTGGCACAAAGCCGTTCGAAGCCGGTCCGTGCGCTAGAGACAGTTGAAGAACACTTCTCGGTGCTTGACAGCTTCAGCATCGAAGAGCAGCTGGTGATGCTGCGTATGGTGCTGAAACGCACGCCGCAACAGCGTCAGCGCAATTTTGAGGAACTGGTGAAGACTTATTTGTCTGGTGATCTGGCCAGAATTATCGAAGTCAACGCGCGTCAGAGCGGCGAACAATTGCCGCCGGAACTCTGGGCGCGCATTATGCAGAAGCTGCTGAATGAACGTAACGTGCTGATGGCGGAACGGATACAGCAACAGACGGCCGAGCGCAGCGCTTTCATTGCTGTCGGTGCGGCGCATCTGCCGGGCGAGGGCGGCTTGCTGGCACGCCTGCGTAATGCCGGTTATCAGGTGACGCCGGTCAAATAACCGGTCACGATTCGGCGGCGGAATTCGTCTGGATCGCTGCCTGATTGGCGAGCTTGAGAATGTAGGCAGCGAAATCAGGGTCTTCGCCATGAAGCAGACGCGGCAACAGGCGGCGGAAATCTTCACGCTCGCACCATTCACGCATGAAGTCTTCCCACGATAGCCATCGCCTGCGCTGCTTTTGTGTCATGACTTCGTCGTAACTGAGCAGGTAGGCGCGCTCGAACAGCGAAATCAGAATCTCGAAAATGACCAGCATGCGTTCCTGCTGTTCTTCAGTCAAATCCTGCGTGTGCGTCTGCGAGCGCAGCTTGAGGTCCGGATTTTCCATCACCAGCTTGAGAAAATCCGTGTAATCCGCGGTGAGCAGCTGGTACACCTCTTCATCTTCGTTCTCGCGCTCCTTGCGCTGCTCGACAATGAAGGCGTAGATCGCCAGCGGCAGACCGAAAACGGTGACGATATAGCTCAGCAGTTCCCAGGTTTCCAGGTTCATGCGCCTACGATACCAGTTTTAATCCGATAATCGAACCGATCAGCAATACGAGAAACACCAGACGCAGCGTGGTGGAAGGGTCGCCGAAAAAATAGATGCCGATGACTGCCGTGCCGAATGCGCCTATTCCGGTCCAGACCGCATATGCGGTGCCGAGCGGGATGGTTTCTGCCGCTTTGGTCAGCAGCCAGAAGCTCAATATGGCACAAACGAGAAAGCCCATTGAGGGCAGCGGTTTGGTGAAACTTTCCGAGAGTTTCAGGCAGGTGGTAAAGCCGACCTCGAACAGCCCGGCCAGCACGAGTAATCCCCAGGCCATGCTTGATGCTCCTTGTTTTTTATTTTCTGACGTGTCGTCCCGCTTCGTAATCGACCGGGTCGGAAGATTGGTTCACATAGATCAGTTTGTCCGTGTCGAAGCCAAGATGTTTGGCCCTGGCAACCAGATGCTGCTTGACAGGGTAGGATAGCTGCGGGGTGCGGGCAAGTATCCAAAGGTAGTATTTGTCAGGCCCGGAGACGAGCACGTGGTTGTAGTAGACCTTGTCGAGTTCGATGATGTTGTAGCCGCCGTAGAATGGCCCGAAAAATGACACCTTGAGCTTGCCGACATCCGGCGTTTCGACGAAATAGGCTTTGCCTTCCGCCTCTTTCCATACCTGCTTGACCGGGTCGTAGCCGCGGTTGATCACCTTGATGCCGCCATCCTCGCGCATGCTGTAGGTGGCGGTGACTTTCTCCAGACCGCGCTCGAAGGAGTGGTCGAGACGCGCGATCTCATACCAGGTACCGAGATATTTGTCCGCTTCGAAGCCGGTGACGACCTTGACGCCTTCCGGCGTGCCGGTGCAGGCGCTGACAAGCAGGGCAAGTGCGAGCAAAAGGGTGTTTTTCATCAAATCTCTCCGGCGGTTTTCTGGTGCTTTGGCTTGGCATGCAAAGGGCTGGCACGCAAGTCACTATGACGTTGCAGAAAACGATCCAGTTCCGCCGCGAATGCCTGGCGGTCATTCTGACTGAAAGCAGCGGGGCCCGAGATGTCGACGCCGCTGCCTCTCAATTCCTCCATGAAATTACGCATGGCAAGGCGTTCCTGAATATTGGCTGTGCTGTAGAGCTCGCCGCGCGGATTAAGTGCATGGCCGCCTTTCGCGATCACCTGTGCGGCTAACGGAATGTCGGCCGTGATGACGAGATCGCCGGACTGCAATTCCTCGACAATTCGGTTGTCGGCCACATCAAACCCGCCGGGCACCTGAAACGCGCGGATGAAAGGCGATGGCGGCACACGTAACAGCTTGTTGGCGACGAGGATGGTCTCGATCCGGGTGCGTTCTGCCGCTCTGAACAGAATTTCCTTGATCACCACCGGGCAGGCATCGGCATCGATCCAGATTTTAATCTGGCGCTTCATGCCTTAGTGTCCCCGGTTGCCCCTGTGTATGGGTTTTGGCGAGAACAGCGCCGGCTGCGCCATGGCCTGATGGCGGGCCGCCTCCGACATGGGCTTGCCGGATTTGCGCGGCGCTTCTGCCGGCGGTCTTGCTTGCGGCTTCTGCCCGGATTTCTGCCCGGATTTCTGTCCCTGACGCTGCTGCTGGTTCTGCGGTCTGCGCTGCTGCGGTCTTGGCGGACGCGGCGCTTCCGGTTCGATTTTGTCCGGTGGCACGAAACCTTCCACCGCAACACGCGGGATGTCTCGCTTGATCAAACGTTCGATGCTTTTCAGCAGCTTGATTTCTTCCGCATCTACCAGCGAGACTGCTGCGCCGCTGCTGCCGGCACGACCGGTGCGGCCGATGCGGTGCACGTAATCTTCCGGCACGTTGGGCAGCTCGAAGTTGACGACTTGCGGCAATTGGTCGATATCGAGGCCGCGGGCGGCGATGTCGGTCGCGACCAGTACGCGCAGGCTACCATCCTTGAATTGTGCCAATGCCTTGGTGCGGGCACCCTGACTCTTGTTGCCGTGAATGGCCGCGGCTTCGATACCGTCCTTCACCAGCTTTTCCGCCAGCCGGTTGGCGCCGTGCTTGGTGCGGGTAAAGACCAGCACCTGCTGCCAGTCATTGGCCTTGATCAGATGACTCATCATGTCGCGCTTCTGACTTTGCGCTACCAGGTGTACGGTTTGTTCGACCAGCTCCGAGGCGGTATTACGGCGGGCGACTTCGACAAAGCCGGGATTGTTCAGCAGGCCGTCGGCCAACTCCTTGATTTCGTCCGAGAATGTGGCGGAGAACAACAGGTTCTGGCGCTGCTTCGGCAAGAGCGCGAGGATTTTTTTGATGTCGCGGATGAATCCCATGTCCAGCATGCGATCGGCTTCGTCGAGTACCAGAATTTCAACTGCCGAGAGATCGACGGTTTTCTGGCCGACATGATCAAGCAGGCGCCCGGGAGTGGCGACCAGTATATCCAGCGGTTTCTTCAAGCGCGCGATTTGCGGATTGATGTTGACACCGCCGAACATGACCATGGATTTCAGCGGCAGATATTTGCCGTAGGTTTTCACCGATTCTTCGACCTGTGCCGCGAGTTCTCGTGTCGGTGTCAGAATCAGACAGCGCGGCTGGCCGGCTTTGGCCTGCATGGGTTTTGCCGACAGCAGGTGCAGCAGTGGCAGCGTAAAGCCCGCCGTTT